>NZ_CP004393.1:300000-470000 GCF_000819565.1 Celeribacter indicus
ACAAGCCGTTCAAGGGTGATGCCGAGCGGGCGGAGGGAGGGGTTCTTCGTCACCACGTACATCGCGAGCGCGAGGAGCGCCGGGGTCACGAGGAACACGGCGATGAGCAGGATGATGAGGGTGTCGCGTTTGAACACGGGCGGGCTCCGGCCAGTCAGTCGGCGACAGGATGGCCGAGAGCCCTTGATGTCCGGTTAACTCAGCTGCGCACGAGGGTTTCGTAGCTTTCCGCAATGTCGCGGGTGAGGGCGCCGACCTCGAAGCTGTAGTCGCCGATCTGGCCAACCGGTGTCACCTCTGCCGCGGTTCCGGTGAGGAAGCACTGTTCGAAGCCCTCGAGTTCGGAGGGCTCGATCCGGCGTTCGTGGACGGTGACGCCCTTGTCCTCCAGCATGGAGATGACGGTCTGGCGGGTGATCCCGTTGAGGATCGCGTCGGGGATGGGCGTGTGCACCTCGCCGTCCTTCACGAAGAAGATGTTCGCGCCCGTCGCTTCGGCCACATAGCCGCGATAGTCCATGAACAGCGCATCCGAGCAGCCCTTGGCCTCGGCAGCGTGTTTCGACATGGTGCAGATCATGTAGAGGCCGGCGGCCTTGGCGGAGGTGGGGATCGTCTCCGGCGAGGGGCGTTTCCATTTCGCGATGTCGAGCTTGGCGCCGCTGGTCTTTGCATCGCCGTAATAGGCGCCCCATTCCCAGCCGGCGACCGCCATGCGCACGGGGTTGCGGTGCGCTGCGACGCCCATGTCGTCGCCCGCGCCGCGCCAGGCGAGCACGCGGACATAGGCATCGGTCCAGCCGTTCGCCTTCAGCATGTCGTATTTCGCCTTCTCGATCTCCTCGACCGAATAGGGCACCGGCATGTCGAGAAGCTCGCCGGACCGGCGCAGGCGTTCGGAATGTTCGACCGACTTGAAGATCTTGCCGTTGTAGCACCGCTCGCCTTCGAAGACGGAGGAGGCGTAGTGCATGGCATGGGTGAGGATATGAACCTGTGCGTCGCGCCAGTCGACAAGCTTTCCGTCCATCCAGATGAAGCCGTCGCGATCTTCGTAACTGCCCGCCATCGGGTTCTCCTTTTCTTTTCAGAATTCACGAAGTTGCGCAAAACGACCTGAAGCAAGATCTAATGTTGCGCGAAATCCCGGATTCGCTACCAATTCATTCTTGGAATGTCAACAACACTGACTTAAACTGACCGGAAATTATGCAGAACGGAGACGAGGCGACGCATGGCGGACGGCAAGACGGGCGGAGCGAAAAGCGGCGAGGCGCTCCTGTTCCTGACGGACGAGCAGCTTCGCAAGGGGATCGAGGCGATGTTCTTTGCCTATCGCGGGTTCACCGCCGATCCGGATCGTATTCTCGAGAAATACGGCTATGGGCGTGCGCATCATCGTGCGGTGCATTTCATCGGACGCTCGCCGGGGACGAATGTCAACAACCTGCTGGATATCCTCGGGGTGACGAAACAGTCCCTCAACCGCGTACTCAGGACGCTGGTCGAGGACGGTCTCGTAGAAAGCCGCGTGGGGGCGAAGGATAAGCGCGAGCGGCATCTGTTCCTGACGGAGAAGGGGCTTGCGCTGGAGGCCGAGCTGTCGGAAGCGCAGCGGGCGCGGATGCGCGCGGCCTATCGGGAGGCGGGTCACGAGGCGGTCGCGGGATTCCGGCGGGTTCTGGAGGCGATGATGGATCAGGACCAGTCGGAGCATTTCAACGCGGTGAAGGAGGGGAAGGGGTGAGCAACGAGATTCACCTGCTGATCGTGGACGACGACGAGCGGATCCGGGGGCTGTTGCAGAAATTCCTGATCCGCAGCGGGTTCTGCGTGACGGCTGCGCGGGATGCGGCGCATGCCCGGCGGCTGCTCGCCGGGCTGGAATTCGATCTCATCGTGCTCGACGTGATGATGCCGGGAGAGGACGGGATCTCGCTGACGCGCGATCTGCGCAAGAGAATGTCGACCCCGATCCTGCTCCTGACGGCGAAGGGGGAGACGGCGGACCGCATCGCCGGGCTCGAGGCGGGGGCGGATGATTATCTGCCGAAGCCCTTCGAGCCGAAGGAGCTTCTGCTGCGGATCAACGCGGTGTTGCGCCGGGTTCCGCATGTCGAGGAGGCGGAGGCGCCGCCGAAGTACCTGCATCTCGGGCGGTTGCGCTACGACGTGGAGCGCGGCGAGCTCTGGGAAGGGGAGCAGGTGGTGCGGCTGACGGCGACCGAGGCCCAGCTCATGCGGATCTTCGTCTCCTCGCCGGGAGAGCCGGTGTCGCGGACGGATCTCGTGGAACGGCTGGGCCGGGACGGCGGGCAGGCGCAGGAGCGGGCGGTGGATGTGCAGATCACGCGGCTCAGGCGCAAGCTCGAGGACGACCCGCGCCAGCCGCGCTATCTCCAGACCGTGCGCGGGGCGGGCTACATGCTGACGCCGGAATAAACGCGAACTGGCCTTTCCCCGTGGAAAGGCGTTATGGAGGACCGGTAGCAACCGGGAGCAGGAAGATGAGCGAGACTCAGGTCAGTGACATGTCCTTCGAACAGGCGATGGCGGAACTCGATCAGGTGGTGAGCAAGCTCGAGCGCGGTGACGTGGCGCTGGAGGACAGCATCCGGCTTTACGAGCGCGGCGCGGCGCTGAAGGCGCATTGCGAGCGCAAGCTCAAGGAGGCCGAGGAGAAGGTCGAGAAGATCACCGTCGGACCGGATGGCAACGCAGCGGGGACAAGCAAGGCGGACGTCTGATGCAGGACGCACTTTCCGGGTGCCGGGCGGCGGTGGACGCCTGTTTCGACACGGTGTTCGAGGGCTTCGGGACGCTGCCCGTCGAGGAGGGGATGCGCTATGCCGTGAATGGCGGCAAGCGGCTTCGCGCCTTTCTGGTGATGGAGGGTGCGACGCTGCACGGGGTCAGTCCCGAGCGGTCGGTCTGGGCCGCGGCCGCGATCGAGGCGCTTCACGCCTACAGCCTCGTCCACGACGACCTGCCCTGCATGGACGACGACGATCTGCGGCGGGGGCAGCCGACGGTCCACAAGCGGTGGGACGAGACCACCGCCGTGCTGGTGGGCGATGCGCTCCAGACGCTTGCCTTCGAGCTTCTGACGCGGCCGGAACTGGATGCACCGGCGGAGGCGAGGGGCGCGCTGGTCGCGTCGTTGGCGAAAGCCGCCGGGGCGCGCGGCATGGTCCGGGGCCAGGCGCAGGACATCGCGGCGGAGACGGCGCGGGCGCCGCTGACGCTCGACGAGATCACCGAGCTTCAGGCAAACAAGACCGGCGCGCTCATCGAATGGTCTGCGCGTGCGGGGGCCATTCTCGGCGGCGCGGATCCGGAGCCGCTCGGGCGCTATGCGCAGGCGTTGGGCCTCGCCTTCCAGATCCGGGATGACATCCTCGATGTCGAGGGCGATGCCGAGAAGACCGGGAAGGCCGTGGGCAAGGATGCGCGGGCGGGAAAGGCCACTTTCGTCTCCCTGCTCGGACTTGAGGGCGCGAAGGCCCGTGCTAGCTCTCTTGTGGACGAGGCCTGTGCGGCATTGAGCCCCTATGGCACACGGGCGGAAGCCTTGCGAGATCTGGCCCGGTTCGTTATCTCGCGGGAAACCTGAGAAAGCGAGACGCCATGTCCGACCGTCCAGCCACGCCGACCCTCGACCGGGTGACCGTTCCCGCCGATATGAAAGTCCTGTCCGACGCGGAGCTGAGGCGTCTGGCCGACGAGTTGCGCCAGGAGACGATTTCGGCGGTGTCGGTGACGGGCGGGCATCTGGGGGCGGGGCTCGGTGTGGTGGAGCTGACGGTGGCGCTCCATGCGGTGTTCGACGCGCCGCGGGACCGGATCGTCTGGGACGTCTCGCATCAGACCTATCCGCACAAGATCCTGACCGGACGGCGCGACCGGATCCGCACCCTGCGGCAGGAGGGCGGGCTGTCGGGGTTCACCAAACGGTCGGAAAGCCCCTATGACCCGTTCGGGGCGGCGCACAGCTCCACCTCGATCTCGGCGGCGCTGGGCTTTGCTGTGGCGCGCGATCTCGGCGGGGCGCCGGAGCACGGAATCGGCGATTGTATTGCGGTGATCGGCGACGGATCCATGTCGGCGGGGATGGCGTTCGAGGCGCTGAACAATGCGGGCCATCTCGGCAAGCGGCTGATCGTCGTCCTGAACGACAACGACATGTCGATCGCACCGCCGACCGGGGCGCTCTCCTCCTATCTCACGCGGCTCTATACCGGCGCGCCGTTCCAGGAGCTGAAGGCAGCGGCGAAGGGCGCGGTGTCGCTCCTGCCGCATCCGTTCCAGGAGGGGGCGAAGCGGGCCAAGGAGATGCTCAAGGGCATGGCCATCGGCGGGACATTGTTCGAGGAGCTCGGGTTTTCCTATGTCGGGCCGGTGGACGGGCATGACATGGAGCAGCTCCTGAGCGTGCTGCGGGTGGTGAAGGCGCGGGCCACGGGGCCGATCCTGATCCACGCGATCACGCAGAAGGGCAAGGGCTACGCCCCGGCCGAGGGGCGCGCGGACAAGGGGCATGCGACCGGCAAGTTCGACGTCGTGACCGGCGAGCAGAAGAAGGCGGCGTCGAATGCGCCGTCCTATACCTCGGTTTTCGCCAGGGCGCTTATCCAGGAAGCGGAAGCGGATGACAAGATCGTCGCGGTGACCGCCGCCATGCCGGACGGGACGGGGCTCAATCTTTTTGCGGAGCGGTTTCCGAAACGGTGTTTCGACGTGGGGATCGCGGAACAGCATGGCGTCACCTTCTGTGCCGGCCTTGCCGCCGGCGGGATGAAGCCGTTCTGCGCGATGTATTCGACCTTCCTGCAACGCGGGTACGATCAGGTCGTCCACGATGTTGCGATCCAGCGGCTGCCCGTGCGCTTCGCCATCGACCGCGCCGGGCTCGTGGGGGCGGACGGGGCGACGCATGCCGGGTCCTTCGACATCGCTTTTCTCTCCAACCTTCCGGGCATGGTGGTTATGGCGGCGGCCGATGAGGCGGAGCTGAAACATATGGTCGCGACCGCAGCCGCGCATGATACGGGGCCGATCGCCTTCCGTTACCCGCGCGGCGAGGGGGTCGGCGTTCAGATGCCCGAACGTGGAGAACCGCTCGAGATCGGCAAGGGCCGTGTGGTGCGCGAGGGGGAGCGCGTGGCGCTCCTGTCCTTCGGCACGCGGCTCGAACATGCGCAGCAGGCGGCGGAGAACCTCGCGGCGAAGGGGATTTCCTGCACCGTCGCGGATGCGCGCTTTGCCAAGCCGCTCGATCACGCGCTGATCCGCGATCTTGCCGCCCATCACGAGGCGCTGATCACGCTCGAGGAGGGCGCGATCGGCGGATTCGGGTCGCATGTGGCCGATTTCCTCGCGCGCGAGGGCGTATTCGACCGCGGTCTGAAATTCCGCTCCATGACGCTGCCCGACATCTTCATCGACCAGGCCAGCCCCGAGGCCATGTACCGGATCGCGGGGCTGAGCGTGGCAGATATCGAGGCGAAGGTGCTCGCCACGCTCGGTGTCGCGGATCTTGCGAGCCGGCGGGCCTAGAGCCCGGCGAGTTTCTGCGTGAGCAGGACGACGGCGACGGCGAAGCCCGCCACTGTCGCATAGCCGAAGAGCACGAGCAGGCCGTCGCGCACCATGATGCCGATCATGAAGAGGCTGATCGCGAAGCAGGCGACGGAGGTCACCATCGGCAGCAGCTCGAGAAACGGTATGATCATGCACAACAGGACGATCGTCACATAGACGAGGTTGTTCCAGGGGGGACGTGCGAGCACGGCGATGCGCCGCCCCGTGCGCCTGTCGATCCATTCCGCGGGTTTGCGCAGCCAGCCCACGGCATTGGAGACGCGGCCGCAGGGGAGTTGCCGGCGCCGGATGACACCGGGCAGCCAGAGGTGGTCGACACCGAGAATGGCCTGGATCGCGAAGAGCAGCATGATCACCGAGCCGACGGTGGGCATGCCGGGGATGCCCGAGAGCGGGGAGACGAGCAGAAGGGCGGGGACCAGCAGCGCGGGCGCGAAGGAGCTATGGCCGATCTCGTCGAGAATCAGGTCCACGGTCACGGCGTCTCCGCTACAGGCGTGGTCCAGCGCGGTGAGGATGTCGTTGACGGTGCGGATTTCTGGCATGAACCTGCTCATGGGACCCTGATGGCGGGACAACGCGCGATGCGAGGAATTGGTTCAGCATGCCCACGGCGATTTACGCGCCGGTGCGGATATGCAGTCTCCGCGGACCGGGTTTGAGCAAAAGGGCGCGCAATCGCGGTTGATCGGCCCTGGCGGTTCGGCGAAGTCTTGGGCCACGCACAGACCGGACGCGCGCGCGTCCTCCCACGCAGGATTTCCGACGGATGACAGATCTCGCCACGGCCCCGGCCCATATCCGGCCCGGCATCATCCAATTCGCGCTGGCGATGGGCGGATTCGCCATCGGAACGACGGAATTCGCCTCGATGAGCCTTCTGCCCTATCTCGCGCGCGGGCTGGGGATCGGGGAGGCGGAGGCGAGCCATGTGATTTCCGCCTATGCGCTGGGCGTGGTGGTCGGGGCGCCGGTGATCGCGGTGCTGGCGGCGCGGTTCGAGCGGCGGCGGCTCCTCGTGGCGCTGATGGGCCTGTTCTGTGTCGCGAACCTGATGTCGGCCTTCGCGCCGGATTACGGCACGATGCTTCTGTTCCGGTTCCTCAGCGGGGTGCCGCACGGCGCCTATTTCGGCATTGCCGCGTTGATGGCGGCGTCGCTCGTGGCGCCGAACCAGCGGGGCAAGGCGGTGGCGCGGCTCATGCTCGGGCTCACCATCGCGACCGTGCTCGGCGTTCCGATGTCGAACGTGCTGGGACAGAGCGTTGGCTGGCGCTGGGCCTTCGCGCTTGTCGCGGTGCTGGCGGCGGTGACGGGGGTGCTGATCCTGACCTACGCGCCGCGGGGGCCGAAAGGCGGGGCGAGTTCCGATCCGCTGCGCGAGCTTTCCGCGCTGGGCAACCGGCAGGTGCTTTTGACGCTCCTGAGCGGCGCGGTGGGATTCGGCGGGTTCTTTGCGATCTATACCTATCTCGCCTCGATCCTCCTCGAGGTGACGCATCTGCGCGAGGATGTGGTGCCGCTCTACCTCGCGGTGATGGGCATCGGCATGACCTTTGGCACGCTGATCGCGGGCTGGGCGGCGGATCGCGCGCTCAACCTCTCCGTTTTCCTGCTGTTCGCGATCAATATCGGACTGATGCTGTCGCTGCCCGCGCTGGCGGGGCAGGCCTGGGGCATGCTCGGTTTCGTGGTCGCGATGGGACTGGCGGGCGGATTTCCGATCCTCGGGCAGACGCGGCTGATGCTGGTCGCGGGAGAGGCGCAGTCGCTGGCGGCATCGCTGCATCACTCCGCCTTCAACGTGGCCAATGCGTTAGGGCCGTTCGTCGCCTCGCTCTTCATCGCGCGGGGCTACGGGTTTCCCTCGGCGGGCTATGTCGGTGCGGCACTGACGCTGGGCGGAGCGATCATTTATGCGATCACCCTGATGGATTATCGCCGCATCCCGGCGCGCAGCGCGCGCAGGCCGGAGCGGTAGTCGGGATAGAGGAGCGTGATGCCGAGCTCGCGCTTCATCCGGTCGTTCCGCACGCGCTTGCTTTCAGCATAGAAGCTGCGCGCCATCGGCGTCATCTCCGCGGGTGCGAAGTCCTCCGCCGGCGGCAGTGGCAGGCCGAGGAGTTCGGCGGCATATCCGATCACCTCCTCCGGCGGTACGGGAAGATCGTCGCAGACGTTGAAGATCCCCTGCGACCGCCGGTCGATGCCGGCCTCGAGCACCTGCGCGATATCCTCGACATGGATGCGGGAAAAGACCTGTCCGGGCTTCACGATCCGACGCGCGGTTCCGGCGCGGAGCTTTGCGAAGGGGCCGCGCCCCGGTCCGTAGATCCCGGCGAGGCGAAAGATGGCGAGCGGAAAACCGAGCGTGCGCGCCGCCTCCTGCCAGTCCGCTTCGGCCTGCACCCGTGCGATGCCGCGGCGCGTGGCGGGGGTGAGCGGCGTGTCCTCGTCTACCCAGCCGCCGTGATGATCGCCGTAGACGCCGGTGGTGGAGAGATAGCCGACCCATTGCAATTGCGGCGCGGCGGCGCGCAGGGCACTGTGCCAATCCCGGAGCATCGGGTCGCCCTCCGCATCGGGAGCGGCGGACACGAGAAGGTGCGTGGCACCGCAAAGATCCGCCGGCACCGCATCCTGCCCGAGCAGCAGCGGCCGGACGCCCGCCGCCTCGAACTCCTGCGCCTTTGCGGGCGTTCGCGTGGTCCCGGTGATCGTCCAGCCCCGCGGCAGGAGATGCCGGGCGAGGGCCTGCGCGCTGTAGCCGTGGCCGAAGGAAAACAGGTGTGGTCTCGTCATGCGATTTGCCTCCATGGGGCGGGTCTTGCGTCCGCCGCCGTCTTGGTCTCAACTGATCCGGAACATGCCGCGCGCCGGTTCGATGCCGAGAGACATATAATAACAAGGGAAAAGGGATGAACAGCAGGACCAGGACCCTGAATGTCGAGACACCGCCGGCACGCGCGCCGCGCAGCTTCACCGATCCGTCGGAGGCGGTCGATTGTCTCGAGGCGCTCTATGCCGAGGCGACCGGCTACCTGACGGAGAGATTTTCCGACCTGGCTCGCGGCGGTGCCCCGAAGGCGCGCTACCGCGCCTTCTATCCCGAGATCCGGGTGGCGACCACCTCCTATGCGAAGATGGACAGCCGCCTGTCCTTCGGACATGTGGCGCGGCCCGGCGTCTATTCGACCACGATCACCCGGCCCGATCTCTTCCGCAACTATCTCGTGCAGCAGATCGCCCAGATCGTGCGCAACCATGGCGTGAGCGTGGAGGTGGGGCCGTCGCAAACTCCGATTCCGATCCATTTCGCAGTGGCGACGGATGACAACATCACCGTGCCGCAGGAGGGCGCGATGTCCTATCCGCTGCGCGACGTCTTCGACGTTCCCGATCTGACGACAACCCACGACGACATCGTCAACGGGTTCGATTTCAAGCATGCGGACGGGTCCGCCGCGCTCGCACCCTTCACTGCGCAGCGGATCGACTATTCGCTCGCGCGGCTGTCGCATTATACGGCCACCGATCCGGTGCATTTCCAGAACCATGTCCTGTTCACGAACTACCAGTTCTACGTCACGGAATTCGAGGCCTATGCGCGGGCCATGCTGGCCGATCCGGCAAGCGGCTACACGAGCTTCGTGTCGACGGGGAATGTGGAAATCACCGAGGCCGACACGCTGATCCCGCCGACGGCGAAGATGCCGCAGATGCCGGCCTACCATCTCAAGCGCCCGGACGGGCAGGGGGTGACGCTGGTGAACATCGGGGTCGGGCCGTCGAACGCGAAGACGGCGACGGACCATATTGCGGTGCTGCGGCCGCATGCCTGGATCATGGTCGGCCATTGCGCCGGGTTGAGGAATTCCCAGCGGCTCGGCGATTTCGTGCTGGCGCATGCCTACCTGCGGGAGGACCACGTGCTCGACGACGATCTTCCGGTCTGGGTGCCGATCCCGGCGCTGGCAGAGATCCAGACCTCGCTCGAGGACGCGGTCGAGGAGGTGACGGAGCTCGAGGGCTACGAGCTCAAGCGGATCATGCGGACGGGTACGGTGGCGACCATCGACAACCGCAACTGGGAGTTGCGCGACCAGTCGGGGCCGGTGCAGCGGCTGAGCCAGTCGCGTGCGATCGCGCTCGATATGGAAAGCGCGACCATCGCGGCGAACGGATTCCGCTTCCGTGTGCCTTACGGCACGCTCCTCTGCGTCTCGGACAAGCCACTCCATGGCGAGCTGAAGCTGCCGGGGATGGCTTCCGAGTTCTATACGACGCAGGTTGCGCGGCATTTGCTCATTGGAATTCGCGCAATGGAAATCCTGCGCGAAATGCCAATCGAACGCATTCACAGCCGAAAATTGCGGTCTTTCGAGGAGACAGCCTTCCTCTGAGCGGCATTTTCGCTTCGAAATGGGCGAAAAACGCCCCGTAACGTACACTAGGCGTTGTGCGTCCCCTCAATATTCGCTTAGAAATGCGCAATAACCCCCAAAGTCATGGGGGATGACGAGGAGATACAGACATGACGAAACCGATGACCAAGACCCAGCTGGTTGCCGCTCTCGCCGACGAGATGGGATCCGACAAGAAATCCGCCGGTGCCGCCCTCGAGGCGATCACCAGCATCATCACCAAGGAAGTGTCCGCCGGCGGTGCCGTGACCCTTCCCGGTGTCGGCAAGATCTATTGCCGTGAGCGTCCCGAGCGCATGGTGCGCAACCCGCAGACGGGCGAGCAGATGAAGAAGGAAGCCGACAAGGTCGTGAAGATGACGATCGCGAAGGCGCTGAAGGACAGCGTGAACGGCTGAGCCGTTCTCTGCATGTATCAGGCAAAGGGTCGTGCCGCGGGCGCGACCCTTTCTCTTAGCGCGAGAGGCCGGAGGTGCGGCGGCCGGGCTCTGCCAGGGCTCAGTCCTTCTGGAGGCGTGTCATATGCGTGTTGCGCGTCACGAATGTCGAGAGTGTCCGACCTTTTGTGTATGGCTGAACTGCCTTGCCTCTTCCTGATCGAAGCACTGGAGCAGCTTCTTCTGCATCTCCAGAGTGCGGGACATGCCGTCGAGCACGACCTCGTGCCCGTGCGGGGTCAGTTCGAGAACCCTTTGCCGGCGGTCTTTCTCGCCGGTTCCGATCCGCATGAGGCCCCGCTTCTCGAGCAGGGTTGCCGCCCGTCCGCAGCTTGCCTTGTCGATCCTCGACAGCTCGGCAATGTCCGTGACCGAGCGCCGGGGATAGCAATAGGTCACGGTGAGGAGAATCCACAACAGCGGGGTCATGTTGAGCCCCTTCATCGTGTCGTCGAAGAAAAAGAGGAAAACCTGATAGGCGCGCCTCAGGAGGTGACCGGGATTATGGGACACCAGCTCATAGATTTCGTCGCCGGCTAACTCCTCGAGGTTCACGTGCCGGGCTTCTCGGTCGATGGATCGGGACATGCGTTTCTTATCCTTGTGTCATCGGGCGCTCGGTTGGTTGCGGTTGGAGCAGCATGGTCACCCGTCCTCGAAGGCCCGAGGCTGACACGTTTTGCGACGCAGGTCCGCCAACGCCTCGTAACCCGAATATATGGGATGGAAGCGCGAATCCAGTTCGGACAACGCCGAGCGTTCCGATGCACGGGACAAATCAGGTGTCACCCCGACATCTGGTGTCGTCTTTCGTTTGGTGTCGAACGACACATAGTTTGGCGCCTGGAGTTTATGCAAGCACCTGTTTTCTTGTAATTCGAAGGCGTGGCTCCGACAACAAATCGGCTCTTTTCGACAGTTGGTTTGGCACCTAGCTGGCTGGGACGGTCGCGTTAGGGCAACAAAAAAGGCCGCCCATCGGGCGGCCAAGAATGCGTAGAAAATCGCAGGATGCACTGGGTTTCGATGACTGGGTAGGGTGCTGGCCCAGGTAGATTTTGGGGGATGAACTTCGCTAAATCTGTGCCAGTAAGTGGTCTCTTAAGCGCGCGAGTGCGTCGGCGAGGTTTTCCATTGAGTAGTGAAAAGAAAAGAACCCGATCAAAAGAAGCACTGCGATCAGGGGCAATAGAAAGGCTCCCGAAATGAGCAATATCACGTACCTCGCCTTTGACTGCTGTGTATTGCTCCTATGATCCGCCCAAGCTTTTCGAAGTTCGTCACCAAGAATTGCGCTTACCCCGAAGGCTGCTAACAGAGCCAAGTGAACCGCTCCGGGTTTGCCGGAGGCTCCAACTCTTGAGTAGGATGGAGCATCATGAGCAAGACAACGAACAAATATTCCCCTGAAGTGCGCGAGCGAGCGGTTCGTATGGTTTTGGACAACGCCGGTCAGCATGAGAGCCGCTGGCAAGCGATCGTATCGATCTCGGCGAAGATAGGCTGTTCGACGAACACGCTGAATGACTGGGTCAAAAAGGCAGAGATTGATCGTGGCGACCGTGCTGGGGTCAGTACCGAGATGGCCGAGAAGATGAAGGCGCTGGAGCGCGAGAACCGCGAACTCAAGCAGGCGAATGAGATCCTGCGGAAGGCGTCGGCGTATTTTGCGATGGCGGAGCTCGACCGCCGACCGAAGTCATGATCGCCTTTATCGACGATTATCGTGGAGAGCTCGGGGTCGAGCCGATCTGCAAGCACCTGCCGATTGCCCCGTCCACATACTACGATCATCTGGCCAAACGGGCCGACCCTGATCTGCGCTCGGATCGGTTCAAGCGCGACGACGAGCTTCGCCCCGAGATCGAGCGCGTGTTCGATGAGAATTACAAGGTCTATGGCGTGCGCAAAGTCTGGCGCCAGATGCGGCGGGAAGGATTTGATGTGGCCCGATGCACGATAGCCCGGTTGATGAAGGATTTGGGCCTGCAGGGCGTCATCCGGGGCAAGCCGCATAAAACGACGATCCCTGACAAGAAGCAGCCGTGCCCGATGGACAAGGTAAACCGGCAATTCCGGGTGCCGGCACCGAACATGCTCTGGGTCAGCGATTTCACCTATGTCGCCACCTGGCAAGGGTTCGTTTATGTGGCATTCGTGATCGACACGTTCGCGCGCCGGATCGTTGGGTGGCGCGTCAGCCGCACGGCTCACACAGGCTTCGTTCTCGACGCTTTGGAACAGGCTGTTCATCAGCGGCAGCCTGGTGTGGGACTGATCCATCACTCAGACCGCGGATCGCAATACCTGGCGATAAAATACACCGAACGCTTGGCCGAGGCAGGAATCGAACCCTCGGTCGGCAGCGTCGGTGACAGCTATGACAACGCTTTGGCCGAGACAATCAATGGTCTCTTCAAGGCGGAGGTCATCCACCGCCGTGGCCCGTGGCGCAGTCTGGACGCCGTGGAATACGCCACTCTGGAATGGGTCGACTGGTTCAACAATCGCCGCCTCCTCGAGCCCATCGGGAACATCCCACCAGCGGAAGCAGAGGCAAACTTCTACGCAGCTCTGGTAACTAAGACCATAGCCGCATAACTTAAACCAAACAGCCTCCGGCAAACCCGGAGCGGTTCAGATTGTGCTCTTCCATAGCTTTCAGTGTGTTTCGAGCCTTCTGGAAAGCGCTTTCGAAATTTTTAAGGTCATCTTTTGTAAACTCGCTATCTGGAAAATCATCGGACTCGGCATCCTCGATGTCGGCTTCGCTCTCAGGGAGCTGATCCTCGTCAAAGTCATATTTCGCATAAAGCTCATCAATGTGGCTTTGAGGAAAGCCGACGAAATCGCTTTCCAACAGCACAAGCGCTAAGACAGAGATAAATTCGACGTCTTTCATCCGGGCAGACTTGGCTTGACTCGACACGCCGACATCTCGCCAAAAGGTTTCGTCCACTGCCTCTTTTTCAGCGCGGTTGATTAGCCAACCATCAAAGCGAGCATGGCGAAGCTCCTGCTCTCCAAGTTTCTTCTGGTTCTTGTTGACCCTTTGAAAGACTTCGCCCCAATCGACCTCTGCCTCCGAGCGGATTTGTTCGACCATGAAAATGTAGTTGTAGAAGTGTGTTTTGTCTTCGTCACTGATTTCAATGAATTTCTTGCCTCGCAGCCGGGCAACGCTGAAGTCTTTGCCGATGCGAATTTTCCCGGCATGAAAATCCAAGACCGTGCTCAACCTTTGTTTGCCGTCGACAACATTGTAGAGGGGCCCTTTTGCCGTATTTTCCTTTTGAAGGTAGACAGCTGGGCACGGGTAGTTATTGAAGATTGTGTCAAGGAAGAATTGCTTATCCTTGTAAGTCCATACACTCTTCCTCTGATAGGGCGGATCAAATTCGAGGCGATTTTGTGTCTGCATGTCGATGAACCACGAAAGGTCCTGCTGATTGGGGTTGCGGTGAAACGCCATGGAGAAAGCCTCAAAATTCTAGATTGTTCTGCGATGTGCTATCTGGCCGTATTTTCTGAGGATGCCGCCAGCTTGTTTGGCCTGATAGTTGCACCGAAGACGCTGGAGTTCAACTTGTGGATTGGAGCCAAAGTTGTCGCAGGCTGGTTCTCAGTGGTGCTCCTTCTGAGCTCACTCTTCGTAAGCGGCGTCTGCGCCCCACCGGAGTTCAGCTTGACGGCGTGAAGTTCCACGGCAGGAGCTCGTCGATTCGGTGCGCAGGATGGCCTGCCGCGATCGCCTCGAGCGTCGCCTTGAGGTAGGCGAAGGGCTCCACGCTGTTGATCTTTGCGGTGGCGATGAGCGAGGCGATGCGGCCCCAGGTGCGTCCGCCTTCATCGTGCCCAGCAAAGAGTGCGTTCTTCCGTGTCAGGGCGATCGGCCTGATGAGGTTCTCCACGGCATTGGAGTCGATCTCGACGCGGCCGTCCTGCAGGAAGGTCTGCAGCCCGTCCCACTGCCGGTGGATGTAGGCGAGTTTCTCTCCGAGGCGGGACTTGGCGGAGACCCGGCGGCGCTGGAACTGCAACCATTCGCCGAACTCGGCCACCAGCGGCGCGGTGCGTGTCTGTCTCGCCGACAGGCGCTGTCCCGGTCCCATGCCGCGGATCTCGGTCTCGATACGGTAGAACTCGGCGATCCGGCGCAGCCCCTCGGCGGCGACCTCCGATCCGTCGCGGTCAAAGACTTCCTTCAGCTTTCGGCGCGCATGTGCCCAACAGTGTGCAACCGTGATCGGCGCCCCGCCCGTGCGCGAGGGGCGCGTCAGCCGATCGTAGCCGGCATAGCCGTCCAGCTGCAGGATGCCGTCAAAGCCCTGCAGGATCTGCTCCGCGTTCACGCCGGCGCGGCTCGGGTGATACGTGAAGACCACGCCGGGCGGGTCATCGCCGCCCCAACCCCGATCGTCTCGGGCCAGCGCCCAGAGGAAGCCGGTCTTCGTTCGGCCCCGCCCGGGTTCCAGAACCGGCGCCGTGGTTTCGTCCATGAAGAGCTTTCCCGAGCTCTTCAAATGCTCGGCGAGCCGATCGACCACCGGGGCAAGGTGGAAGGCCGCGGTGCCGACCCAATCGGCGAGCGTGCTGCGCTGGAGCTCGATCCCAGAGCGCGCGAGGACCTGGCTCTGGCGATACAAGGGCAGATGGTCGGCGAACTTGGCGACGAGCACATGCGCGATGGCGCCCTCGGTCGGTAACCCGCCCTCGATCAGGTGGGCGGGGGCCGGAGCCTGGGTGATCCCTTCGGCGCAGGCACGACAGGCATACTTTGGCCGGACCGTCACGATGACGCGGAGCTGGGCCGGCACGATGTCCAGCCGCTCGCTGCGGTCCTCGCCGATCCGGTGCATCGTGCCGCAGCCGCACGGACAGTCCAGGCTGGCCGGCTCGATCACCTGCTCGGTCCGGGGGAGTCCTTCGGGCAGATTGCCTCGGTTGCGCCGGACGGTCTTGGCTCGCCGCGGACCGGACGAGGCCGGGGCGTCTTCATCCTGCTGCGCCTCGACCTCGGCAACGGCAGTTTCCAGGTCCTCGAAGGCCAGCTGCCGCTCGTCCTCGCTGAGCCTCTCGGACTTCTTGCCATGCACGACCTGGTTCAGCTCGGCGACGAGATGCTCGAGGCGCTTGTTGGCTTCCCTGAGTGCATCGCGCTCACGCAGCACGGCCAGAACAGCTTCACGCTGGTCTTCCGGAATGGCCGACAGGTCGAGGGATGGGGCGCTGGACATGGCGGGATCATACCCTGCTCCCGTCTTCGGCAGGCAGGCTTTCCCGCCCCTGAGTCATTCTGCCACAGCCGGGCGGCGCGCTTCCAGGGACCGCACCCGCCGCCAATCCAGCCCGGCGAACAGCGCCTCGAACTGGGCGCGGTTCAGCGTCATCGCCCCATTCCGGATCGCGGGCCAGGTGAAGGTGCTCTCTTCCAGCCGCTTGTAGGCCATGACGAGGCCGCTGCCGTCCCAGAACAGGATCTTCATCCGGTCCGCGCGCTTCGCCCGGAAGACGAAGACCGTCCCGGTGAACGGATCCTCGGCCAGGGTCGACTGCACCAGGGCGGCCAGGCCATCATGTCCCTTGCGGAAGTCTACCGGCTTCGTCGCCACCAGGATGCGGACGCCTTGGGACGGCATCAGCACGTCGGTGCTTCCAGAGCATGCACGATCGCCGCGATCCGATCTGCCGGTGTGTCGGGCGACAGCTCGATCTGCATCGCTCCCCTGATAATCCGGATCATATGCTCGGGCGTCGCGCTCGCCGGCCCGCTCATCTCGGCCGGATCGCAAACGACCAGCGGCGTGAAGACAGGACCGCCGATCTCCTCGGCGGGGAGAACCAGCTGTCCCTGCTTTGCTAAGCGCCGCCAGGCGGAGAGCTGGTTTGGGCGGATGCCATACCGACCGGCCACAGCATACACTGTCGCCCCCGGCTCCAAGGTCTCTGCCACAGCGCGAGCCTTAGCATCGTCCGGCCAGCGCCGGTGACCCGACGCGTAGATCTCGACGCCCAGAGATTTGAGAAACGAATTTGTGGCGCACATTGCGAAACGCACTCCCCATCATGAGATGGGTATCACCTCGCAGCGCCAGAGCTCATCTACAACGTGGGCCGCAGACGCCGCTTACCACTCTTCGTTGGGCGCATCCCATGATCTGCCCACAATAACAAGCGCCCACCAGACTACTGCGACGTTCGAAGAGTTCTGGGCAGAGAAGCGCGAAGCGGCATTCCAAGCGATTTACATAGAAGAAAGGTTGGATCGTGAAGGTTTTGCCGGGTTGCTGGAAGCTTATCAGTTTTCCAGCAAGCGCCCGCTGACCGATGAGGTAATTGCGATCATGGCCGAAGTGCCCGGCATTCTTCCGCGAGAACCCTCTGTGGAGCGCGTTGCGAAACGGATGGTCGACTTCATCGAGTCCTTTGAAGAAGGGATGGGAGACATTGAAGGGGTATAGGCTTACAGAACGACGACAACACGAATGGGAATCTGATCCCCGCGCGCTGCATTTGTCGAATCGGGACTTTTCGCCTCCCACACACAGCGGTTTAAGCTAGTAAATACGGGTACTATGCAGCGAGGATGTCGGCATCTAGGCTTAGGGTTCGGGGGTCGATTAGGTTTTGTTCGTCATCGCCAGAGTTGTTGAACGCATAGAGAGACGCAACTTTTTCACCGTCCCATGAATACCTGAAGTGCTCTCCTTGAATAGCTCGATCAAGGACATCGCCGTCCGTTACGCAGATACGAATGCCGCTTGGTCGCTCGGTGGAACGGAATAGCACGCCTGACAGACCTTCCGCCATGGCGCGCTCCAATAGTGACTTTCCAAGTTTACGCCGCTCCGACTGGGAAAGTTCGACGGATACCGCCCGCAGGTCCAGAAACTGACCAGATACCTTTCGGCTCAACATTCGCATGTCTAGTCCGGTCGGAGCTTCTGCTGTGCGATTAAGAAATAGCTCTCGCTTCGCGACAGAGACCGCCAAAGCAGTCTGTTTATCTTGCGACATTTCCAGGCAGCGTACGAACCGATCGAAGAACCAACTCCCTTCCGGGTTCGAATAGGCGAACGGAGCATGGTTCCAGTTTTGAAAACGTGGAGACGCATCGTCTACGGCTACACCCCATTGCCCGAGCAGGCGCTGCTTTTCCTTGACACGCGGATTGTGAAGTTCTGCGACCGCTGCAACCTCATCGTCATGCCCACCCGCTATGCGCTGATAAAGCGGTACGGGTGGGAAACGCGAAGGTATAAGTACATAGAAGACATCGTTGATTTGCGTGACACCAAAGTCATCCGCCGCGTTGTGCATCAAGGTATTCTCTCACTTTGTAGATATCGACAACGTTTCCATCGAGCATCACGTCGAGTGCGCTTCGATTATCGAAAAAAGCGTTAGGCTTTTTTACCCATTCATCGGCCGCTTCAGGGTTGGGCAGGACTATCTGCAGAGATTTGTAAATGCCGAGCAAGTGAGAAATACGCTCAATAGTATCGTGGGGGAGATTACCCCCCGATTTCTTCCACTTGAAGAAAGTTGAGCGCCCTGGCGAGCCAAGCAGCGTAATCTGTTCATCAGTCGAGAGCTCCCAGTCTTCCGCAAGCCTAGAAAAAGCGTCCATGATGGCTGGAATCCTAAACGCTTCCGCGCCTTGTCCGGGCGCAGAGCCTATGTGTGATTGCATGAATCCTCCTGCCGTCCTCTTTTGGACTTGACTGTCAAAAAAGTCCTTATATAGACTGTCCATATAGGGACTCAATGGAAGTATTAGTCCACTCAGTTCAAAATGCAACAGAAAGGAGCAGTTCAATGGCTGGTAAGGGAAATGGTGGCGGTGGATACCGCAGTGCAAAATCTGGCCGCTACGTGACAAAGTCGTACGGGAAGTCGCATCCGCGGACGACAGTGAAGGAGGCGCCGGGGAAGAGCGGATCAACCAATGGGAGTTATCGCAGCGCTATCAGTGGCCGGTTCGTTACTGCGAAGCACGGCAAGGCGAATCCGAACACCACTGTCCGAGAGAGATAACCAATGAGTATTTCAGACGATGGTTAACAACAGCAAATATGCATCCGCATTTCCGCCAAGTCGGGCCGCGGTGAAATAAAGGAAAAAGCATGGCTAGATGCACGGCACCAGTATACGGTCACAGATCAGCGGCAGCAGCGGCCAATTGTCCCGCATGTGGAGGACGTTACGGTCGATCTAGAAGCTACGGCGGGTTCGGCGGCGGATATAGCAGTTACGCTTCAAGCGCTCCTCCTTCGCGCTCTTCAGGGAGCAGTAGTAGGGCCAGCGGTGGCGCAGGCCGTCGCACCGTGAAACCGCGGTGGTCGGGTGCTAGTTCGGCTATGTTGTATACGCCTGAGCAAGTGCTGGCGCTCACGCCGATTCGAGAAAATGTGGAGCACCTGGCAGCCTCCCAGCCTGATCTTCGAGACGTATTTCTCTGCCATGCTTGGGATGACAGGCAAGGCTCTGCCAAAGAACTGCATGACTTGCTCGAAGCCCAAGGTGTGCGCGTGTGGTTCAGTGAGAAAGATCTTGGCCTCGGTGTTCCAATGATGCGCGCAATTGATAGGGGCTTGGTAAATTCGCGCGTTGGTATCGTTTTGGTGACACCCGCGATGTTGCGACGACTACCAGCAGAAGGAGTCGCGGACAAAGAACTGTCTGCGCTCCTACGACGCGAGCGACTAGTCCCGGTTGTTCATGGAACAACCTATGAGGAGCTTGAGGCAGTTAGCCTTCTATTGGCGTCCAGGGCAGGTTTGAGTACTGCCGAAGAGTCGATGGCGGAAGTCGCGGCCAAGATCGCTGAGCTAATTACCGCTTGATCGTTTTGGAAGGTCAAAGCGAGCCCTGCATGTTGCATGTACGGTTAGGTACGTGCCACGAAACGATCCCTGATGGTGTTCGGACGGATATCGCTTAGAGTTCAGTCACTGCAGCAGTGGAGCCATTTTTCAGTTAGCCAACCTTGACCAAGCAACTCTGCTGACCGAGATTGCACCAATGGACAGAAACCTGTCACAAATGGCCAAGTCGGGTGTCACCCGACAATCGTCATTTGGAGAAGTGGTGAGCCGTGCAGGATTCGAACCTGCGACCCACTGATTAAAAGTCAGTTGCTCTACCAACTGAGCTAACGGCCCACTCTCGGCAGCCCGCGTCGGGCTGTGCGGGGGAACTAACGTCGCAAGACGAGAGCGTCAAGCCGAAAACTGAGAAATTCTTGGAAAAGGTTTCACGAGGGTATATATGCGCGGCCATGCGACAAGATCTGGCCTCCACAGACCTGCCCTTTCTGAAAATGCACGGGCTGGGCAATGACTTCGTGATCATCGATTCACGGGGGCGCGATGCCCTTGTCTCGCCGGAGCTCGCGCGCGCTATCGGGGACCGGCATCGCGGTGTGGGTTTCGACCAGCTCGCGGAGATCCGCGACGCGGAGGAGGCGGATATCGCGCTCGATTTCTGGAATTCGGATGGGTCGCGGGCCGGCGCCTGCGGGAATGCGACGCGCTGCGTCGGTCGGCTGATGCTCGACGAGAGCGGTCGGGACAGCGTGTCGATCCGCACCGAACGCGGTGTGCTGAGTGCGCGGCGTGCGGGCGAGGAAGTGTCGGTGAACATGGGGCATCCGCAGCGGATGTGGGACGAGATCCCGCTGTCCCATCCCGTCGACACGGATTTCCTCCCGCTCGAGGGGGAGCCGGTGGCCGTCGGCATGGGAAACCCGCATGCGGTGTTCTTCGTTCCCGATATCCGCGATGTCGACGTGGCGGGCCGGGGCCGCAGGGTGGAATGCGATCCTCTGTTTCCCGAACGCACGAATGTGGAATTTGCCGAAATCCGCGCACGCGACGAGATCCGCATGCGCGTCTGGGAACGCGGGACGGGCATTACCCTGGCCTGCGGGTCGGGCGCCTGCGCGACGGCGGTCGCGGCGCATGTGCGCGGATTGACCGACAGGACCGTGCGTATGGAAGTGGACGGCGGCTGGCTCACGCTCGACTGGCGCGAGGACGGGGTCTGGATGACGGGGCCGACGCAAACGGTCTTTGCCGGCCGGTTCGATCTTTCCTTCCTGGAGCGGGTCTGATGTCCGACAACGCGCCCGTCTTCGCGACGCTCGGCTGTCGCCTCAATGCCTATGAAACGGAGGCGATGAAGGAGCTCGCGGCGAGCGCGGGGGTCGAGAACGCGGTCGTGGTGAACACCTGCGCCGTCACGGCCGAGGCCGTGCGCAAGGCCCGCCAGGAGATCCGCAAGCTCCGGCGCGAGAACCCGGCGGCGAAGATCATCGTCACCGGCTGCGCCGCGCAGACGGAGCCGGAGACCTTTTCGGCGATGGCCGAGGTCGATCTCGTCATCGGCAATTCGGAAAAGATGCAGGCCGAGACCTGGCAGGCGATGGGACCCGATTTCGTCGGAGAGACCGAGCGCGTGCAGGTCAACGACATCATGTCGGTGACGGAAACGGCGGGTCACCTGATCGACGGGTTCGGGCGGCACCGCGCCTATGTGCAGGTGCAGAACGGCTGTGACCACCGCTGCACCTTCTGTATCATTCCCTACGGGCGGGGCAATTCGCGCTCCGTGCCCGCGGGTGTCGTGGTGGACCAGATCAGGCGTCTCGTGGACAAGGGCTTCAACGAGGTGGTGCTGACCGGGGTCGACCTGACCTCATGGGGTGCCGATCTTCCGGCGGCGCCGCGTCTGGGCGATCTGGTGATGCGCATTCTCAAGCTCGTGCCGGACCTGCCGCGGCTGCGGATCTCCTCCATCGATTCCATCGAGGCGGATGAGATGCTGATGCAGGCCATCGCGACGGAGCCGCGCCTCATGCCGCATCTGCACCTGTCGCTTCAGCATGGCGACGACCTCATCCTCAAGCGCATGGCGCGGCGGCATCTGCGCGACGACGCGATCCGGTTCTGCGAGGAAGCGCGCAAGCTGCGTCCCGAAATGACCTTCGGCGCGGATATCATCGCCGGCTTTCCGACCGAGACGGAGACACATTTCGAGAATTCGCTGCGACTCGTCGCGGAATGCGATCTGACCTGGCTGCACGTCTTTCCCTATTCGAAGCGGGAGGGCACCCCGGCAGCGAAGATTCCCCGCCAGGTGAACGGAAAGGTCATCCGCGACCGCGCGGCGCGGCTGAGGGCCGCGGGCGAACGCCAGGTCGAGAAGCACCTCGCGGCGCAGGTCGGTCGCGCGCACATGGTGCTGATGGAAAACGACCGGATGGGCCGGACCGAACAGTTCACCGAGGTCGCCTTTGCCACGCCGCAGAGGGAAGGGGCGCTTCTTCGTGCCACGATCACCGGCATCTCCGGGGCCCGCCTCACCGCATGAAGCCGCGCCGTTGTTCCGTCCGCCGCTGTCATCCGAAAATACGACGGAGGGCATCCCGAGGCGGGTCCGATGGTTTTCCGGGAAATTCCCGCGCGGCGGACGGTTAGGGGGCACATGCCCGCAAGGCGCCGCCGATCCCGTTCCCCCGGAGACACACCGCGACAGATCGCGCATCTTCACGACCCATTGAATGCTAGACGCAAGCCCTCCCTCTCGCTAAAAGCGCCTCGAAGGGCTGCGGGGACGAACCGCGGCTTCTCACGCATTGGCCGGTCGCCGCCGGCTTGAGAGAATGGAGATTTGCTCGTGTCCCACGTAGACGAACACGAAGGCACCCGCCGCGATTTCCTGTACTACGCCACTGGTGGCGCCGGTGCAGTCGCCGTGGGGGCCGCCGTCTGGCCTCTGGTCAATCAGATGAATCCTTCTGCCGACGTCCAGGCCCTGTCCTCGGTCCGCGTGGACATCAGCGCCGTCGAAACCGGCACGCAGCTCACCGTCAAGTGGCGCGGCAAGCCGGTCTTCATCCGCCGGCGCACGCAAGAGGAGATCGACACGGCCCGTGCCGTCACGATGGACCAACTCGTCGACCCGGTCGCGCGCAACAACAACCTCGAGGACGGCGCGGATGCCGAGGACCAGAACCGTACGATCGACGAAGCCGGCGAATGGCTCGTCATGATGGGAGTCTGCACCCATCTCGGCTGTGTGCCGCTCGGCGACGGCGCCGGGGATTTCGGCGGATGGTTCTGCCCCTGCCACGGCTCGCATTACGATACCGCCGGTCGCATCCGCAAGGGACCGGCGCCGGAGAACCTTCCGGTTCCCGTGGCCGCGTTCGACGGCGAGACCGAGATCGTTCTGGGCTAAGGGAGAAACTCATGTCTGGTATTCCGCACGACCATTACGAACCGAAGGCGACCTTCACCAAGGGTGTCGAGCGCCGTCTTCCGATCATCGGCCTCCTCTACGACACGCTGATGATCCCCACGCCCAAGAACCTGAACTGGATGTGGATCTGGGGCATCGTCCTTGCCTTCTGCCTCGTCCTCCAGATCGTCACCGGCATCGTCCTGGTGATGCATTACACGCCGCATGTCGACCTCGCCTTCGCCTCGGTCGAGCATATCATGCGTGACGTGAACGGCGGCCACATGCTGCGCTACCTGCACGCCAACGGGGCCTCACTGTTCTTCTTCGCCGTCTATCTGCACATCTTCCGCGGTCTCTACTACGGGTCCTACAAGACCCCGCGGGAGATCACCTGGATCGTCGGCATGATCATCTACCTGCTGATGATGGCCACAGGCTTCATGGGCTACGTGCTGCCCTGGGGTCAGATGTCCTTCTGGGGCGCGACCGTGATCACCGGCCTGTTCGGCGCCATCCCGTTCGTCGGGGAGCCGATCCAGACCTGGCTCCTGGGCGGACCGGCGGTGGACAATGCGACACTCAACCGCTTCTTCTCGCTGCACTACCTGCTGCCCTTCGTGATCGCCGGGCTCGTGATCGTCCATATCTGGGCCTTCCACAACACCGGCAACAACAACCCGACGGGCGTCGAAGTGCGCCGGACCTCGAAAGCCGAGGCGGAGAAGGATACGCTGCCGTTCTGGCCCTATTTCGTGATGAAGGACCTCTTCGCCCTCGGCGTCGTCCTGATCGTCTTCTTCGCCATCGTCGGCTTCATGCCGAACTATCTCGGCCACCCGGACAACTATATCGAGGCAAACCCGCTTTCGACGCCGGCGCATATCGTCCCTGAATGGTACTTCCTGCCGTTCTATGCGATCCTGCGGGCCTTTACCGGCGATGTCTGGCTCGTCCAGATCGTGAGCTTCCTCACCGGCGGGATCGTCGACGCGAAATTCTTCGGTGTGCTGGCCATGTTCGGCGCGATCCTCGCCATGGCCCTTGTGCCCTGGACGGACACCTCTTCCGTGCGGTCCGGCAAGTATCGCCCGATGTTCAAGAATGCCTTCTGGCTTCTGGCGTTCTTCTTCATCGGCCTGACCTGGGCCGGTGCACAAGGCACCGACCTGATCATGTTCGGCGTGCTCGACGGCCATCCGGTGTTCATGCAGAACCTCTCGGGCGCCGATTTCGACAACACCATCGGCATGTCCGCTCCGGGCTTCGCCCTGATCGGCTCCGCCTACTGGTTCGGCTATTTCTTCGTGATCCTCCCGCTTCTGGGCGTGTTCGAGAAGCCGTTGCCGATGCCGGCCACCATCGAAGAAGATTTCCTCGCGCATTACCCGGATGCGGCCAAAGAGCCGGCCGAGTGAGAAAGGACACAGGGACAATGATCAGGAAACTTACCCTCTCCGCCCTCACCGCTCTGGGCCTCTCCGCCACGGCCGCACTGGCCGCGGGCGAAACCGGGCACACCCATGACGTCGATTTCTCCTTCGAGGGTCCGTTCGGGAAATTCGACCAGTTGCAGCTCCAGCGCGGCCTTCAGATCTATACCCAGGTCTGTTCCTCCTGCCACGGCCTGCAATACGTGCCGATCCGCACGCTGGCCGACGAAGGTGGTCCGCACCTTCCCGAGGAGCAGGTGCGCGCCTATGCTGCCCAGTTCCTCGTGGCGGACGAGGCGGCGAACATGCACCTCTACGACTATGACGAGGGTGCCGCGCGGCCGTTGACCGAGAACGATCACTTTCCGGCCAACCAGTCGCAGAACGCGCCCGACCTGTCGCTCATGGCGAAAGCGCGCGCGGGCTTCCACGGACCGGCCGGCACCGGCATCAACCAGTTCCTCCAGGGTATCGGCGGGCCGGAATATATCGTCTCCATCCTCACCGGTTATACCGGCGAAGAGAAAGTCGAAGCGGGCACCACCTATTACGAAAACACCGCCTTCTCGACGGGCTGGATCGCCATGGCACCGCCGCTCTACGGGGATGATGTCGAATTCGCCGATGGTCATTCCACCGAGCTGCATCACGAGGCCGAGGATGTCGCGGCCTTTCTGATGTGGGCGGCCGAACCGAAGATGATGGCGCGCAAGAAGGCCGGCTTCCTTGCCGTCGGCTTCCTCGTCGTGCTGACCTGCCTGCTCTATCTGACGAACAAGAAGCTCTGGGCGCCCCACAAGGGCAAGAAGATCACGCTTTGAGCGGGTGACCGAGAAGAAAGGAAAAGCGCCCCGCGGGGCGCTTTTTCATGTGCCGGTATAGGCGCGGAACCCTTCGGGCGGATCAGCCAGAAGCGCGTCCCAGGGGCGCGGCGGATGACAACGGCCCTGTTCCACCCAGATCACCTGATCCGCAAAGGCCTCTACATCCGGGATGTCATGGGTGACCATCAGCATGGTCGCGCCGAGCCGGTCGCCGACCTGCCGTGCCAGGTCCACCATCTCCCGCCGCATCGCCGGTCCGAGCGCGGAGAACGGTTCGTCGAGCAGCACGAGCGGTTTTTCCTGCACCAGCACGCGGGCGAGGGCGACCCGGCTTTGCTGTCCTCCGGACAATTCCGCAGGCCGGCGCGTCTCCAGCCCGGTGAGGCCGACCGCGCCGAGCGCCACCGAGACGCGGGTGCGGTCGGCGGGGGACAGTTTCAGGTCCGGTCGGATGCCGAGCCCGACATTCTGCGCCGCACTCATGTGGCCGAACAGGTTGTTGTCCTGGAACAGGTGCGAAATCGGCCGCGCGAACGGGGGTTTCGAGCCGAAGTCTGTACCGTTCCAGACGACCTTCCCCCGATCCGGCGTCTCGAAGCCGCCGATCACGGAGAGGAGGGTCGATTTTCCCGCCCCCGACGGGCCGAGCACCGCCACCCGCGCCTGTTCGGGAATTCCGAAGTCGGCGGTGAGGATGAAATCTCCCTGGGTGAGGCTCACATCCTTCAGTTCAAGCACGGCGTCTCCCCCAGAGATCGAAGATATAGAACAGCGCGAGGCTCAGCCCCAGGAGCAGCAATGCGGCCCCCATCGCCTGATCCATCCGATAGGAGCCCATGAGGCGGTAGATCTGCAAGGGCAGCGTCGCGGAGTCGGGTCGGGCGAAAAGCGTGATCACGCCGAGGTCGCCCATCGACAGGGCGGCGGCGAGCCCCGCCGAAAAGCCGAGCGGCGCGCCGAGCCGCGGCAGGAGCACGAAGCGCAGCCGCGTCCGGCCGGTCATGCCGAGGCTGTCGGCGAGCCGGCCATAGTCGCGTTCCGCCGTTGCGAGTGCCGGGCCGAGGGCGCGAAGGATGAAGGGCAGCGACATGGCCGCGTTGACGAGTGCGGTGATCAGCAGCGCCCAGTTCGCCGGATCGGTCACGGCAAAGAGCATGATGTAGAGCCCCGTGCCCATCACCAGCGGCGACGCGGCGATGGCGGTCATGCCGACACCCTCGAGCCAGCGCCAGCGCAGGGCGGAGAGGGCGAGCGTCAGGGACAGCACGATCGCGAGCGCGGCCGAGCCGAGCGCGGTCAGCAGCGAGCGCAGTGCCGCCTCCCAGACGGGGGCGGGCAGATCCGCGAGCCCGGTCGCGCCCCGCAGGGCGATGGCGACGAGCGGGGCAAGCAGGAACAGGCTCACCAGCGCCATCCAGAAGGCATCGGCGCTGCGTGTCCCGATCCCGGCGGCATCGAATCTCTGCACGGTACGGTCGAGGCCGACCTGACCGATCTGCGGTACGCCGAAGCGCAGGGAAACGAGCGCGGCGGCCACGCAGATCAGCACCTGGATGAGGGCGAGGAGCGAGGCCTTTCCGAGATTGAAGTCGTAGCGGAAAGCTTCGTAGATGGCGAGCTCGACCGTCGTCGCCCGCGGGCCGCCGCCGAACGTCAGCGCCACCGCGAAGGAGGTCGTGCAGATGAGGAAGATCACCGTGAGCGCCCCCGGTACGATCTCCCGCAGCATCGGGATCTCGATGTGACGGAACAGGTCGCGGGGTCCGAATTGAAGCGCCGCGGCGAGGCGGAACCGCTCTGCCGGGATCGTCCCCCAGCCCTGAAGCAGGAGCCGCGTCGCGAGCGGCAGGTTGAAGAAGACGTGGGCGAGCACCACGCCGTGAAAGCCGTAGATCGAGATCGGCTCGAATCCCGCCCAGCCGAGCAGGACGGAGACGGCACCGCTCCGTCCGAAGACGGCAGTCAGCCCGAGGATCGCCACGATGGTCGGCAGGATGAAGGGCGCGCCGAGCAGCGTGACGAGCAGCGTCCGGCCCCGGAACCGGCGGCGCGCGAGTGCCCGTGCCGCCGGGATCGCGAAGCCTACAGAAAGCGCTGCAGACAGGGCCGCCTGCACCAGCGTGAAGCGGACCGCGAGCCAGTCGAAGCGGTTGAGGGCGGAGAAGCTCTCCGCCCGCAATGCGACCGCCGCCAATGTGCCGAGGCTCAGGAGCGCGACCAGCGCCGCCGCGATCAGTCCCGGCCAGAGGCTTATTGCGAAAACGCGGCGCGCCATTCTTCGATGGCCTCATCGCGAAGCGCCGCGGCCTCGTCCTCGTTCAGGAAGATCGCCTTTTCCGGATAGTTCAGCTGCGAGAACGCCTCCGGCCACTGATCCTCGGGCAGCGCTGCGGGATAGGACCAGTTTGCGGTCGGAATGATCTCCTGGAAGGTGGGTGAGAGGATGAAGGCCATGAACCGGTCGGCCAGCTCCGGCTGATCCGTGTTGCCGAGCTTCGCGGCGGTTTCCACGAGGAAATAATGCCCCTCCTCGAAAAGTGCGGCCGATTTCGTCTCGTCCTCCTCGGCGATGATGTGATAGGCGGGCGAGGTCGTGTAGGAAAGAACCATGTCCACCTCCCCGTCGGTAAAGAGCCCGTAGGCCTCGGACCAGCCGCGCGTCACCGTCGTCACCTTGGGCGCCAGTTTCGCCCAGGCGTCTTCCGCCTCGTCGCCGAAGACTTCCTTGCCCCAGAGCACCATCGCGAGGCCGGAAATCGAAGTTCTCGGATCCTGGATGGCGATGGTCCAGTCTTCCTCCGAATTCACCAGTTCATGAAAGGACTGCGGCGGGTTCTCGATCTTCGTGTTGTCGTAGACGAAGGCGGTATAGGACCAGTTGAACGGCACGAAGATGTCGTCGTCCCAGTCGATCGGCAACGTCAGCGGCGACAGGTCCAGCCCGTGCGGGCCGAAGAGCCCCGTCTCGCGCGCCTGTTTCATCACGTCGGAATTGAAACCGATTGCGACATCCGCCCGTGTCCGCTCGCCCTCGAGCAGGATGCGGGGCAACAGATCGCCGGTGACATATTCGAGCTCACAGCCGCATTCCGCCTCGAACGCGTCCCGGATCGCGGGACCGGGTCCCCATTCGGAGGCGAAGTAATCGGGGGCATAGACGGTCAGGGTCTCCGCCTGTGCTGCGGAGGCGGCGAGGGTCGCCGCAAGGATCAATCCGGGTTTCATGGCTCGCTCCATCGGAAATGGGCGAAGAAAAAGGCAGCTTCTCAGGGCTGAAACCTTCCCTCCGCCGGTGTTAGCCGGTTCAGGTTCAACGGGTTCGCTTCGCGCATCTCAGCCGGCCGGAACCGGGCACCCCGAGGTGGCCCCGACGCTAGTCATCCGCCGCGCCGAGCGCAAGGCCCTCCCGTCGCCGGACGGATGCGGCAGGGATCAATGCTTGTGCGCGGCGATCGCGAGTTCCTTCTCCGCCTCCGCGTCGATATGGATGTCCTGATCGGCAAGGAGGCCCGCTTCTGGATCGTTGAACAGCGCGAGATCGACCTTGCCCTCGCCCTTCGCCACGATGGTGGTCACCACCGCGTCGCCGGTGATGTTCACCGCGGTGCGGATCATGTCCATGAGCCGGTCGACGCCGAGGATGAGCGCGATCCCCTCGATCGGGAGCCCTACCTGCCCGAGCACCATGGTCAGCATGACGAGGCCGACCCCCGGCACGCCGGCCGTGCCGATAGAGGCGAGGACCGACATGGCGATTACGGTGAGATAGCCTGTCAGGCCGAGGTCGATGCCATAGACATTCGCGAGGAAGACGGTCGCCACCCCCTGCATGATGGCGGTGCCGTCCATGTTGATCGTCGCACCGAAGGGCACGCAGAAGGAGGCGACGGAGTTGTCCACCCCCATCCGCTCTGTCACCGACCGAAGGGTGATCGGGATCGTCGCATTCGAGGAGGCGGTGGAGAAGGCGAAGATCTGCGCCGGCCGGATCTTTGCCATGAAGGTGAAGGGATTGAGGCCGGTCATCAGCTTCAGCATCAGCATCAGCGTGACGAAGAGATGCAGGAACAGCGCACCGGTCAGGGTGGCGACATAGGCCAGGACCGGCAGGAAGAGCTCGATCCCCTGCTCCGTGAAGGTCTTCGCGATCAGGCAGAAGACGCCGACGGGTGCGAAGGCCATGACGATCGTCACGATCTTCATCATCACCTCGTTGAGGTATTCGCATCCCTCGACAAAGGGTTTCGAGCGCCCGCCGAGCATCAGCACCGCAATACCCAGAAGAATGGTGTAGAAGATGATCTGGAGCATTTCCCCGCTGGCGAAGGCCGCGACCGGATTTGCGGGCACGATGGCGGCGAAGACCTGCCAGACGCGCGGCGCCTCGCGGCCCTCGACCCCGGTCGTGTCGATGCCGGTCATGTCGAAGCCCGAGCCCGGTCCGACGAGCAATGCGATGAGGATCGCGATGGCGATCGCGAGCGCCGTGGTCATGAGGTAGAGGCCGAAGCTCTTGCCGCCGACACGGCCGAGGAGCCGTATGTCTCCTATCCCCGTCACCCCCGTGAGCAGGGAGAAGAAGACGAGCGGAACGACAAGCATCTTGAGCGCGTTGACGAACATCGTGCCGACCATGCCGAACAGCCCGGCGACGATATGCGTGTTGATGAAGGTGCTGTCGATCCGGTTGAAGACGACACCGAGCACCACGCCCGCAGCCATCCCGATCATGATCCTGGCGGTGAGGGACATCCTTCCCCCCTGCCCGCCGGAGCCGTGAGCCGTGTCTGTCATGTCTGATCCCCTGTTGGTTTATGTGGAGCTATGCTTGAATTTGGGTGACGCGCATCATCAGGCGGCGCGGTTTTCGGTATCGTTTGTGTGTTCGATACCGTCTGTGAACTTGATTCCTTCGATAACCTTTGGCAACTGATTTCTGCCCTTGAGGCGCAGCCATTTTTTCGATGCTGCCTGAATGAGGGTGAAGACCATCAGTTTTGCGGTCTTTTGTGACAGCGCCCCTTTGGTCCTCACCGTTCGGTGCCGAACAGTGGCGAACACGCTTTCAATCGGGTTCGAGGTGCGCAGATGGCCCCAATGCTCAGCTGGGAAGTCGAAGAATGCAAGCATCGCCTCTTCGTCCTTTGTCAGGCAGGCAACACCTTTTGGGTATTTGACGCCATACTTTTCGGAGAAAACTGCCAACGCAGCATCGGCTTCTGCGCGCGTTCCGGCGTGCTGGATGTCGTCCAGATCTGACTTGACCGCCAGGGCCATCTGCTTGGGAAAACAGTTCTGGACGTTCTTTACCTTATGCACCCAACACCGTTGGTGCTTTGTGCCTGGAAACGTTTTGTCCAGTGCGTTCCAGAACCCCATGGCTCCATCCCCAACCGCAATTTCCGGTGCGACGGACAGCCCGCGGCCTTTGATGTCGGTCAGCAACTCATGCCAGCTCTGCGCGCTCTCCCGCAGGCCGACCTGAAAGCCGATCAGCTCTTTCTTGCCCTCCGGTGTCGCGCCGATGATCACCAGCATGCATTCGGCATTTTCCTCCATCCGCGCCTGAAGATAGACGCCGTCCGCCCAGATGTAGACATAGTGGCGGGCAGACAGATCCCGCCGTGCCCAGGCATCATATTGAACCTGCCATCCGGCAGTCAGACGCGAGATGACGCTTGGCGAGAGGTTGGGTGCATCCGGCCCCATGATGGCCGACAGCGCGTCCTGGAAATCGCCCGTCGATATGCCCTTCAGATAAAGAACAGGCAGCAGCGCGTCCAAGCTGATCGAGCGGCGCGCCCATTTCGGCAGAATGTTCGAGGTAAAGCGGATTTTTTCTGCCCCATCACAGGACGCCATCCGGTCGCGCACCTTGGGCCGCTGGACATCCAGAGCACCGATCCCCGTCTGAATCTTCCGTTCAGGGCCAAATCCATGCCGCACAATCCGCTGGCGGCCATCCTCCAAGTGCTCAGCGGCAAAACTGGCGACAAACGCATCAGCTTCGGCTTTCAGCGCCTCCGCCAGCATCCGGCGCGCACCTTCCCGTGCAATTTCTGTCAATGGATCCGCTATCGATTCCGATTGGCGAAAGGGCAGGATCGTTGTATCGTTCTTCATAGGCGTATTGCTCCTCGTGAGGTTCTGGCCGGCTTCAACACCCGCCACAATACGCCGCACTTCAAATCACACCATCACCCAAATTCCCGCATAGCTCGTTTATGTGTCCTCAACTGCTCCATGGATCGGAAAGTTTCTGGACCGTCCGGAGGCGGCTCCGGCCTGACGGTGCCTGTCCTGCCGCGATTGCCCAGCGAGGCGACTTCGGCTAAAGCGGGGGAAACCCGAGGGAGCCGCCCATGAGCATGAACACATTCGGCCGTCTTTTCCGCTTCACCACCTGGGGGGAGAGCCACGGTCCCGCGCTCGGCGCGACGGTGGACGGGTGCCCGCCGGGCGTTGCGGTCAGTGAGGAGATGCTCCAGGTCTGGCTCGACAAGCGCAAGCCCGGCACATCGAAATTCACCACCCAGCGGCGGGAGGCCGATCAGGTCGAGATCCTGTCGGGCACGTTCGAGGGCAGGACGACGGGTACGCCGATCCAGCTCATGATCCGGAACACCGACCAGAGGTCGAAGGATTACGGCGACATCGCGGAGAAGTTCCGGCCCGGCCATGCCGATATCACCTATTGGCAGAAATACGGCATCCGCGACTATCGCGGCGGCGGGCGGTCCTCGGCGCGCGAGACCGCCGCGCGAGTGGCTGCGGGTGGCATTGCGCGGGCGGTCCTGGCCGACCTGGTGCCCGCTCTGGAGATCCGGGGCTACATGACCCAAATCGGGCCGCACGGGATCGAAGGGCAGCGCGACATGACGGAGATCGACAACAACCCCTTCTGGGTGCCCTCCGCCGCGACTGCCGACAAATGGGCGGAATATCTGGGCGGGATCCGCAAGGCGGGGTCATCCGTCGGTGCGGTGATCGAACTCGTCGCGCGGAACGTTCCGGCGGGTCTCGGAGCGCCGATCTATGCCAAGCTCGACACCGATCTTGCCGCGGCGATGATGTCGATCAACGCCGTGAAAGGCGTCGAGATCGGCGAGGGCATGAATGCCGCCTCTCTGACCGGCGAGGAAAACGCCGACGAGATGCACATGGGGCCGGAGGGTCCCGAGTATGCCTCGAACCATGCCGGCGGCATCCTCGGCGGGATCTCTACCGGGCAGGATCTCGTCGTGCGTTTTGCGGTGAAGCCGACCTCCTCGATCCTCACGCCGCGCAGGACCGTGACGAAATCCGGCGAGGACGCGGACCTGATCACGAAGGGGCGGCACGATCCCTGCGTCGGGATCCGCGCGGTGCCGGTGGGCGAGGCGATGATGGCCTGCGTGATCCTCGACCATCTGCTGCTCCATCGCGGACAGGTCGGTGAGGGGCTGCGCGGAAAGATCGGCTGAGGCCCGGTCGTTTTTCGGTCGGGCCCGCGGATCAGTCCTTTTCTCCGGCAGGCAGAGGCCGCCGCGACTCCGGGTCCGGATAGCCAAGCTGAGACGAGATCGCGGCGGCAGCGCGTTTGGTGGCGTCGATGAAGTCCGCCTCTTCCTGCTCGTTGTCGAAATGCAGGCTGGAGCCCAGCACGGAGAGGGCCCCCGCGAGATCACCGGTCGCGTCGAAGATCGGGACCGACAGGGCGGCGTAGCCTTCGTTCAACTGGTTGCGGGAAAGCGCATAGCCCCTTTCACGGATTGCAGCCAGTTCCGTGGCGATGGAGGAGAGGCTCCTGGATTTCGGCCCCACCCAGATCAGCCCGGATTTTTCCAGTTTCAGGATTGGTTCGACCTCGGATTTCGGCAGATAGGCGCAAAAGATGTTTCCCGTCGGCGACGAGGTGATCGGAAGGCCGAACCCGACCCTGACATTCAGCGGGCTGTGTTCGCGCCCCTCGAATTTCTGCACGATCGTGGGTCCGCGATTGCCCCAGATGGACAGGAAGACAGACAGGCCGGTGGCGTCTCGCAGGCCGAGCATGATCTCGCGCGAAACCGAAACGATATCGCTTTGCCGCAGGGCGGAGAGCCCGAGCTGAACGGCGAAGGGGCCGAGCGAATAATGTCCGGTAGCCGAGTCCTGCACGATGATGCCTTCGCGCAGGAAACTGACGAGATAGAACCGAACTTTGCTCGGAGGCATTGCGCTGGCCGCGGCGAGATCCTTGAGCGCCATGGCGGAGGAGGCGTTGGCGAGCGATCTGAGGATGTGGCACCCGATTTCTATCGACTGGATGCCGCGGCTCTCGCTCATGTCCTTGTCTTGTCGGGTCAATCGCATCACGCTCCTGCTGAGGTCGGCGCCCGTGTCACGACCGACCGGCGCGGAGTCCATGGCAATTCATAGAACCTCCCGCGACCGGGCGCAAATTCGAAGCCATCCTGCTCGGTAGCGACAAGCAGGCGCCCTCGCGAGGACGGGCCGGCCAATTTCTTCAGGCGGTTTCGCGGCTTTCCGCGAGCGGAACGGTGATGGCGTCGAATTCGAACAGCCAGTCGTAGCGCTGGCGCACCCTTTCGGGTGCCCATTGTTCGTCGAGATACCGGATCGCCCTGTCGTGATCCGCCAGCAGCGGGTTGTGGAACCGTTTCGCATTCTCGGCCGAACCGTCGACGATCGCGGTGCAGCGGTCGATGCGGGTCGCGACGAACCGCCTGAAGGCCAGTTCGGGATCCTCCGGTGTCGTGTCGAGGCAGCGGGCGACGATATATCCGTCTTCGAGTGCCATGATCGAACCGTGCGCCAGAAAGGGCAATGTGGGATGCGCGGCATCGCCCAGGAGGGTCAACCGGCCCTTGCACCAGTTCGAGAGCGGCTTGCGGCTGACCAGTGCCCATTTGAAGGGTTGGTCCACAGCCCGGATCAGGTCGTGGATACTGCTGTTCCATCCGGCGAAATCCGCGAGACATTCCTCATGGGTGCCCTTGGTCGACCAGGATTCCGTGGTCCAGTCGGGGCGCTCGACGATGCCGGCGAAATTCATGAGTTCGCCCCGGCGCAGCGCGTAGCTGACGACATGTCCGCCGGGTCCGACCCAGTTCGTGCCCGCGTGGGTCCGGAGGTCTTCCGGCAGATCCTCCATCCGCGCGATCCCGCGCCAGGACATCATGCCGGTGAATTCGGGTTTCGGGGAGGCGAAGGCCTGGCCGCGCAGGATGGAATGGACACCGTCGGCGCATATGACCGCATCGCCGGTGGCGGTGGAGCCGTCCTCGAACTGCAAGCTGACGTGCTGGCCGTCGTCCGAGTAGGAGATACATTTCCGGCCCGGATGCACACAGTCGGGATCCGCCTCCAGAACCGCGTCGAGCAGCACCCGATGCAGGTCGCCGCGATGCACGAACCAGTAGGGCGCGCCGAACCGTTCCCGAGAATCCGCGCCCAGGTCGAAAAGTTTCCGGCGTTCGCCGGTGTTCCACAGCCGCACCTCCTTGGAATCCGCCTCGCAGACGACGGCTTCCATGGCATCTTCCAGACCCAGCTCAATCAGGATGCGGCTGCCGTCCGGCGCGATCTGCAACCCGGCGCCGACCTCTCCCAGAACCGGGGCCTGCTCGTACACCTCCACGGGAAATCCGCGTCGCAGGAGGGACAGGGCTGCGGTGAGACCGCCAATCCCGGCGCCTGAAATGAGAATCTTGGGCTTTTTCGGCATCATTCATGTCCTTCCGGCTGGAACTCCGGGGCGGCACGCGAAGCTGTTCAGCGGCGCGGCGGCTTTGGATTTTGGTGATAATATTGTATATAATGATATAATATCAAATCAAGGGGGAGATTTTTCGCCTCCAGAAGTCTATCGGGACGGCAACACGCTCCATCTCGGTTTTCCGAAGCGGCTCAGCCCCTTCGCGGTCATTAAATAATATAACTTTACTGTTGCTAGTGTTGTATATAGGTTTTCCATGGGCAAGCTGAATCGCGCTCTTCCGAACCAAGGATCGGGGACTCGTTGCGATGCCTTTGCGCGTCCCTCCCGCAGGGATTTCGGCGGTTCAGAGGAGGGTCGACCGCGTCAGGTCAGGCTTGCGCGATATTTGAGAGAGGAGGTCTTCATGAAGACGGAAGAACATCTGATCAGGGGCGGGCGCATGGAGCATGCCAGCCCCGACTACGGATATATTCCCGGCTTCGGGAACACGCACAGCACCGAGGCGGAGGCCGGAGCGCTCCCCATCGGACGGAATTCGCCGCAGAAACCGCCTCTCGGGCTCTATGCAGAACAGCTTTCGGGCACGGCCTTTACGGCGCCGCGCGCGGACAACAAGAGATCGTGGCTCTACCGGATCCTTCCCTCGGTCAAGCACGGCACGGGATTCGAGGAAGTCGATGCGGGAATGCTCCGCACCGCGCCCTGTCGTGAAAGCACGCTGCCCTCGATGCAGCTTCGCTGGCAGCCGGTCGAGCTACCTTCGGGAGAGGATGTCGACTTCCTGAGCGGGTTGAGAACGATGACAACCTGCGGAAATGCCGCAATCGGCGAGGGGATCGCGACGCATGCCTATGTTGCGAATGCCTCCATGGGACGGCGGTATTTCCACAATGCCGACGGGGAAATGCTGATCGTTCCGCAGGAAAACAGCATCAAATTGCTTACGGAATTCGGGATCATCATCGCCTCTCCCGGAGAAATCGTCGTGATGCCGAAAGGTGTGAAATTCCGCGTCGATCTCGTCGAGGGCCCCATTCGCGGCTATGTCTGTGAAAATTACGGGGTGGCCATGACCCTGCCGGAACGCGGTCCGATCGGTGCGAACTGCCTCGCGAACGCACGCGACTTCCTGTATCCGGTCGCGGCCTACGAGGATTTCGAAGGCGACTGCGAGCTTTACCTGAAGGCGCAGGGCCGCCTGTTCCGCACGAGGCTGAGGCAATCCCCGCTCGATGTGGTCGGGTGGCACGGTAACTATGCGCCCTACAAATACGACCTGCGCCGGTTCAGCCCGGTGGGGGCGACGCTGTTCGACCATCCCGACCCGTCAATCTACACGGTCCTGACCTCTCCGTCGCCGGTCCACGGGACTGCGAACGTCGATTTCGTGATCTTCCCGGAGCGCTGGCTGGTCATGGAGGACAGTTTCCGCCCGCCGTGGTACCACATGAACGTCATGTCCGAATTCATGGGCCTGATCTATGGGGTCTATGATGCGAAACCCGGTGGTTTCGTTCCGGGCGGCATGTCGCTGCACAACTCGTTGATCGCGCACGGGCCGGATACGGATGCGTTCGCGAAGGCGTCGACCAAATCGCTCGAGCCGGAAAAACTGTCAGGCACCATGGCCTTCATGTTCGAGACGCGCTTCGTGCAGGATCCGACGGCCTATGCCTCCAACCTCGAGAGGGTGGACACCTCCTATCCCGATTGCTGGGACGGGCTGAAACGCAACTTCAGGGTCTGAACGCCGTCGCCGGATCGCTGAAGGCGGCGTTCCGGCGGCCTTCACCCGATGCGCCTGTTCGCTCCCCCGGAGCGCACATATCCGCGGGCATCTTCCGCTGGTGCCCCGCATCCATGACCGCGGCCGGGACAGGGCTGCGAACGAGTACGGAGAAGACATGAAACTGGCCTCATTGAAAAGCGGGCGCGACGGAGAACTCGTCATTGTTTCGCGCGACCTGAGCAGGGCCGCGAAAGTGCCCCATATCGCACCGACGCTCCAGGCTGCGCTGGATGATTGGGACAGGCTGGAGAGCCGGCTTCAGGATGTCTACGACGCTCTGAATGCGGGAACCGCCGAAGGCGCGTTCACGCTCGCACTCGAGGATCTCGCCGCGCCGCTTCCGCGTGCCTATCAGTATCTGGACGGAGCCTGTTACGTCTGCCACATCCGCCGCAACCGCGAGGCGCGCGGGGATACGCTGCCCGACGACATCCTCGACGCGCCGCTGATCTATCAGGGCATATCGCACGGCTACGGCGCCTGGAACGACCCTATCGTCCAGAATCCCGCCGACATGATCGATTTCGAGGCGGAGATCGCCGCGATCACCGGCGACGTGCCGCGCGGCGTGTCCGCCGATGAGGCGCCGCGGTACATCCGGCTGTTCTGTCTTTTGCAGGATACCTCCCTGCGCCGCATCGTGGCGCCCGAACTGAAGCGGACCTTCGGCTTCCTGACCTCGAAGCCGGAAAGTTTCCTCGGGCCCCTCGCGGTGACGCCGGACGAGCTGGGCGATCTCTGGGACGGGAAGATGGTTTCCGGGACGATGAAGGTCACGCTGCGCGGCAAACAGATCGGCAATATCGAGACCGGCATCGACAGCCCCTTCCACTACGGGCAGGCTATCGCCCATGTGGCCAAGACACGCAACTTCCCCGCCGGCACGATCATCGGCCTCGGCACCGTGTCCAACGAGGCGGCGGATACCGATTGGTCCATCGGCGCCGGCTGCATCGGCGAGTATCGCGCGATGGAGACGATCCAGACCGGCAGCGCCAAACTGGCCTTCATGCAGCCGGGCGACCGGGTGCGGATCGAGCTTTTCGACCGGGAGGGCAAGTCCGTCATGGGTGCGATCGACCAGGAGGTGACATGGCCGGCATGATGCGGCTTCACCATTTCGCTCATTCGAGCGCCAGCTATCGCGTCAGGATCGCGTTGGCGCTCAAGGGGCTGGCGGTCGACTATGTGACGGTGGACATGCTGGCCCGCGAACAGCAGGGCGCGGACTACGCCGCGCTCAACCCGCAGCGCCTGGTTCCCTGCCTCGAGCTCGAAGACGGTCGGGTCATCGCGCAGTCGCTGGCCATCATCGCCTATCTCGAAACGCTGCGCCCCGCGCCGGCGCTCTGGCCGGATGATCCGGTCGAGAAGGCGCAGGTCGAGGCGCAATGCCTGATGATCGCCGCGGACACCTCGCCGGTCCAGGCACGCATCGTCCAGAGATATCTCGAGGAGGACTGTGGGTTGCCCGACGCCGCCATCCACGGCTGGCTGACCCACTGGATCCGCCGAGGCCTCGCGCCGGTGGAGGATTTCGTCCGGAAATCACCGCATGAATTCGCCGCCGCCGACACCCCCGGCATGCTGGACCTGATGATCGTCCCGCAGTTGCGGAATGCGGAGCGGTTCGGGATCGATGTGTCGGACTTCACGGCGCTGGCGGGGCTGGCTGGACGATGCCTGCGGCTGCCCGCCTTTCAGGCCGCCCATCCGGACAACTGGAGCTGAAATGGCGCGCCGGTGATCTCAGCCGGTGCCGGACTGAGGCTCGCTGAACGTGTCGACGACGAATTCCCGCAGCCACCTGTTGCGGGGATCGTTGTCGAACCGCTTGCTCCAATAGGCCGATATTTCGGTGAAGGGCAGTTCGAACCCGTCAAAGGCGAGCGGCAAGGCACGCACAGTGTTGAACTGGCGAAAATACCGCCCGACCGCCACCGGCACGATGGCGATCAACTCGGATTTCTGCACGACGGACATGACGCTGAGCGCATGCGGCACGGTCAGCACCACGTTGCGCCGCAACTGGTTGGCGCGCACGAAACGGTCGAAAAGCTCTTCCGAGAGGTTTGCGAAGGAGGCCTTCATCTGCGGCTCGCTCTGGAACTGATCCAGCGTCAGGGCATCGCCGGTGATGCGTGGATGCCGGGATGAGACCAGCGCCATGAAGCCGCGGCGGTAAAGCGGAGTCGAGTTCAGCGCCGCCCGCTTCAGGTCGGGATAGGGGCCGATGGCCAGATCCACCTCACCGCGATCCAGCGCGGTCGGAATTTCAGGGGCCGACAGTGACATCGTTTGCAACTGGCTGTGCGGTGCCGCGTCGCGCAGCCAGTTGACGATGACGGGCAACAGCACCAGCTCCGATACGTCGTTCATGCAAAGCGTATAGCAGGTGTCGAGCGCCGCCGGAGAGAAAGGCAGTTCCGCTGAAAGCTCCTGCTGGAGGAAGGCCTCGATATGGCGGATCTTTCCGGCAAGGGCGGTGGCTTTCGGCGTCGGGGTCATCCCCGTCGCGGTGCGTACGAAAAGCGGGTCGCTGAAGATGTCGCGCAGCTGCCGAAGCGTATGGCTGATTGCCGGCTGGCTCAGATGGAGCTGTTGCGCGGCCATCGTCAGGGAGCCGGTGCGGTGGATCGCGTCGAGCGTGTAGAGCAGGCGGATATCGAGGTTGCGCAGGTCCATGGCACCATCTTATTAGTTTCATCTATACTCACAATTATCATAATTCATTTGACTAATGAAGTCACGCAGAGCGAGAATTCCCTACGAAACATGCCGCAGGGAGGAGCGCTCATGGATCAGCAGACCACCAGCAATGCGATCGCGGACCCGAAGACCTACGGGGACCCGAGCAAAATGTATGCGCTGTTCGAACGGCTGCGCCGGGAGGAGCCGGTGCGGTGGTGCGAACCCGAGGGATATCGTCCGTTCTGGGCCATCGCCCGCCATGCCGAAATCATGGAGATCGAGCGGCAGCCCGACCTTTTCATCAGTGCGCCGCGCACGGCCTTGCGGACCTTTGCGCAGGAGGAAAACATCCGCAAGATGACGGGATCCTATCAGATGGTGCGCACATTGCTCCAGATGGATCCGCCGGACCACCGGAAATATCGCGCCCTCAGCCAGGCATGGTTCATGCCCGGCAAGCTGCGGTCGCTGGAACCCGCGATGAAGCGGCTCGCCGGCGAATTCATAGACCGGATGGAAAGCCTGGACGGCAATTGCGATTTCGCGAAGGATATCGCCAGCCTTTATCCGCTGCGCGCGATCCTGCAAATCCTCGGGGTTCCGCCGGAAGACGAACCGATGGTTCTCAAGCTGACGCAGCAGTTTTTTGCCGGGACTGATCCGTCGACCTTTGACGAGGACAACGAGGAGACCGACATCACCTCGGCGGCGGCGCAGCTTTTCCCCTATTTCAACGAAAAGGTGGCCGAGCGCCGTAAGGAACCGAAGAACGACTTGTTCACCCTGCTGGCCGACGCCGAGGTGGACGGGCAGCCGATCAGCGATTTCGAGCGCAATTCCTATTTCTTCATCGTCGCCGTGGCCGGGCACGACACCACCAGCCTGACGATGGCGAGTTTCATGCACGCGCTTGTCGAACATCCCGATCAGTTGCGGCGTTTGCAGGAAAACCCTGCCCTGCTGGAGGACGCGATCAACGAGGCGGTGCGCTGGGCTTCGCCGGTCTTTCACTTCATGCGAACGGCGACAGCGGATTACGAGATCGGCGGCAAGACGATCCGCAAGGACGATTCGATCATGTTGCTCTATCCGTCCGCGAACCGCGATGAAAGCGTGTTCGAGGCGCCGGAGGAGTTCCGTATCGACCGCCAGCCGAACCGGCACGTGGGTTTCGGTTACGGTCCCCATCTTTGCCTTGGCCAGCATTTTGCCAAGCTGGAGCTGCGGATGTTCTTCGGTCAGCTCCTGCCGAGGCTGAGGGAGGTCAGCCTCGACGGCGAGCCGCAATGGCTCGAAACGAACTTTGTCGGCGGCCTGAAGACGCTGCCCATCAGCTATCGCCTGAACACACCGGAACTGGTCTGACCGAACGGGTCGGGCGTGCGGCGGCTTCGCCATGCGCCCGACCCCACGACAGCCCCACGTTTCTGACGGAGAGACTTGCATGACTTATTCGCTGTTGATCGGCGGCAACCTCGTTGCCGGCGCACGAAGCCTGCCGGTGATCAATCCGGCGACGGGCGAGGCATTCGACCACGCGCCGCTGGCTTCGCGCGCCCAGCTCGATCACGCCGTGGCGGCCGCGGAGCACGCCTTTGCCGGTTGGGCCGCCACCCCGGTCGCCGAACGCAAGGCGCGACTGACCGCGATCGCCGAGGCCATTACCGCCAACGCCGCGCCTTTGGCCGAGCTGTTGACCCGCGAACAGGGCAAGCCGCTCGCGCAGGCCAGACGCGAACTCGGCGCCATGGCGGGATTCTTCCGCTATGTGACCACGCTCGACCTCCCGGAAAAGCGCTACACCGATGCAGACGGCCGCGACCTGTCCGTCCAGCGCCGGCCGCTCGGCGTGGTGGCGACGATCATCCCGTGGAACTTCCCGCTGATGACCATCGCTTTCAAGGTCCCGTTCGCCCTTCTGGCGGGCAATACCGTCCTCATCAAGCCGTCCCCGACGACGCCGCTCTCGACGTTGAAATTCGGCGAGATCATCGCGGATCTTGTGCCGCCCGGCGTCGTCAACATCGTCACCGACGATAACGATCTGGGCGATGCGATCAGCAGCCATCCCGGCATCCGCAAGGTCTCTTTCACCGGCTCGACCGCCACCGGGCGCAAGGTCATGGCCTCGGCCGCCGGAACGCTCAAGCGTCTCACGCTGGAGCTCGGCGGCAACGATGCCGCCATCGTGCTCGACGATGTGGATGTGGAGGCTGTCGTGCCGGCGCTGTTCCGGGCCGCCTTTCTCAATTCGGGGCAGGTCTGTCTGGCGGTGAAGCGCCTCTATGTTCAGGAGGGCGCCTATGACCGGATCACGTCGGGCCTCGCCCGGCTGGCGGAGGCGGCGAAGGTCGGCGACGGTCTGGAGGAAGATGTCGATTTCGGGCCGGTCCAGAACCGGATGCAGTTCGAGAAGCTGAAAGACCTGCTGAACGAAGCCCGCGGGCAGGGGACGATCCTTGCCGGCGGCCGGCTCGGCAACGGACCGGGGTACTTCATTCCGCCGACCATCGTCGGGGATATGCGTGAAGGCTGCCGTCTCGTGGACGAGGAACAGTTCGGGCCCATCCTGCCGGTGATCCGTTTCGCGGACCCGGAGGAGGTGTTGGCGAGGTCGGGCCAGACCGATTTCGGGCTCGGTGCCTCCGTCTGGTCCGGTGATGCCGCGCGCGCACGGACGCTGGCCGAGAGGATCGAGGCAGGAACGGTCTGGATCAACAAACATGCTGATCTGGCACCGCACATTCCCTTCGGCGGCGCGAAGCAATCCGGGATCGGGGTCGAATTCGGCGAGGAAGGTCTGGTCGAATTCACCCAGATCCGCGTCATCAGTGCCTGAGAGGAGGAGCGACGATGGAGATCCATGACTTCCGCATCGCGCGTTCGGCACCCATTGCCGAGGATACGCGCGCCATAAGGCTTGAGCCGGTGGATGGCACTTCCGAACTGGCCTTTGCACCGGGGGACCACGTCCGGCTCGTCCTGCCCTCGGGAGAGGAGCGCGCTTATTCCCTGGTGAATGCACCTGCCGATCTCGAAGGATATGAGATTGCCGTTCAGGTCTGTCCCGATGGCACCGGCGGCTCAAGGGAGCTTTGCAGCCTGGCGGCGGGGACGGCGGTCGGGGTGCATACACCCCGCAATGCCTTCCGGCTTCACGACGGGCCGGGGGTGTCGGTTCTGGTCGCCGGAGGCATCGGCATCACGCCGATCTGGTGCATGGCGCAGTCTCTGGCCCGCGAGGGCCGGCCCTGGAGATTGTATTACGCGGCCAGGCGTGCCGAACGCGCTCCCTTTCTGGCCGAGGTCAGGGCATTGGCCGCCGATTGCGGCGCCGAGGTGGAAATCGCGTTCTCCGATCAGGGGGAGCGGCTCGACCTGACCCGGATCGTCGGGGGCATCGGGCCGAAGGATCATCTCTATTGCTGCGGCCCCGACACTTTGCTGGACGATTTCCGGGCCGCGACCTTCATGGTGTCGGATCGCGCCCATACCGAAAGTTTCGCCGTCGCGGAGGCGGCGGAAGGCGGCTTCGAGGTGGAACTCGCGCAGTCCGGTCTCGTCCTGACGGTCCCCGAAGGCTACACGATCCTCGAGACCGTGCTGGAGCAGGGGATTCTCGTGGAATATTCCTGCATGGGCGGCACCTGCGGCAGCTGTGCGACGCGGGTTCTGGAGGGGACACCGGATCATCGTGACAGCTATCTCTCCGAGGAGGAGAAGGCGGCTGGCGACAAGATGCTGATTTGCTGCTCCGGCAGCCTGACGCCCCGGCTGGTGCTGGATCTGTGACAATTCCAGGCGCAGCCAATTTCACTGACTATCCAATGAAAATACAAAGTATGCTTTAAAGTTGCGGAAGATCGAGGTCACTCGGCGCGACAGCATGTGTGGGGAGGCACATGGCATGATGCAAGATCAGCGACAGCAATACGACTATATCGTTATCGGCGCGGGGTCGAGCGGATCGGTGGTGGCAGGGCGGCTCAGCGAGGAGTCGTCGAAAACGGTCTGTCTGATCGAGGCAGGGCCGGATGCCGGTCGGCCGCTGATCGCCATGCCGCTCGGGGTGATGTGGCTGATGAAGTCCGAGCGGCTGAACTGGCGATATTTCTCCACGCCACAGGAGGGTATGGCGGGGCGACGGATCTTCATGCCGCGTGGCAAGGTCCTCGGGGGGACCTCGGCCCTGAACGGTATGTGCTACATGCGCGGCCATCCCGACGATTACCGCGACTGGGCGGCTGCCGGCTGTACCGGCTGGGATTGGGAGGATGTGCTGCCGGTCTTTCGCAAGTCCGAACGCAATACCCGGCCCGATGCGGATCCCGACTGGCATGGCAAGGACGGTCAGCTGTGGGTGTCCGACATCCGCGAGACGAATCCGGCGTGCGACGTCTTCCTTCGGGCGGGCGATACGCTCGGAATGCCACGCAACACCGATTTCAATTCCGGTGAGATGGAGGGGCTGGGCTTCTTCCAGGTCACGCAGAAGAAAGGTCTGCGCTGTTCCAGCAGCAACGCCTTCATCGATCCGGTCCGGTCGCGTCCCAACCTGACGGTCATGACAGAGGCCAGCGTGCGGCGCATCCGGGTGGCGGAGGGCAGGGCGGAGGCGGTCGAGATCTCCACGCCGCAGGGCGACATGACCCTGATCGCACGACGGGAGATCGTGCTTTGCGCCGGGGCCATCGGCTCGCCGGAGATCCTGTTGCGCTCCGGGATAGGGCCGGCCGGGGAGCTGAAACAGGCGGGAATCGAGCCGGTCCTGGATTTGCGGGGAGTTGGGCGGAACCTGCATGACCATGTGGATGCCCGGATCATCGCCCGCACCCGCCACCGGGCGCCCTACGGCATTTCGGTGCCGGCCCTGCCGCGGCTTGCCTGGGACACGCTGCGCTTCCTGACGGTGCGCAAGGGATTGTTCAATTCGAATGTCGTTGAAGCAGGCGGGTTCTGGCGCAGCGATCCTTCGCTGGACCGGCCGGATATCCAGTTCAATTTCGTGCCGGGCCTGAAGAGCCATCGCGGCAAGATGGTGGAATGGGGGCACGGCATCGCGCTCCATGCCTCCGTCATGCGCCCCAAGAGCCGTGGCAGCGTGACCCTCGATCCCGACAATCCCTCCGGTCCGCCCCGGATCGACCCGGCGCTGCTGCGCGAGCAGGAGGACGCCGACACGATCGTGCGCGGGTTGAAGCGCGCCCGCGAGATCCTGCGTTCCAGTCCTTTCGAACATTATGGCGTTCAGGAAGTCGTCCCCGGAGACGGCAGGGAGAGCGATGCGGATCTGGAGGCCTTCGCCCGCGAACAGGGCAGCACGATCTATCATCCGGTCGGCACCTGCGCCATGGGCGTCGGGCCGGATGCGGTGGTCTCTCCGCGACTGAAACTGCACGGGATCGAGGGGCTTCGCGTGGCCGATGCCTCGATCATGCCCTCGATCATGGGCGGCAACACCAATGCACCGGCGATCATGATCGGGGAAAAGGCCGCAAGCATGATCATGGAGGATGTATGAATCCCGCCTGCGGTCTCGATCCGTATGTGCTCGAGGAGCGGGTTCCGGGTGGCATGAGCCCTTGCGCTCTGAAGCGTCCTGGTCGGCGGGCGCGGGTGGGCTACGGCTTCTGGTCCAGGACTTCCGCTTCGGCGGTGAGTTCGGCCGTCAGCTTCGCGATGGCCCTGCGCAGGACTGTGTTTTCCTCCTCCGTCAGAATACTGCTGATGCGGGCATTTTCGGCAACCCGCGTGGGGAGGATCTTGCGATAATGCTCGAGCCCCTTCGGCGTCACCTGGAAAAGCGCACTGCGCCCGTCGCTCTTGTCGACCTTGCGGAGAATGTATTTCTTTTCGATCAGGGCGGAGGTGGCCCGGCTCACATCTGCGCGATCCATGTGCATCCGCCGTGCCAGGTAGCGCACGGTGCCGGGGCTGTGGTTCGCCAGCTGGGCAAGGACGCGCATTTCAGACAGCTTCAGGTCGAATTCCTGTGCCATCACGCGAATCGTCCGTCGGTCGATGAGCTTGGCAAGGATGCTGATCTTGTAGGTGAGGAAGCTCTCGAGAACGATCTCGTCGTAATCCTCATCCGCGCCCTGCGCGCCGGAGCCTTCTGGATTTTCTTTTCGCATCTCTCTGATCGCCTGCTGTTCCCACCGCGCGGACAGAACGGGCCCGTCTGGGAAATTGAACTGTAGATGACCAAAATCAGGTTGCCAAGATCAAGATCATTGATTAATCAATAAATATGACCACCCCTCGGGATTCCCCGACAGGAGAGGGTCATCGTGTTGAGACCGAAGGGAGGATTGCAGAGCGTGATCAGGTTTTATTCCGGCGAAAGGTGTCTGGCCCGGACGGAGATGGAAGATTTTGCGCGGCGTGCGGCATCCGGTCTGGCAGACATGTCGATCGGTCGGGGTGCGGCCGTCGCCCTGCTGATGGTGAACGAACTCGAGATGATCGCCTGCACGCAGGCGCTCGCGACGCTCGGCGCCTATTCCGTCCCGATCAACTGGCGCAGTACGGTTGATGAGGTCGCCTATATCGTCGCGGATGCGGAGGTCAGCGCGATCGTGGTGCATGATGCCCTGCTGCCGGTGGCACTGGAGGCGGCGAAGGGGAGGATTCCGGTAATTTCGGTCCCACTGCCACAGGCGACGGCGGAATCGCTGGCCCTTGCCGCCGCGCCTGCCTCTGCGGATGTGATCGGCTGGGACGACTGGATCGCGGCGCAAAGCCCTTGGGCGGGCAAGCCCGAACCCGCGCGCCCGGCGATCATCTATACCTCGGGCACCACCGGCAAGCCCAAGGGCGTGGTGCGCGAGGCCCATGCCTCGGACGCTGCCAAGCTGGCGCAGGCCCGGCAGCAGGCTTTTCTTTGGGGGGCAGAGGACGGGATGCGCACGCTTTTGCTTGCGCCGCTCTACCATGCCGCGCCGGCGGCCTATCTGCGCTCGGCCCTCGGGGCGATGAAGACGGATGGAGAGGTCCATCTGACCCCCCGTTTCGATCCCGAGACGGTCCTGAGGATCATCCAGGACGCGCGGATCAGCCATATGTGGATGGTTCCGACGATGTTCATCCGGCTGCTGCAACTGCCTGCGGACGTGAGGGCGCGCTATGATGTCTCGTCGCTGCGCAACGTGGTGCACTCGGCCGCGCCTTGTCCGGTGGACGTCAAGCTGAAGATGATCGAATGGTTCGGTCCGGTGGTGAACGAATTCTACGGCTCGACCGAAACCGGCCCGCTGACTTATGTCACCTCGCCGGAATACCTGGCCCGGCCGGGTACCGCAGGGCGGGTCATCGACGGCTGCACCATTGCGATCCTGGATGACGACGGCAACCTTCTGCCCCCCGGCACCGACGGAGAGATTGCGGGCACGAACAGCGCCTTCGCGAATTTCACCTATCGCAATCGCCAGGGCGACCGCGACAGTCTGAATACCGGCGGGCTCATCCGGTCGGGCGATATCGGCTGCATCGACGACGACGGCTATCTCTTCGTCAAGGACCGCAAGAAGGACATGGTGATTTCGGGCGGTTCGAACATCTATCCTGCCGAGATCGAATCCGTGCTGCTGGCCCTGTCCAACATTGCCGATGGCGCCGTCTTCGGCGTGCCGCATCCGGTCTATGGCGAAAGCCTGATGGCAGCGGTGACGCTGCAACGGCCGGAACCCGGCGCGCCCGACCGTCTGCGTGCCGATCTGGCAAAGGTTCTGTCGCCGGACAAGCTGCCGCGCAAGGTGCTCGTGGTCGAGGATTTTCCTCGCGACCCCTCGGGCAAGGTCTTCAAGCACAAGCTGCGCAAGATGGTTGCCGAAAGCAACGAAATCGCCTGATCCATCGCCTGCCCCTAACGAGAAGAAGAGCGTATGTCTGAAGTCATAGTCGAAAAACCGGTCGCCGGCGTTGCCGTCGCGCGCATCAACCGGCCCGAAGTGCGCAACGCCCTGAACGGAGCCGTCCGCAGCCAGATCAACGCCGCGTTCCGGGAGTTCGACGCCGATCCTGACGTGCGTTGCGTGGTGCTGACCGGCGTGGGGGAACATTTCGCCGCCGGCGGCGACATCCGCGAATTCGGCGCCTCGACGATGGTCGACCGGATCAATGCCGAAATCACCGACGGGATCGGCCGCTGCCGCAAGCCGGTCATCACCGCCGTGAACGGCTACGCCCTGGGCGGCGGGTGCGAATATGCGATGAACGGCGATATCATCATCGCCGGCACGGATGCGATCTTTGGCCAGCCCGAGGTGAAACTGGGCCTGATCCCCGGCCTGGGCGGCACGCAGTACCTGCCCCGCGCGATCGGCCTTTATCCCGCGATGCTTATGCTGCTGACAGGCGATCCGATTTCGGCGGAACGCGCCGCGACGCTCGGCCTTGTCAGCGAGGTGGTCGAGGGCCGGGCCGAGGATCGCGCGCTGGAAATCGCGCAGAAGATCGCCCGCCTGCCGCCGCTGACCGTGCAGGCGATCAAGAAGGTCGTGCGCAACGGCACCGAAGTCGCGCTGCCGACCGCGCTTGAAATGGAGAGAATGGCGCATCAGCAGATGTTTGCGACCGAAGACATGTTGGAGGGCACGCGCGCCTTCATCGAAAAACGCAAGCCCGAGTTCCGCGGCAAATGAGCGGCGATCATGGATTTCGGGCGGATCCGCCGACCCTTCTCGGCAGCCGGGATCCGGCGACCGGGCAGGTCTATTTCCCGCCCCGGACGCTTTCCGCCGATGGCGCGCTGACCCGCTGCGAGGAAGTGGAGCTGAGCCGGGAAGGCATTCTCCACACCTGGACGCAAATGGGCGGCCGCTTCTACGGGCAGGTGGATCTGCCCGAGAAGGTGCGCATCCAGTGTGTGCTTGCGCCCGGTGTGCCGGAGATCGGAGCAGTCTACCGTCTGGAGGCGGCGGCGGCCGACGACGGTGCCGCCGGATGGAGGTTTGCCCGTGCGTGAGGTCTTCGTCGCAGCGGCCGGAACCGTTCCCGTCGGCAAGCATCCCCTCGGCGCCGGCCGCGCTCTGGCGCGCGAGGCCGGACGGGCCGCGCTGGCCGATGCCGGGATCGATTTCACCGGGGTCGATGCCCTTTATTGCGGCGTCGCCATGCCGGCCAGTCCCAGGGCCGTGGCGGTCGCCAAGGAATTCGGCCTGACCGGTCTGCCGGTGGTGCAGATCACGAACGCCTCGGCCAGCGGTCTTGCCGCCGTGCATCAGGCGATGATGGCGATCGAGTCCGGCCGGCACGATGTCGTCATGGTTCTCGGCTACGACGCGCCGGACTGGGACGAAAACCCTCTCGCGCGGCAGGGCTTCCTGCCGCCGCCGGCGCTTTTCGCCATGTGGGCGCGCCGGCGGATGCACGATCACGGCTCCCGGTCCGAGCATCTGGCGATGGTCACCGCGAAGAACTGGAACTATGCCCGGACCGTGCCCTATGCCGCCCGCCGGTCAGACCATGAGGTCGGCGTGGACGAAGTGCTGGCCAGCCGCATGGTGGCCGAGCCGCTGACGACGATGATGTGCACTTCCTGGGTTTTCGGTGCCGCGGCGGTGATCCTGGCCTCGCGAAAAGGTCTCGAACGCCTTCCCGGAGCGCGCTGGCCGATGCCGCGTATCGCGGCGAGCGAATGGCGGACGGAGGTGTATGAAGACTACCATATCTTCGAGGGTGCGATCGTCGGCCCGCCGGCGATCAGCCGCACCACGTTCGACGCGGCGATGACGGCCGCCGGCCGGGTACGCGGCGAGGTGGACGTGGTCCAGATCCACGACGCCTTCGCCATTGAGGAACTGGAATACTACGAGCTTTTCGGGTTCGTCGAACCTGGCGGCGCCGAGGCCCTGCTCGAGCAGGGGGCTTTCGGCCCCGGATCGCGGGCGAGGACCGGCCTGCCGGAATTCTCGACCGATGGCGGCCTGATCGGGCGCGGCCATCCGGCGGGGCCGAGCGGCGTGCTGCAACTGATCGAGACGCGCCGGCGGTTCCGCGACTGCGGGGACCGGGTCGGGGTCTGCCATCTGCTTGGCGCGGGCTCATCCTGCATCGTGCAGGTTCTCGACCGGGTGGACGAATAGATCCCTAGGCGGGAAAGGGCGCCCGTTGGACCTCTGGTCTCGAAAAAGCTTGAAAATATAATATCATTGAATAATCAATAAAATAAAGCTGCGTCGCTGATGTTGCATTCGTGTTTGAGCGTTCCCCCAGCGGTGCGGTGCTGAATGATCGCGAGTGACCGGAAAACTGGCGAAACCAACGAGAAAAAGGGAGGTACCCCGAGAATGGGACGGAAGATACGGGAAATTATCGCTGGGATTTTCATTGCGATTGTCATGGCGAACGCGCCGGTCGCGGCACAGGACTCGCAGGTGACCCTGCGGCTCGCACATTGGGTGCCGCCGGGCAATACCAATGACATCGGGCTGCACATCTGGGCGGATGCGGTGACCGAGGCGTCGGGCGGTTCGATCCAGTTCCAGTTCTTTCCGGGCCAGCAGCTCGGCAAGGCGGCGGACCACTACAACATGGCACGCGATGGGATCTCCGACCTGTCCTGGATCGCGGTCAGCTATTCCCCCGGAGCCTTCCCGATCGCCGGCGTAACCGAACTGCCGTTCTTCGTGGGCGACGCCGTGGCGGGCTCGGTGGAGATCTCGGACTGGTACGAGGAATACGCACCAACCGAGATGCCGGACGTGAAGTTCTGCATGATGTATGTCTCCACCCCCGGCTCGATCCATTCGACGGTGCCGATCAGGGTGCCTGACGATCTGAAAGGCAAGCGGGTGCGCCCCGTGAACGAGCGTCTGAGCCGGCTCGTCTCGACGCTCGGCGGCCAGGTGTTCCAGGTCACGGTCCCGGAAATGCGCGACGGGCTGGAACGCGGTCTGTTCGACACGACCTTTTTCCGCTGGAAGTCCATCGTCGATTTCCACCTGACAGAGCTTTTGACCTATCACCTCGATATGCCGATGTATGTGTCGCACTTCGCGCTGGTGATGAACCGCTCGGCCTATGAGCGGCTGTCCGATGACCAAAAGGCCGTGATCGACGATCATTGCAACGGTGCCTGGGCCGGAAAGATGGCGGCGAACTGGGCAGGGGAAGAGGCCGAGGATGGCGGCCGCGATGCCTACTATGGGCAGGAGAGCCAGACCGTCTACGCACCGTCGAAAGACGAGATCCGGCAGTGGAAGGACGCCGCCGCGCCCCTGACAGAACAGTGGATATCCGAAGTCGCGGCATCCGGGCATACGCGCAAGGATCCGCAGGTTGTGCTCGAGGAGTTGCGGAACCGGCTCGGCAGCGCCGGCGCATTGGTCGAGGACTGAGAGGCGACGCCGGAGTGGCGGTCCGCCGACCGGTTCTTTTTCACCAGGGAGGTCCACATGTCTTCATTTTCGCGCCTCATGCGTGCCTCGGTCGGAACCGTCAATATCCTTGCCGCCATCCTGCTGGCGACGGTGACGCTTCTGACCTTCGTCATGGTTGTGCTGCGCCCTCTGCCCGGCGTGCACGTTCCCGGTGTCTTCGACCTGTCGCGGCTGATGCTCGGCGTCTCCATCTTCTGGGGGCTTGCCGTGGCTTGTTATCGCGGAAGCCATATTCGAGTGGATCTGGTCTATCAGGCGATGCCGCGGGTTGTTCGGAAGGCCATGGATCTTATTGCCGACACGGCCTTTGCCGTTTTCCTCCTGCTGATGAGCTGGAACATGGCGGGATACATTCTCCACGAAATGCGCGCAGGGCTGAAGACCTACGAGCTGAATCTGCCGGTCTGGCCATTCTACGCGCTCGCCTGGCTGGGCGGCGTGATGGGATGTGCGATCATGATCGGCCGGGTGACGGCGCGGCTGGCCGGTCGCAAGCTCGCCGAAGACGAAGGAAATCCGGATGAGCAGTGATGCGGTCGCCCTCCTCGGTTTTGCCGGGCTGTTCCTCCTGATCGCGGCGCGCGTCCCGGTGGGTGTGGCACTTGCCCTGGTCGGCACCGCCGGCTTCGCCTCGATCGCGGGCATCGACCCGGCACTCAACCTACTGGCGAGTTCTCCCTTGAGCGCGGCCACCGATTACAGCCTCGGACTGATTCCGATGTTCATCCTGATGGGTGTCGTGACTTCGCGTTCGGGCATGAGTGGCGAACTCTTCGCCGCGGCGAGCGCCTTCCTCGGTCATCGCAAGGGCGGCCTCGCCATGGCGACGATTGCCACCTGCGGAGGGTTCGCCGCGATCTCGGGTTCTTCGCTGGCCACTGCCGCGACCATGTCGAAGATCGCAGTCCCGGAGATGAGGCGCCATGGCTATCCCGACTCCATCTCGACCGGAACAGTCGCCGCGGGTGGAACCCTGGGCATCCTGATCCCGCCCTCCATAGCCTTGTCGATCTATGGTGTCCTGACCGAGCAGGACATCGGCAAGCTCTTCATCGCGGGCATCGTGCCCGGCCTGATCGCGATGGTGTTCTACCTGATCGCCGTTGCGGCCTATTTCACGATCTCAAAACCCGACGTCACACTTCAGGAGCGTGCGTCCTGGTCCAAACGGCTACACGCGCTCGGCGGCATCTGGGCCATCGTCATCCTGTTCCTCTTCGTGATCGGTGGCATCTACGGCGGATTTTTCACTCCGACTGAGGCGGCTGCCATGGGGGCCTGCGGTGCGATCCTGCTGAGCCTTTTTCGCGGCAAGCTGAACCTGCGCGGATTGCTCGACAGCCTGATCGAGAGCGTGACGGTGTCTGCCGGGATCCTTCTGATCCTGATCGGAGCGCATATCTTCGGCTATTTCCTGACGATCACGCAATCGCCGCAGAAGATCGCAGCATTGCTGCTCGGCCTGGAATTGGGAAGATGGGGCACGATGCTTCTGATCGTCGCCTTCCTGCTGCTGCTTGGCTGTATCCTCGACACGATGGCGATGATCGTCCTGATGATCCCGATCCTGTTTCCGGTGGTCATGCAGCTCGGCTTCGATCCGATCTGGTTCGGTGTGATCTTCGTGATGGCGGTCGAGCTCGGCATGATCACGCCGCCGATCGGCATCAACGCCTTCATCATCCGCGCGATGGTTCCGGACGTCCCGGTCCAGACGATATTCCGCGGCATATTCCCGTTCATCGTCGTGGATATCCTTCGACTTCTTCTGGTGTTCTTCGTGCCGGCTCTGGCGCTTTTTCTCCCCAATTCGATGAACTGACCCCTATCCGAAGCCGGAGGGCCGAAAAGGTGTCCGGCGAATCGGCTCAAGAAAGGAACGGAACGCGCATGGACAAGACTGAAGATCATCCCGCCGGGCCGCTTTCGGGTCTGCGGATTCTCGAATTCGCCGCGTTGGGACCTGCGCCCTTCGGATGCATGATGCTGGCCGATCTCGGCGCGAGCGTCGTCACCATCGAGCGCCCGAAGGCCACCACGGGTGATGGCGCCGGACGGGAGGCGTGGGAGCCGGAGAAGTTCGATATCCTGAAGCGCAACAGGAAAATCCTGCCGCTGGACCTGAAATCCGAGGTGGATCGGCAAGCGGTTCTCGCGCTGGCGCAGGAGGCGGATGCAGTCGTCGAGGGGTTCCGTCCCGGCGTCATGGAACGTCTCGGCCTCGGTCCCCAAGACCTGAAGACAGTCAACAGGCGCCTTGTCTATGGGCGGATGACGGGATGGGGTCAGGACGGGCCGCTTGCGTCGAGCGCGGGGCACGATCTGAACTTCCTCGGCATGTCGGGAGCGTTGTCGCTGTTCGGACGCGACGGCGCGCTTCCGGCCGCCATTCCTCCGCTCGTTGGCGATATGGGCGGTGGTGGAGCGTTCCTCGCCTTCGGGCTGCTGGCGGCCATCTTCGACGCGCGCCGGACCGGCGACGGCCAGGTTGTCGATGCCGCCATCGTGGATGGATCGGCGGCGCTCTACGCGTTGATCAAGGGTCTGGCACAGGCGGGCAGACATGGCGCGGCGGTCGGCCGGAACATGCTGGACGGCGGACGGTACTTCTACCGAACCTATGTCTGTTCCGACGGGAAATACATTGCCGTGGGCGCGATCGAGCCCCAGTTCCGCAAGGCGTTGCTTGAAACGCTGGGGCTTTCAGGCTCCGCGTTGTTTGCCGACACCGATCCGGCGAGAGAGGACGAACGGATTGCAGAGATGGCGATGATATTCGCATCGCGGCCGCGGGATGCCTGGTCGGCGCGTTTCAGCTCCGTGGATGCCTGCGTCACGCCGGTGCTGACGATGCAGGAGGCGGAAGAGCATCCCGCGAACATCGCGCGGGGGCTGTTTCTCGAAGCCGACGGTATCGTGCAGCCCGCGCCGGCACCCCGCTTTGGAAAGGCCCCTGTCAGGGCGGCGGTGGCCCCCTCCGTCACGAGCCTTCAGGAGATTCTCGCCGAGTGGCGGACGAGCCCTTAAAAGGGTTGCACGAATATATAAAGCATGCTTTGTTATTTTTAGCTTGGTTGCCATGATCGCCTCACGGCCGGTTTCGTGGCCCGACCAAGGGATGCGCTCCTGGGAGGGGACGCGCAGCAACTGCCAGGGAGGAGTTTAGGATGGCGAACGCCGGAAACACTACGAATGTATCCGCATATTCCGATGAAGAGATTCTCGGAATGATCGACGAAAAAAGTGGTGTGTACAGTCCCGAGATATACACCGACGAATCCCTCTACAGCCTTGAGCTGGAGAGGATCTTCGCCCGGACCTGGGTGTGTATGGGCCATGAAAGCATGATCCCGAAGGCCGGCGACTTCATGACGTCTTACATCGGTGAGGATCCGGTCGTGGTTGCGCGCCAGAAAGACGGCAGCATCCGGGTTTTCCTCAACCAGTGCCGCCACCGCGGCATGCGGATCTGCCGCGTCGATTCGGGCAATGCGAAGTCTTTCACCTGTAGCTATCACGGCTGGGCCTATGACGGGGCCGGAAACCTCGTCAGCGTTCCGATGGAAAAGGAAGCGTTCGGCGGCTGCCTCGACAAGAAGGAGTGGAGCCCGAAACAGGCGCGGGTGGACACCTACAAGGGTCTGATCTTCGCCAACTGGGACGAGACGGCGCCCGATCTCGAAACCTATCTGGGCGATGCGAAGTTCTACATGGACATCATGCTGGACCGTTGCGCCGAAGGAACCGAGGCGATTACCGGCATTCAGAAATGGGTGATTCCCTGCAACTGGAAAATGGCGGCGGAGCAATTCGGCAGCGATGCCTATCACGTTGGCACCACCGCGCACCTGTCCGGCATCCTGGCGGGTCTTCCCGCGGATTTCGACATGTCGCAGATGCAGGTTCCGAACACCGGCTACAACATCAACATCGGCAACGGCCACGCCTGCGGTACATTCATGCGCAATCCGGGCTTCTTTCCGATCATCTTCGGTGAGGACGTGACGAACTACCTCATTTCCGGGCCTGCCTACGAAGAAGCCGTCGAACGGCTGGGCCAGGCTCGTGCGGATGTCCACACCTGCCACATGAATGTCTTTCCCAACCTCGCATTCCTGATCGGTGTCAACACCGTGCGCATGTGGCAGCCGCGCGGTCCGAACGAGATCGAGGTCTGGACCTTCGGCGTGGTCGACAAGTCGGCGCCGGAGGACATCAAGGAACAGTGGCGTCGCCACATCATCCGAACCTTCTCGGCCAGCGGTGTGTTCGAGCAGGACGACGGGGAAAACTGGACCGATATGCAGGCTATTCTGCGCGGGCATGTTGCCCGGCAGACGAAGCTCAACATCAGCATGTCGCAGGAGACTGTTTCCTCCGAAAACCCCGACGGCTTCCCCGGTGTCAGCTTTGCCTATGTCTACGGTGAGGAGGCCGCGCGCTCTTTCTACCGTTACTGGACACAGATCATGACCGCGCCGGACTGGGATGCCATTCGGGCGATCAGCCCGCTGCCTCACGCCGCGGAGTAGGAGCCGCGCAGGCCAGGCGAAAGACGCTGTCCGCTGTCGAAGCCGCGCGGCGGACAGACACCAAACATGGGAGGAAAGAATGCTTGATGACAAGATGACGGATCGTTTCGCCGTCAAACCGGGGCTCGTTCCCGTCGAGTTGCAGCATGAGGTCGAACAATTCTACTTTTGGGAAGCGAAGCTCATGACCGATCGGCGCTATGTCGAGTGGTTCGCGCTCCTGGCGAAGGATCTCCGGTACTGGATGCCGCTTCGTGAAACGAAGTTCATACGGGAGGCGGAGAAGGAATACGCCGACGATCATGGTTTTGCGCATTTCGATGATACCTGGGCCACGATGGACGGCCGTATCCGCAAGATCACATCGGACGTGGGCTGGTCGGAAAACCCGGCCTCGCGCGTGCGTCACATCATCGGAAACGTGATGATCTCGCCGGAGGACGACAACACGCTGCACACCATCTCCGCCTTGGTCACCTACCGGTCCCGGCAGGAGCGTCAGGTCGACATCTTCGCCTGCGAGCGACAGGACGTGCTGCGCCGCACCGACAGCGAGGCGGGTTTCGAGATCGTGCGGCGGAAGATCCTCATCGACCAGAGCACGATCTTGTCGAACAACCTGAGCTTCTTCTTCTGACGAGAATATTCATGGCATGGATCAAGGCATTCCCTCTGGCAGATCTGCCCGAGGGAGACATGAAGGTGTTCGACGGCGGACCGGAGCCGATCCTGGTCTGCAACGTGGACGGGGAAATTCATGCCGTGCAGGATACCTGCACGCATGACACCTGGTCTCTGGCGGACGGCTTCCTCGAAGGATGCATCATCGAATGCAGCCTTCATTTCGCGAAATTCGACGTGAGGACCGGGAAGGTGAAGGCTCTCCCCGCCTGTCAGGCGCTCAAGGTCTATCCGGCGAAATGCGAAGGCGGCGACATCTACGTCGACTGCTGAGGCAACAAGAAGACAGGGAGGGAGAAACATGCAACTCAAGGATCAGGTTGCGCTGATCACCGGCGGCGGGTCCGGGCTCGGCCGCGCAATTGCCGAACGGTTCGTCGAGGAGGGCGCGCGGGTCGCCATTCTCGACCGGTCGCAGGAGCGCATAGACGAGGTGGTCGGGGCCTTGGGGGACAACGTGATCGGCGTGGCCGGCGACGTGCGAGAGATGGCCGATCACAAGCGAGCGGTCGCTGAATGCGTGAGGGCCTTCGGCAAGCTCGACACGCTCGTGGGGAATGCCGGTGTCTGGGATTACAACCAGACCCTCGCCGGAATGGCGGACGATGCCGTTTCTCCGGCATTCGACGAGATGTTCAGCATCAACGTCAGGGGCTATCTCCTCGCTGCCAAGGCCGCGCTGCCGGAGCTCTACAAGAGCCGGGGCAACGCGATCTTCACCGTCTCGAATGCAGGTTTCTATCCCGGCGGCGGCGGCGTTCTCTATACCGCGACCAAGCACGCGGTCGTGGGGATGATCAAGCAGCTCGCCCATGAATGGGGTCCCTATATCCGCGTGAACGGCGTCGCGCCGGGCGGTATCGGCGGCAGCAACCTCGCGGGCCTGAGCGCGCTGTCTCAGGACGGGCATCGGTTCTCCGACATTCCGTTCGACGAGCTCATGCCACGGCTCGTGCCTCTCGAAAAGGCTTTCTACACCCAGGACTACGCCGGCGGATACGTGTTCTTCGCCAATCGCCGGGACAACGGGCCGGCCACCGGCGTGGTGCTGAATTTTGACGGCGGCATCGGCATGCGCGGCTTTGCCTCACCGAACATGGGGGCCGAGCTGGCCGAGAAGTTCGGCGAATTCTGAAGACCTGGTCCGACGCTTCAACAGGACATGCTGTCGCCGACGGATCGGCGGCAAACGGGTGCGGCTTGAAACAGGGAAGGAAAATTACAATGGAAACGACATTGCACATCGACAACGAGGCGCGCCCGGCCAGCGAGCAGGCGCGTTTCGAACGCCGGTCACCTGCGACGGGCGAGGTCGTCACGACCGGCGCCGCCGCCAGCAGGGCAGATGCGATTGCCGCGATCGAGGCGGCGGACCACGCCTTTGCCACATGGTCGCAAACCGGGCCGGGCACACGCCGCGCACTTCTTCTTAAAGCCGCCGGTGAGCTCGAGGCGCGGACCGGCGATCTCGTCGCCGCGATGAAGGCCGAGATCGGGGCGGGCGACCTCTGGGCGCATTTCAACGTCATGATGGCGGCGAACGAATTCCGCGAGGCGGCGTCCCTGGCGACGCAGATCCAGGGGGAGACGCTTCCTTCGGACAAGCCCGATTGCCTGTCGATGACCGTGCGCCAGCCGGTCGGCGTCATCCTCAGCATGGTACCCTGGAACGGTCCGGTGGTTCTGGCGGCGCGGGCGATCGCCTATCCGCTGGTCTGCGGCAACACGGTCGTGTTCCGCGCCTCCGAAACTTCCCCGAGGACGCATGAACTGATCGCAGAGGCTATCTATGCCGCGGGTTTCCCGCCCGGCACCCTGAATTTTCTTACCAACGATCCCACGGACGCTCCCGAACTGGTCGAGGCGATGATCGCGCATCCCGCGGTGCGGCGCGTGAACTTCACAGGTTCGACCCATGTCGGCCGGATCATCGCGGAGCATTGCGGTCGCCATCTCAAGCGCTGCCTGCTGGAACTGGGGGACAAATCGCCGATGGTGGTTCTGGCGGATGCGGACCTCGAGGGCGCGGTGAACGCCACGATCTTCGGCGCCTTCCTGTATCAGGGACAGATCTGCATGACGACGGAGCGGGTGATCGTCGAAGACACGATCGCGGACAGCTTCGTGGAGCTTCTGTCAGAACGCGCGAAGGCGCTTCAGGCCGGCGATCCGCGCAGCCAGGCGACCTGTGCCCTTGGACCGATCATCAGCCAGGGAGCCGCCGATCGCCTGAACGGGCTGCTGGACGATGCCATCGCCAAGGGCGCCGGGGTGCGAGCCGGCGGGCATGCCGAGAAGACGCTCATGGCGGCCACGGTTCTCGACGGCGTCACTCCCGAGATGCGTATCTACAGGGAAGAGGCTTTCGGTCCGATCCTTCAGGTGATCCGCGTCAAGGATGCCGACGAGGCGGTGCGCATTGCCAACGACACGGAATACGGCCTCTCTGCGGCGGTCTTCGGCAGCGATATCAACCGCGCGATGTCGGTCGCGATGCGGATCCAGACCGGCTCTGTCCATATCAACGGCTCGACTGTGGGCGGCGAATCTCAGGCGCCCTACGGCGGGACAAAGTCGAGTGGCTGGGGCCGTTTCGGCGGAGGGCGCGCGGTGATTGACGAGTTCACCGAGCTGAAGGCGCTGACGATCCAGTCGCCCCGGCAGCAATATCCGTTCTGACGCGGCGAATGTCAGGGATCGCTGTCGGGCCGGGCTGCGCCGGCGATTCTCCCGAAAGAAAACCGGTCGCCTCCGGAATGGGGCGCGACACAACGCTGGAAGTGCTCATGAAAAGAACTTTGCTTACCGTGGATGACGTGTCCGGCTGCTGGGCGATCATGCCCACGCCGTCGAAGCCGAATGCGTCCGATATCAACGCGACGGATACCGTCGATCTGGAGGAAACCGCCCGCACAGCGGAAGCTCTCGTCGCGGCGGGTGTGGACGGTATCCTGACGCAGGGCACGCTTGGCGAGGCCGCGACGACGACCTGGGAGGAAAAGCAGGCCTTCCTGCGCACGGTGGTCGAGACGGTCGCAGGCCGGGTGCCGGTCTTCGGCGGGACGACCAGCCTCAACACCCGCGACACCATCCGCATGACCAGGGCGGTGCGCGAGATCGGCGTCGACGGCGTCATGCTCGGACCGCCGATGTGGTGCCAGCCCGATGTGCCGACGGCGGTGCGGTTCTTCCGCGATGTCGCCGCCTCCTGCCCTGACGTGGCCATCTGCATCTACGCCAATCCGGAAGCGTTCAAGTTCGATTTCCCGCGGCCGTTCTGGGCGCAGATCGCGGAAATTCCCCAGGTCGTTTCTGCGAAATACATGAACATCGCGGCGCTTTACATGGACCTGAACCTGACCGGGCGCAGGATCCGCCTTATGCCGCTCGATGTGGATTATTACGCCGCCGCGCGGATCGACCCGCAGGCCTGCACGGCCTTCTGGACCAGCGGCGCGGTCTGTGGCCCTTCGCCGGTGATCCGGTTGCGCGATCTCGTGGCGGAGGCGAACAGGACCGGCGACTGGACGCAGGCGAAATCCCTCACCGACCGGATCGCGTTCACCTATCGCACGCTTCTTCCGAACGGGTCGTTCAAGGAATTCTCCGTCCACAATATCGGTATCGAGAAAGCGCGGATGGATGCGGCGGGCTGGATGACCGCCGGACCCTGCCGCCCGCCCTATCACCTCGCGCCCGAGTCGGCGCTCGCCGGAGCGCGCGAGGCGGGTCTCCAGTGGGCGAAGCTCGCATCCGAACTCGATGGCGGGCAATCGGCATGAGCAGACGCCCCCTCGACTTCTACTTCGACTTCATGAGTCCCTTCTCCTATCTGGCGTTCCAGAAGCTTCCTGGTCTTTGCGAGAAATACGGTCTCGAGCTTCGGTCCCATGTGGTCGATCTGCCGAAGCTCAAGCTGCTGGCCGGGAATACCGGACCCGCGAATGTGACCATCCCGCTCAAGGCCCGCTATCTCAGGATGGATCTCGCGCGCTGGGCAAGCCGCTATGGCGTGTCGCTGATCTCTCCGAAATCGCTGGAGACGGGCGCAGTCAACAGGGCGTATTTTTTTGCCCTCGACAGGGGAAAGGGCCCGGATTTCCTGCGTGCCGCCTGGGACGGGGTCTGGAACACCGGGGGAGATCCGGCGGATCCCGCGCTGCTGGAGCGTCTGGCCATCGCCTGTGGCTGCAAGCCCGAGGAGCTCGACGCCTGGAGCGGTTCGGAGGAGGCCATCACGCGCCTGAAGGCGGCGACCCAGGCCGCACATGACGCTGGCGTGTTCGGTGTTCCGACCATGGTCCTCGGGGATCAAATGTGGTGGGGCAACGACCGCCTCACCTTCATGGAGGACGCCCTGAGCAAGGGCCTTCTCTCATCTGACTGTCAGTGAAATTTCAAACGGAGGAGGAGCCGGACATGGCCCTGCAAAAACTTTCTCATGCCACGCTCAGGGTGAAGCACCTCGAAGAGTCGGTCGAGTTCCACACCAGTGTGTTGGGACTGGAAGAGATCGGCCGGGAGGACGGCCGCGTGTACCTGACCTGCGGCACCGACGGAACCTATGACGTCGCGGTGACCGAGGGCGGCACGGGCGTCATCAGTTTCGCGATCGCCGCGGATGATGAAGAGGACCTGGCGCATTATCGCAAGCGCGTCGAGGGAGCCGGCGTGGAAGTGCGCGAGATGACAGACCCCGATCCGGGCGTTGTGCGCGTCATCGAATTCGATCTGCCGCCGCAGAACCAGAAGATGCAGATCGCTCTGCTGAAACGCGAGGCGCGCCAGCATTACTACAACCCGGCCCAGCGTGCGACGAACCATCTGAGCGCCCTTGCCCCGGTGGATCTGGACCACATCACCCTGCGCGTCGGGCCGGATGCGACGCAAACCATCGAGTTCCTGTCGACCCACGTCGATTTCCGCGCCTCCGACATCGTGGAATTCCCCGGCGGCGCCGGCCGGCTCGCATCCTGGATGCATGTCGGCGACTACCATCATGATGTCGCGATGTTCGCCGGGGCACCGCATGAGACCCTCGATCACCTCGCGTGGAACATTCCCAATATCGAGTTCATGAAGCTGATGCTCGACCAGCTCGCGCGGGGCGGCATCACCACGGAAGCCGGTCCCGGCCGCCACGCTGTCGGCTCCAACCTCTATTCCTATTTCCGGACACCCTGCGGCAACCGTTACGAACTGTCGGGGGAAATGCCGCGCTGCGTGGATCGCAAGGCCGGACCGAAGATGTGGACGGCGGATCAGCAGATCTTCAGCTCCTGGGGCGCGGCCTTCCCGGAGAGCTTCAAGATCGGCTCGTGAGAAAGCACCGGCCCGCGCCTCGCCGGGCGCGGGCCGGACGGCAAACGGTGCGCCCTCCTTGTGGAGGCGGGCGCATTCTCAACACGACGGGGAGGACGACATATGGAGCATTTTGTCATTCTGGGAGGAGGGCAGGCCGCCGCCACCGCGGCGCGGACCCTGCGTGACGAAGGTTTCGGAGGATCCGTCACCATCGTGTCGGAAGAAAACCGGCTGCCCTACGAGCGCCCGCCGCTGTCCAAGGCCGTGTTGCAGGGGGAGGCGGACGTGGCGAAGGTCACCCTCATCCCGGAGGAGGCTCTCGTCGATCTGAACCTCGATCTGCTGCGGGGACATCGCGCGGTCGCGCTTGATCGCGGCGGGCGCAAGGTGATCCTCTCTTCCGGTCGGGAGCTGTCCTATGACCGGCTTCTGATCGCGACGGGAAGCCGTCCGCGGTTGATCGACGGGCCTCTGTCGGGCAAGAGCAATGTCTTTTATCTGCGCACCTTCGACGATGCCGAAAGGCTGCGTGCGGCGATGGCGCCCGGCAAGACGCTGTTGTCCGTGGGGGCGGGCTGGATCGGGCTCGAGGTCGCGGCGACCGCGCGCAAGCTGGGCTTGCAGGCGGCGGTGGTGGAGATGGCCGGGCGGCTGTGTGCCCGCTGCCTTCCCGCGGAGGTCGGTTCTGCTCTTGAGCGCATACATCGCGACCACGGCACGAAGATCCATCTGGACACGCGCATCACGGAGGTGGCCGGGAGGGATGCGGTCGAAGCCGTGACCCTGTCCTCGGGAGAGGTGCTGCCCGTCGATATCGTCGTGATCGGAATCGGTGCGGTGCCCAATGTCGAACTGGCCCGCGATGCCGGTCTTGAAATCGGGAACGGGGTGGTGGTCGATCCGTTCCTGCGGACCTCCGATCCGCACATCTTCGCGGCGGGCGACGTTGCGGCGATGCGGGATGAGACGGGCCGGAGCATCCGCATGGAGTCCTGGGCAAATGCGCAGGATCAGGCGGCGGCCGCGGCGCGGAACATGATGGGAGAGAACAGCGCCTATTCCGTCAACACCTGGTTCTGGTCGGATCAGTACGATCTGAACCTCCAGATGATCGGGGATTGTGCCTCCGACGGCGGAGAGGTGTTTTTGCGCCAAGGGGAAGGCGGCGCCTTCACCCGCCTCTGCGTTGCGGGCGGAAAGCTGGTCGGCGCCATCTGCTTCGACGCGCCGCGCGACATGGCGATCGTCCGGCGGCTGCTGGCCAGGGGATATTCCCCGGCCGGCGACGAGCTCCAGACCGCACCGGACCTGCGCAAACTGCTGTGAGCGGGAGGCTCACACCGGCAGGAAAGACGCGCTCCGGCTCCGGGGCGGCAAATACAAACAACGTTTCAGCTTGAAAAACAGGGAGGAGATAAAATGAAACGAATTCTGGCGACGACGGCGATATGCTCGGCTGCCCTTCTGGGCAGCAGCCCGGCTTCCGCTCAGCAGGTCGAACACGAGGGATGGTTTCTTCGGGGCGGCCTCGTCGGGGTTTACTTCGATCCGGGGGCGGATGTGTCCGTCGCCGGTGGCCAGGTTCCCGGCACGGATATCACGATAGACGACAACTATTCCCTGACCGTCGATATCGGTTACCGTTTCAACGAAAACTGGTCCGCGACCTTCAGCCTCGGTCTTCCGCCCGAGGCGGAGATCGAGGGATCGGGCACTTTGAGCGGCTACCGCCTGGGCAACGTGACCTATGGGCCGGCGGTGCTGATGGGACAATATCGCTTCCCCACGAACAATCCGAAGTTCATGCCCTATGTCGGGGCTGGCATCAACTACACGATCGTCTTCGATACCGACGACAAGGATGTCATCGATTTCGAGGTCGACGACAACTGGGGCGCCGCATTGCAGGTCGGTTTCGAAAGCATGATCACCGACCGGATGGGCCTTTATTTCGACGTCAACAAGATCTGGATCGACACGGATGCAAGCGGCTCGCTGGGCGGTGCGCCGGCAGATGTCAAGGTGACGCTCGATCCGCTGCTCGTCCGGACCGGTGTCGTCTGGCGCTTCTGATCGACATCGCCTCCGTTCCCGGCGCATCGCGCCGGGAATTTCCGATTGCCCTTTCATTTCCACGGGAGACATACATTCATGAAGCTTTACTACATTCCCGGCGCCTGCTCGCTGGCGCCGCATATCGCGTTGCTCGAGGCCGGGATCCCCGCCACATATCATCTGGTGGAAAAGACCGAAGACGGCAACAAGGTCGACGGCAACGATTATCGCGAGATCAATCCGAGCGGGCTGGTGCCGGCGCTCGTCACCGATGACGGCAGGAGGATCGCCGAGGCCGCCGTGGTGCTTCAGTTCATCGCCTCGCAGGTGGAGGGCGGCCGGCTCGGGGACGTGACCGCCGAAGGACGCTGGGAACTCCAGGAAATCCTCAATTTCCTGGCGACGGAAGTTCACAAGTCCTACGGCCCCCTGTTCCATCCGGGCCTGCCGGCGGACATGCGCCCCGTTGTCGAGGCGCAGGTCCGCGACAAGCTTGCCCTGGCCCAGGACCGGATCGGCCCCTCGGGCTATCTCGTTGGAGACGGGTTCACGGTCGCCGACGCCTACCTGTTCACGCTGACCGGCTGGGCAGTTCATCTTCAGATCGACCTGTCGTCGCTGCCGAAGCTCGGTGAATACGTCGGCCGGATCGCAAGCCGGCCCGCCGTGCGTCAGGCGCTCAGGGACGAGGGTCTCGCCTGACCGGCCCAGCTATCGCTCCGGGGCTCGCGCGCGGGTCCCGGCGCGTCAGGGGAAGGTCACTCATGCTTCTTGCCGGAATGGATTTCGCCTGTGGTCAGGACCGGCGAGGCGTCGATGTCCTTCGCGTCGAGCATGGCGGCGACGCGTTCCAGGGAAGCGACAAGTTGCGCCTGTTCCCAGTCGGCCATCGCGCTGAAGGCCTTCACATAGCGCTGTTGCAGCGCGTCGGGCGCATCCGCGAGGCGGCTGTTGCCCTCATCGGTGATCGTGACGTTCGTCTGGCGCCGATCCTCGATCGAGGGAACGCGTTTCACCATGTCCCGCGCGACGAGCTTGTCCACGAGGGCGGTGATCGTCGCCTGGGTCACGCCCATGCGGGACGCGAGCTCCTTCGGTGTCGTGCTGCCCTCCGCGCCGACGAGTTGGAGCACCCGCAACTGGGCCGAGGTCAGGCCCGCAGCCTGCGCCAGATCGCGCTCATAGAGCTCCGTCGCCCGCAGGATACGGCGCAGGGCGATCAGGCTTTGGTCGATTCTGTCTCGATGTTGCTCTGTCATGGCGGCCCAAGATGCCACATCCGGGAAGATCCTTCAATTGTCGAAGCAATTCGCTCTAATGCTTCGCATGTCGAACGATGGATGGACTCAAAGCGCTTTGTTTTCTGATAGGTTTCTTTCCCGTAAAATTCCTGAAATCGCGCTATGAGCGGAAAAAACAGCTTAGAAGGTTGAAATTTTATCTCTCATAGGATACTTAGTCTTTCGAACAAACATGGAGCAGAGGTTCATGCCGAAAGACATGATGACACCGGACACAGATCGCCCCCGAACGCGAGCGCCCCGCCTGCGCAAACCTGATGCGACGGACGGGGCTGCCATCTGGGATCTCGTGCGCGCCTGCAAGCCGCTGGACGAGAACTCCATGTATGCGAACCTGATCCAGGCCGATCATTTCCGCGACACCTGCGTGGTGGCGGAACTCGACGGCGAGATCGTGGGTTGGATCTCGGGTCACATGATCCCGAACAAGGACGCTTTCTTCGTCTGGCAGGTCGCTGTCAGCGCAAAGGCGCGCGGGCTCGGTCTCGGCAAGACCATGCTGTTCGAACTGATCGGACGCGACGAGCTGTCCGGGGCGAAGGCGCTCAAGACCACGATCACCGAAGACAATGACGCCTCCTGGGGCCTGTTCCGGAGCTTCGCCCGTGCCATCGGCGGCGAACTGACCGACGAACCCCATTATGTGAAGGAGACGCATTTCGACGGCGCGCACGACACCGAACATATGGTGACGATCTCGCTGCCGGCCGACGAGGCCGCGCTGAAGAGCGCCGCGTAACTCCCCTCTCACGACAAACCCGAAGGATTCCCCATGCCCAAAGACATGGCACAAGAGAAGACCATCTATGCGCGCCGCGAGAGCGGAGCGCGTTCCTACTGCCGCGCCTTTCCGGCGACCTTTACGGAGGCGCGCGGTTCCGAACTGTTCACCGAGGACGGCAACCGCTACATCGACTTCCTGGCGGGCTGCTCCTCGCTCAACTACGGGCACAACGACCCGGACATGAAGGCGGCGCTGATTGCGCATATCTCACAGGACGGTATCGCCCACGCGCTCGATTTCCATACCGACGCGAAGGAAGCGTTCCTGCGTGCCTTCGAGGAGAATATCCTCGCGCCGCGCGGGATGGATTACCGCGTGATGATGACCGGCCCGACCGGCACGAACGCGGTCGAAGCCGCCATCAAGCTCGCGCGCAAGGTGACCGGCCGGCGCAACGTGATCGCCTTCACCAACGGCTTTCACGGCATGACGATGGGCGCGCTCGCGCTCACCGGCAATGCCTCGAAACGCGGGGGCGCGGGCACCGGGTCGCTCGGTGACGTGACCCATATGCCCTTCGAAGGCGCGATGGGGGACGGCGTCGACACGCTTCAGATGATCGAGAGCCTTCTGGACAATCCCTCCTCCGGCATCGACGCGCCCGCGGCTTTCGTGTTCGAGCCGATCCAGGGCGAAGGCGGGCTGAACGCCGCTTCCGACGACTGGATGCGCGGGATCGAAAGGATCGCCCGCAAACATGGCGCGCTCGTCATCGTCGATGACATCCAGGCCGGTTGCGGCCGCTCCGGCACCTATTTCTCGTTCGAGACCTCGGGCATCGAACCGGACATGATCACGCAGGCGAAATCGCTGTCGGGCTTCGGCCTTCCCTTTGCGGCGCTGCTGATCAGGCCCGAACTCGACGTGTGGAAGCCGGCCGAGCACAACGGCACCTTCCGGGGCAACACCCATGCCTTCGTGACCGCCCGCGTGGCAATCGAGAAATTCTGGAAGGACGACGCGTTCGAGAAGGAATTGGCGGCGAAATCCGTGATGCTGACCTCCGCCTTCAAGGAGGTGGCAGACCTGATCGACGGCGCCGCCCTCAAGGGGCGCGGCCTGATGCAGGGCGTCGACGTCGGGTCGGGCGATCTGGCCGCTGCGATCTGCGCACGCGCCTATGAAAAGGGGCTCGTCATCGAGACCTCGGGCGCCCATGATGAGGTCGTGAAATGCCTCGCCCCGCTCACCACCCCCGACAGGCTCCTGCGCGAAGGGTTCGATATCCTGCTCGAGGCCACCCGCGAGGTGCTCGCGGAACGCTCCGCCGCCTGAGCCAAACGAGACAACCGAGGAAACCGACATGATCGTTCGCGATTTCAACGACCTGAAGAAAACCGACCGCCATGTGGCGGATGCCCGATGGACGTCGACCCGCATGCTGCTGGCCGAAGACGGAATGGGCTTTTCCTTCCACATCACCGTGCTCGAAGCGGGTTCGGAACACATGTTCCATTACAAGCACCACTTCGAGAGCGTCTATTGCATGAAGGGCAAGGGCTCGATCACCGATCTCGGCACCGGCGAGACCCACGAGATCCGTCCCGGCGTGATGTATGCGCTCAACCTGCACGACAAGCACATCCTGCGCGCCGAGGAAGAGCTGCACATGGCCTGTTGCTTCAACCCGCCGGTCACCGGCACGGAAGTGCACCGGGAGGACGGATCCTACGCCCCGGCCGAAGAGCTCGAGGCGTAAGGCGGTCGGTATGGCACATACTGTCGAGAAAATCGGCGGGACAAGCATGTCCCGCGTGGACGAGTTGCGCGACACGCTGTTCATCGGCGGGCGCGAAGGGGCGGATCTCTATGGACGTGTCTTCGTCGTTTCGGCCTTTGGTGGCATCACAAACCTGTTGCTCGAGCACAAGAAATCCGGCGAGCCGGGCGTCTACGCCCGCTATGCCGATGCCGACAGCGACCACGGCTGGCACGAAACGCTGGCGCGGGTGTCGGAGGCGATGAGCACGGCGCACAAGGCCGTGCTCGACCATCCTGCCGATATCGCGCAGGCCGAGGCCTTTGTCGCCGAACGGATCGAAGGCACGCGCAATTGCCTCATTGACCTCCAGCGCCTGTGTTCCTACGGCCATTTCCGCCTCGCCGGGCATCTGTTGCAGGTGCGCGAACTGTTGTCGGGGCTGGGAGAGGCGCATTCCGCGTTCGTCACCACGCTTCTGTTGCAGCGCGCCGGGGTGAATGCACGTTTCGTCGACCTGTCCGGTTGGCGCGACCGGGGAGAGGTGTCGCTCGATGCGCGGATCGCAGGGGCGATGGACGATCTCGACCTGGCGCGGGAAATGCCTATCGTCACTGGGTACGCGCAATGCGTCGAGGGGCTGATGCGGGAATTCGATCGCGGCTATTCGGAGGTGACCTTTTCCCGTCTCGCGGCGCTCACCGGCGCGAAAGAGGCGATCATCCACAAGGAATTCCATCTTTCCTCGGCCGATCCGAACCTCGTCGGGCACGGCGTGGCGCGCAAGCTCGGGCATACGAATTACGACGTGGCCGACCAGATGTCGAATATGGGTATGGAGGCGATCCATCCGAAAGCCGCCAAGACGCTGCGTCAGGCCGACGTGCCGCTGCGCGTGACCAACGCCTTCGAACCGGAGGACGCGGGCACGCTGATCGACGACAAGCCCGCCGAGACGCCCGCGGTGGAAATGGTGACGGGGCTCGACATCGTCTCGCTCGAAGTGTTCGAACAGGACATGGTCGGTGTGAAGGGCTATGACGCGACGATCCTCGACATCCTGACGCGCCACAATGTGCGCATCGTGTCGAAGACCTCGAACGCGAACACGATCACCCATTATCTCGATGCCTCGCTCAAGGTGATGCGCCGGGTGGAGAAGGATCTTACCGAGACCTATCCGAACGCCGAGGTCTCCGCGCGACCGCTCGCGATGGCGTCCGCGATCGGACGCGACCTGTCGGGGCTTTCCGTGCTCACCGACGGGCTTCAGGCCATCGCGGGTGCCGGTCTCTATGCGCTCGGCGCCTCGCAGGGGCCGCGCAATGTCGATGTGCAGTTCATCCTCGAGCGCGATGCGCTGAAGCCGGCGATCGCGGCGCTGCACGGCACACTCGTGGAAACGGCGCGCACGTCCCTGTCCAAGGCTGCCTGAGCCCGCACGCGGCGGGGGCCGTCCCCGAGGTCAGCTCCCGCCGGCCCGCGCCAGGGGCGCGCGCACGCGCACCTCGCGTCCGTCGATGCGGAACGTCCCCTCGGCTTCGAGCCGGCGGACAAGGCGCGACATCGTCTCGCGCTGCACGCCGATCAGATCGGCCAGGTCGGCGCGGCTCAACGGCAGGCGCATGCGCAGCTCCACGCCTTCGCGCGTGCCGTGGCGCTCCATCAGCCAGTTCAGCAGGGCGGCGAGCCGTTCCTTGTTGTCGAGAGTGGCCGCGGCGATGATGCGTCGGTGGCTGCGGTCGATCTCCTCCAGACTGCGTTCGAGCAGCCGCTCGAGAAGCGCCGGATGGTCGCGCAGGAGCCGTCCCGCGCTCCGCCGTCCTACAGTGCAGACCCGAGAGGGCAGCAGGGCCCGCGCTTCGGTCTGGTGCACGCCCCGGCCGAGGAAGGAGCGGAAGCCGACGATCTCCCCCGGATAGGCGAGGCGCAGCAGGATCGACCGGCCGTCGGGATGATGGCTGCGCAAGGCGATCAGCCCCTTCGAGACGCAGAACACCCCACGATTGTCGCTGCCCTGGGCGAAAAGCACCTCGCCCGCCGCGAGTTCGCGCCGCGAGAAGCCGCGCGCGAGCTGCGTCACGGCGTCGGATCCGGCGACGGGGCGCCACAGGCTTGCCTCGTAGAACCGGCAGCGGCCGCAGGGATGGGACGGATCGGAAATCTGGGGCATGATCGGGTCGCGCTCAAATGGAATTCATGAAGGATTTTGCCATCATAGTGCGGCGACGTGGCGGCGGGCAGTGCGACGCAACGTATCAGCCGGGGCAGGGCGGGCAGGAGATGTGACACCCGTCACAGACCGGCGGCAGGCGGGCGGCTATCACCGACGCAAAGCCGGAGCCAGATCCAGATGACCGACCGTCCCTTGCCCATGTCCGCAGCGCTCGCATCTGCCGCGCCGTTGCCGCCGAAACCGGCGGCGCGGGCGGGGCGGGTGTCGCTTTTCGGCTATCTGCGCCTCTTCCGGCGTGACATTCTCTCTGCCCAGCCCGGACATCTCTTTCGGGCCTGGATGGCGGAGATGCGCACGCCCTTCTTCCGATCCTTCCTGTGCAACGATCCCGAGCTGGTGCACCGCGTGCTTCGGGGACCCGTGCGCGACTTCCCGAAGTCGGAGCGGGTGCGGATCGGGCTGCGGCCGCTGCTGCGCAGCTCCGTCTTCATCAGCAACGGTGCGCTCTGGGAACACCAGCGGCGCATCATAGATCCCGCGTTCGAAGGCGGGCGGCTGCGCGAGGTCCTGCCGGCGATGTGGCAAGCGGGACGCGCGGCTGTGGCACGGCTCGCCCCGCTTGCCGATGGTCGTGCGCTGGAGATCGAGGCGCAGACCAGCCATGTGGCGATGGATGTGATCTTCCGTGCGCTGTTCTCGCAACCGATCGAGAGCGGGATCGCACAGGCCGCCCTTGTCGCATTCCGTGACCACCAGGCGGCGCATCCGGTGGCCAATGCCGCCGCGATCCTGCCCTTTCCGAAGTGGGTGCCGCGGTGCCATTCGCGCGCGGTACGGGCGAGCGCGGCGCGCATCCGCACTCTGATCGTCCGGCTCACCACGATGCGCGCGGCGGAGATCGCCGCGGGCACCGCGCCGGATGATCTGGCGACAAGGATCATGACCACCCCGGATCCGGAGACGGGCAGGGTGTTCGACACCGCGGAAATGGTCGATCAGGTGGCGATCTTCTTCCTTGCCGGACACGAGACCTCGGCGGCGGCGCTCGCCTGGGCCCTCTACCTGCTCGCCACCCATCCCGACTGGCAGGAGCGGGTGGCCGCAGAGGCCGGGGCGGTGCTGGGCGCCGGTGCCGAGCCGGATCTCGCCACGCTGAAACGTCTGGAGACGAGCCGGGCCGTCTTTCGCGAAGCCCTGCGGCTCTACCCGCCGGTGCCGATGTATGTGCGCGAGGCGGCCTGCCCGATGCGGTTCCGCGCCCGCAGGGTGCCGAAGGGGGCACAGATCGTGATAAGCCCCTGGCACCTGCATCGCCACGAACGGATCTGGGAGAATCCCGACGGGTTCGATCCCGCCCGCTGGAAGACCGGGAACGGCCGCGAGGGGCTGCGCCTGGCCTATATCCCCTTTTCCGAGGGGCCGCGGGTCTGTCCCGGTGCGGGATTTGCCATGGCGGAGGGGCCGCTGCTGTTGTCGATGCTGGTGCACGTCTTCCGTTTCGACCCCGTGGCGGGAGACGTGCCCGTGCCCGCCGCCCGGCTGACGCTGCGCTCCGCCGACGGCATCCGCCTGCGGCTCCGTCCGCGCCTTCCGACACCCTCCGCATGATCCCGAGGACACGCCCATGACGGACACTCTCCCGATCGCTCCCGCCGCCGCACGTCTCAGCGCATGGCCCTACTGGCTGACCGTCACCTTCGTGCCGCTGGTCGCTCTGGCGCTCTGGCAGGGCGGCTGGACGATCCTGCTGATCCCCTTCTACGGTTGGGTGCTGATGCCACTGCTCGACACGGTTCTGGGCAAGGACCTGCGCAACCCCGACCCCGACACGCCGGACAGCGAACTCTTCGCCTTCCGCCTGCTCACCTGGATCTGGCTGCCGCTCGAACTTTGCCTCGTCTACGGCGCAATCTGGTGCCTGACCCATCTGGACGGCTATTCCACGGCGGAGACGCTGGGGATCATGTTCGCGATCGGCGTCACCACCGGCACGGTCGGGATCGTCTACGCCCATGAGCTTTTTCACAAGACCAACCGGTTCGAGCGCAATCTGGGCGATCTGCTCATGGCGCTGGTGCTCTACGGTCATTTCCGCACGGAACACCTGCTGGTGCATCACCCCTGGGTCGGCACGCCGCGCGACACCGTGACGGCGCGCTACAACGAGGGGTTCCACCGCGCCTTCTTCCGGATTTTGCGCACCGGCTTTCCCTCCGCCTGGCGCGCCGAACGGGCGATGCTCGCGCGGCGCGGGCGGAGCCCGTGGCATCGCAGCAATCCGATCTGGAAATATCTCGCGCTACAGGCCCTCTTTCTCGCCTTTGCCTTCGCCGTGGGAGGATGGGCTGGCATCGGCCTCTTCGCCCTCCAGGCCATCGTGGCGATCTGGCAGCTCGAGCTGACCAATTATGTGGAGCATTACGGGCTGACCCGCAAATACCTGGGCGACGGGCGATATGAGCCGGTGAAGCCGCATCATTCCTGGGATTCGGCGCATCGGGTGTCCGGTCTGCTGCTGATCAACCTGCAACGCCATGCCGATCACCACCTGCATCCGCTGCGCCGGTTTCCGCTCTTGCAGATCTACGACGAAACACAGGTGCCGATGCTGCCGACCGGCTACCCGCCGATGACTTTCCTCGCGATGATCCCGCCGGTCTGGCGGCGGATCTTCAACCCGCGGGTAAAGGCATGGCGGCGGCAGTTCTATCCCGAAATCACCGATTGGACCCCCTACAAGACCGGGTCCTTGCCGATGCCGAGGGGCGCGGGCTGATCCCTTTCCGCCCCCTCGGCGCCTGTGCCGGGCGCGTCCCAACACTCCGGCACAGGTTCCCTTCGTCGCAGCCGCCGCGTGACGTGACTGGCGCGGCGGCTGCGCGCTGCGCGAGGCATTCAGGCGCCGCCCGCGGGTTCCGCCTCCTCGGTCGACCAGTCGGCGCCGCGCGTGCCCGTGAGGAACCCATCCGAAAGCCGCATGGGTGCCGCCGCGTGCAGCCGCCGCACCGCTTCGCCGGGATCAAGGCGCCCGTCGAGGGCCGCCCGATAGAGCGCGCAGATCTCGCCGAAGCCTGTGGATTGCGGCGACAGGCGCAGCGCCGCCACCCCCGCCTCGCGCAGCGCGTCGATCTGCTGCAATGCGCAGGCATGGCTTTCCGAGAGAGTCTGTACGCCGTTCATCGCCAGAAACGGCTGGCCATCGAGCGTTTCCACGGTCAGCCCGTCGGAATCGGCCTCGCAGGCAAACTTGCAACTGTCCTTCGTGCGCCCGTGGAGCCGCGCGTGATAGCACCGGCCCGAGATTGCGAGCGGCACCCGTCCGTGACCCCAGACCTCGACCGTCACGCCCCGCGCCGCGCCTTCGCGCGCGAGCACCGCCACGGAAGCGAGCGGCAGCTCCGGCGGCAGGCAGATCCGCCGCGCCCCCCGCGCCGCGAGCCAGGCGAGCGTCGCCTCGTTGTAGACGTTCACGAGCGGCCCGACCGAGAAGGCTGTGCCCGCAGGCAGCCAGGCCAGGGCGGTGAGATCCGCGATCTCGATCCCGGCGCCGGCCTCGGCGGCGGTGCCGATCAGGGCCTGCGCGGCACGCCGTTCCCGCGGCAGGGTCACCAGCGCCAGCGTGGAGAGCGCCACGGTCTTGCCCGCCGCGCGCATCCGCTCCACCGCCGCGCCCAGCTCCGCCGCCACGAAAGGCTCGCGCTTCGAGCAGACCGCCTCTCCCAGCACCACATGCGAGACCGGCGCATCGGCGATCTCCTCGTAGAGCCCGAGGCGGCGCGGCTGCGGCCAGAAGAACAGGTTCGGTCCGACGGTGAGGTCCATTTTCACTCCTTCCCTGCCGGTCGGCGACCGGTCAACGCCATGTCTTGCGATAGGCGCCGGTGGTGGTGGCCTGCCCCTCCGACAGTGCGGCAAGCGCCGTCTCGGGCAGCGGGTGGCCCGCCGCGAGCGCATCCACCGCGGCGCGGAAACTCGCCACCACCTGCGCCACATAGGCCCGCGACCGCTGCCGCCCCTCGATCTTCAGCGCGCGTACCCCGGCCTGCGCGAGCTGCGGCATCAGTTCGGTCGCGTTGAGGCTTACGGGATCCTCGAAGAGATGGCCCTCCGTCCCGCTGGCGCGGAAACAGCCCTTGCACAGGGTCGGGTAGGGCGCGCTTTCGCCGGCGCGGACGCGATGGATGGTAAAGCCCCCGAGTTTCGCATCGAGCTCCCCTGCCGTCTCGTGATAGGAGACGTGACTGGCGGGCGAACAGACGCCGTTCATGTTGGGTGACAGCCCCGTCGCATAAGAAGAAAGCGCGCAGCGGCCTTCGGCCATCACGCACAGGCCGCCATAGACGAAGACCTCGGTCTCCACGTCGGTCTCGGCGTTGATCGCCGCGATCTCGGGGACGGAGAGCACACGCGGCAGCACCACCCGCTTCACTCCGAATTCGCGGCCGTAGAAATTGATCACCTCGGCATTCGAGGCTGCCGCCTGCACCGACAGGTGGCGGCGCAGGCCGGGATGGCGGTCGGCCGCATGGGCGAGCAGGCCGGGATCGGCTAGGATGACCGCGTCTGCCCCCGCCGTCTCGGCATCCGCGAGCGCGCGGTGCCACGGGCCGGCCTCGCCTGCGCGGGGAAAGGTGTTGATCGCCACCAGCACCTTCACCCCGTGCGCATGGGCGAAGTCGATCCCCGCCCGCATCTCGTCCCGCTCGAAATTGAGACCCGGAAAATTGCGCGCGTTCGTCGCATCGGCAAAGCCGCAATAGACGCTATGCGCACCCGCCTTCACCGCCGCACGCAGCGCCGCCGGCGTGCCGGCCGGGCAGACGATCTCCATCACCATGGCAGCGTCTCCGCGGGACGGTGCAGCACCACGCCCGTGTGTCGCTCGACAAGGCCAACGAACGGGCGGAGCCCGGAGGCGAGCGGGCCGGCAAATGCGAAGATTTCCTCGCTCAGGTCGAGTTCGGCATCGTCGAGCGCATTGCGCAGCGCCAGCACCGCCGCGGTATCGCCCTCGATCGCGAGGTCGCGCGAAAAGAACAGCGCATCCCCGTCGAAGGCGCCGTGCACGAGGCCGAGGAGCGCCGAAAGCGATCCGGCGATGCGGGCCGTGGCCTGCGCCTGCGCGCTCCGGCGCAGAAGCGTGACGCGCGGGCGTCCTCCGCCAGGCTCGAGCAGCAGCGCGAAGGGCAGGTCGGTCGGATCTATGAGAAACCGCGCCTGGCCATGCGCGCCCAGCCGCCGGAACATGGCCGGATGGCGTGTCGCCACCGCGCGGGCGTAGCGGGTCAGGCCGAGGGAAAGCGCACCGGGCGGGGTGAGGGCCAGCGCCTGTGCCAAGGGGCGCGGAACACGCGGCAGGCTTGGGCGGGTGTCGGACATCTTTCCTCCTCGGCGCGGTGGCTCCCCCGCTCTTAGGCGATTGTGCCGCTGCGGGATGTGACGATCGTCACATCCCGGCGGGCTTCTTTCTGCTAGCTCCGGCCGGACCCGGCGCGCAGACCCTTGCGCCGCCAGACAGACCGGAGCTCCCCCGTGCGTACCCTGCCCGAATTTCCAACCCTGCGCCGTTTTCTCGACTGGTGTGCGGCGGAGGGCGAGCTGGCCTCCATTCCCGATCCCGTGGCGCTCCGCCACCAGATGACAGCCGTCCACCGCCGGGTACTCGAGGCGGGCGGTCCGGTCCTGCGTTTCGAACGGCCGGTGGACGCGGAGGGGGCGGTGCTGCCGGTGCCGGTGGTGACCAATCTCTTCGGAACGACGCGGCGGGTGGCCGCGGGGCTCGGCATCGCTCCGGAAGGGCTCGACGCCCTAGGTGCCTTTCTCGCCGCGCTGCGCACGCCCGAGGCGCCGGACGGGCTGCGCGGGGCGCTGGCGCAATGGCCGATGCTGAAGGCGGCCCTGTCGATGCGTCCGCGCCTGCTGCGCCATGCGCCGGTGCAGGAGGAGGTGCTGACCGGCGGCGACATCGACCTCGCGCGGCTGCCGGTGCCGACGCACTGGCCGGGCGACGCCGGGCCGCTGGTCACCTGGCCGGTGGTGATCACCCGGCCAAGGGACAGCAGCGCCGACGAGGTGGGGCGCTACAACGCCGGGATATACCGCGCGCAGGTGATCGGGCGCGACCGGCTGATTCTGCGCTGGCTCGCGCATCGAGGCGGCGCGGCGCATCACCGGTCCTGGCAGCAGGCGGGCGAGGCGATGCCGGTGGCGGTCGTGCTCGGTGCCGATCCCGCCACGCTGCTCTCGGCTGCGCTGCCCTTGCCCGAGACGGTCTCGGAGCTGAGCTTCTCGGGCGTGATGAACGGGCGCCGGCCGGAAATGGTGCCCGCGCGCACGGTGCCGTTGATGGTGCCCGCCGGGGCGGAGATCGTGCTCGAGGGCCGGGTCGCGCCGCAGGACACCGCCCCCGAAGGTCCGTTCGGCGACCATACCGGCTATTACAACCCCGCCGAACCCTTCCCGGTGATGCAACTGAGTGCCCTCACCCGGCGCCGCGCGCCGCTCTACCTCTCCACCTATACTGGCCGCCCTCCCGACGAACCGGCCATCGTCGGCGAGGTGTTCAACCGTCTCGCGCTGCCCACGATCCGGGCCCAGATCCCGGAGATCCGCGATCTCTGGCTGCCGCCGGCGGCCTGCTCCTACCGCATTGCGGTGATCGCCATCGAGAAACGCTATCCAGGGCAGGCGCGGCGGGTGATGATGGCGCTCTGGGGCATGCTGGCGCAGTTCAGCTACACCAAGATGATCGTCGTCGTGGACGCCGATATCGACCCGCGCAACTGGGACGACATCGCCTGGGCGCTGGCGAGCCGGATGGACCCGGCGCGCGATGTGACGGTGCTGAAGGACACGCCGATGGACTATCTCGATTTCGCCTCGCCCGAACCGGGGCTCGCAGGCAAGATCGGCATCGACGCCACCACCAAGATCGGCGCGGAGACCCATCGTATCTGGGGCGAGGTGATGCGCACCGCGCCGGAGGATGCGGCGTTTGCCGACGAACTGTTGCGCCGGGTGATGCCGGAGCTGATGCCGGGGCCGGGCGCATGACCGCGCCGCGCGTGGTCCTGGGCGTGGCGGGCGCCTCGGGGGCGGCGCTGGCGCTGGCCGTGGCACGCGGACTGCGGGTGCGGGGGGTGGAGACGGATCTGGTGGTGAGCCGCGCGGCCGAACGCACGCTTGCCGCGGAACTCGGCCCCGATGCGCTCGCCGGCTTGCGCGCGCTCGCGACCCGAAGCCATTCGGTCGGGGATGTCGGTGCGTCGATCGCCTCGGGCTCGGTGCCGGTTGCGGGCATGATCGTCGCGCCCTGTTCGATGCGCTCGCTCGCCGCGATTGCGCATGGCTTCGACGACAGCTTGCTGACCCGCGCCGCTGGCGTGCAGCTGAAGGAACGCCGCCCGCTGGTGCTGATCGCGCGCGAGGCGCCGCTCACGGCCGCGCATCTGCGCAACATGCTGGCGGTGACGGAACTGGGCGGAATTGTGTTCCCTCCGGTGCCGGCCTTCTACCTCGGCCTCCCGAGCCTTGAGGCGGCGGTCGAACAGATCGCTGCCCGCGCCATAGACCTTCTGCGTCTCGGCCCGGCGCAGGCACGGCAATGGGACGGCTGATCCGGGTCGGCACGGGTTCTGGCCGGAGGGCGGCCGCGCGTGACGGCTCTGTCCGGCTCCGCGTGCACCGCGGCCCCGCCTCACATTGACGTCAGATCGGCCGGGCGCACCGCTTTGCGTTTTGCCCCTTTCCACTGTCAGGCTACTGTCGGAGCAGCTCGTTTCACGAAAGGTCGTCACATGTTCCCCAGAGGTCTCTCCGTTCTTCTCGCATTCGCCCTCGGTGCTCCGGCGGCCGCGACCCCTTTCGGTTTCGAGACGCGGGTAACCTGTGAGGCGGAGGCGGGCGTCGTGGGGTTTGCCGGCGACACCGCCCTGCTGTACCTCCGCGGATCCCGGTTCGACCTGATGCGCCTTCCCTCCGCCTCCGGGGAGAAATACGCGACCGAGACCGGCGACACGGTCTTTTGGCTGCAAGGGGAGGAGGCGCTGTTGCAGGTGGCGGGAACGGGAAACCAGTCCTGCGCCCTGACACTTCCCGACACGCCCTGGCGGGCCCAGGGCAACGAACCGGGCTGGATCCTGACGGTCGAGGAGGGGCGGCTCTCCGCGCAGCTTGACTACGGCGAAACGGAATTCGAGGCTGATCTCACCGCCCCGGTGCGCGAGGGAGAAAGCCTGGTGCACACGCTGCCCGATCACGATCTGACACTGAGCCTGTCGCGGGAGATCTGCTACGACGGGATGAGTGGACAGGCCTATCCGGAGAAGGTCACCCTCAGGCTGGGTGAGCGGGAGCTGTCCGGTTGCGGAGGGCGCACGCTCGACCTTCTTGCCGGGGCGAATTGGCAGGTGGAGACGATCGACGGGGCGGTCCCGGTCGAGGGGCGGATGCCGGAGCTTTCGATCTCCGACGATCTCAGGGTCGCGGGCACTTCCGGGTGCAACCGCTTTTCAGGCGGTCTCGAGATCACCGGGGAGGGCATCGCCTTCGGCCCGATGGCCGCCACGCGGATGATGTGTCCGGCGGATCTCATGGCGCAGGAGACGGCGCTCCTCGATGCGCTTTCCTCGACCTCCCGGTTCGAGATCGCCGAGGACGGGGCGCTGGTCCTGCACGGACCGGAGGGACCGGTCCTCACCGCCCGCCGCTGACGCGAAACGCCGCCCGATGGGGCGGCGTCCTGTGCCTTGCGCTTAGCCCGCGTTCTCGGGCAGGATCCGCACTCCGCCCTTGTCCGCAGAGGAGGCGAACATCGCATAGGCCCTGAGCGCGGTCGACACCGCGCGCGGACGTTCCTCGGTGGGTTTCCAGGGCAGCGGCCCCTTCGCCTCGCGGCGCGCGGCGAGGGTGGCATCGTCGACCTTCAGGTTGATCGTGCGGTTCGGGATGTCGATCTCGACGATGTCGCCGGTCTCCACGAGCCCGATCAGCCCGCCCTCCGCCGCCTCCGGGGAGACGTGGCCGATGGACAGGCCGGAGGTGCCGCCGGAGAACCGCCCGTCGGTCAGGAGCGCGCATTTCTTGCCCAGCCCCTTCGACTTCAGATAGGAGGTCGGGTAGAGCATTTCCTGCATCCCCGGCCCGCCCTGCGGCCCCTCGTAGCGGATCACCACGACTTCGCCCGCCTCGACCTTGCGTGTCAGGATGCCGTTCACCGCATCGTCCTGGGATTCGAAGACATGCGCCGGGCCGGAGAATTTCAGGATGCTTTCGTCCACGCCCGCCGTCTTCACGATACAGCCGCGCTCCGCGATATTGCCGAACAGCACCGCGAGACCGCCATCCTTCGAGAAGGCATGATCGACCGAGCGGATCACCCCGCCCTTGCGATCCGTGTCTAGCTCCTTGTAGCGGTTTTCGGTAGAGAAGGCCTGCGTGGTGCGCACCCCGCCCGGCGCCGCGCGGAAGAACTGTTCGGCCTCGGGATTGTTCGCGACTGCGATGTCCCACTTGGAGATCGCCTGCGCCATCGTGTCCGCATGGATGGTACGCACATCGCCATGCAGAAGCCCGCCGCGATAGAGCTCGCCCAGGATGGAGAAGATACCCCCCGCGCGGTGCACATCCTCCATGTGGACGTTGTGGATGTTCGGCGCGACCTTGCACAGGCAGGGCACCTTGCGCGAGAGCTTGTCGATGTCCTGCATGGTGAAATCCACCTCGCCCTCATGCGCGATGGCCAGAAGGTGCAGAACCGTATTGGTCGACCCGCCCATGGCGATGTCGAGGCTCATCGCGTTCTGGAACGCTTCGAAAGTCGCGATCTCGCGCGGCAGCAGCCCCGGCTCCTCGCCCTCGTAATGGCGTTTGGTGATCTCCACGATCTTGCGGCCCGCCTCGAGGAAAAGCTGCTTGCGATCCGCATGGGTCGCGAGCGTCGAGCCGTTGCCCGGCAGCGCGAGACCCAGTGCCTCGGCGAGGCAGTTCATCGAGTTCGCCGTGAACATGCCGGAACACGATCCGCAGGTCGGGCAGGCATTCGCCTCGAATTCGTTCACCTGTTCGTCGGTATACTGATCATCGGCGGCCGCGACCATCGCGTCCACGAGGTCGACCGCGCGTTCCAGATCACCGATCTGCACCTTGCCGGCTTCCATCGGCCCACCGGAGACGAAGATCACGGGAATGTTGAGCCGCATCGCCGCCATCATCATGCCGGGCGTGATCTTGTCGCAATTGGAAATACACACCATCGCGTCCGCGCAATGCGCGTTCACCATGTATTCCACCGAATCCGCGATCACCTCGCGCGAGGGCAGGGAATAGAGCATCCCGTCATGCCCCATGGCGATGCCGTCATCGACCGCGATCGTGTTGAACTCCTTGGCGACACCGCCCGCCTTCTCGATCTCCCGCGCGACCATCTGGCCCAGATCCTTGAGATGGACATGGCCGGGCACGAATTGCGTGAAGGAATTGACCACTGCGATGATCGGCTTGCCGAAATCGCTGTCCGTCATGCCGGTCGCGCGCCAGAGGCCGCGGGCGCCGGCCATGTTGCGGCCGTGTGTGGAGCGACGGGATCTGTAATGTGGCATTGTCTTGGCTTTCCTGTCTGAACGGCTGAGGGCCCGCGGTGAGGCGGGCTTTGACGCTCAATAAGACTTTCGGCGCGCCATTTCCAGTCACGAGGGGATGTGCAGCTTTGAATAAAGTTGCTCCGGGCTCCTCCCTCCCCGTATTCGTGGCAGAGCCGCAGCGCCTTGCAGAACGCCGGAGAGGGAGACGGCCGCCTCTCGCCGCATGTCGCGACGCCTCCGGACAGTTGGGGCGACACCCGCTGAGACACGTGGGGGAAGCGGCGCGGCCGCGGGCTCCGACGTCCCTTTTTTGCACGCCATCCTTGCGCTGGCTGCCTGGTGGCGAGCGACCCTAGAGAGGCTTCTTGCGCCGCTTCAGCGTATCCCCGAGCTCGATCGAGGGTTCGAGCGTGATCACCTCTCCCATGCCTTCCTGCGGGTTTTCGACGCGCTGCGCGATGATGCGCGCGGCGGCGCGGCCGATCTCGATGCGGCAGGAATCCATCGTCGCGAGCCTGCGCGGCAGACCGTCGATGAATTCAATCCGGTTGAAGCCCGCCAGCCCGATCTCGCCCGGCACGTCGATGCCCTTGTCGAGACAGTAAAGCAGCCCCCCCGCCGCGATCATGTCGTTCGAGTAATAGAGGAAATCGAGCGGCTCTTCCTCGTTGCGCTTCAGGATCGCCTCGGTCATCTCCCGTCCCTTCGCGAGAGCCGACCCGCCGGAATAGAATTCCGAATCCACGATCTCGAGCCCCGCCTTCGCCAGCACCTCGGTGAACCCCTCGAAGCGCTTGCGTGCGCGGTGATCGAGCGGCATCTTCGTGCCGAGAAACCCGATCCGCCTGTAGCCCGAGTCGATGATCTCCCGCGCCATCTTGCGCCCGGCGCGTCGGTGGGAGATTCCAACAGCCGAGTCGACCGGTTCCCCGTCCGTGTCCATGATCTCCACGATCGGAATGCCCGCGGCGCCGAGCATCGCCTTTGCCGCCTCGGTATGTTCAAGCCCCGCGATGATGACGCCGGACGGCCGCCAGGACAGCATCTGGTAGAGCACCGCCTCCTCCCGCTCGGGCTTGTAATGGGTGACGCCGACGACCGGCTGGAGCTCGGTCTCGTCGAGAATCTCGGTGATGCCGGTCATCACCTCGGGGAAGACCATGTTCGACATGGAGGGAATGATGACCGCCACCAGGTTTACGCGGCTCGAGGCCAGGGCGCCCGCGATCTTGTTCGGGACATAGCCCAGCTCTCGTGCCGCCTCGAGCACCTTCGTGCGGGTCGCTTCGGAGACGTCGCCCCGGTTCCGCAGCACGCGGCTGACGGTCATTTCCGACACGCCGGACGCCTCGGAGACGTCCCTGAGCGTCAAAGGCCGTCTTGCCGGCGTGTTCCTCGAACCCTGTGACATCGCGCGACCTTTCGTTACCCCGTTCCGTTTCGCTCACTCTACATCATAACGCGTCCTTGTCCACGCGTCGCACATCGGCTATGTTAGCGATAACAGTCGTGATATGCCGGACCATTCCCTCCGGCGCGCGTCCGAACTGTGCGATGCGCTCCTCAGGCGCCGGGCCCGCGCCCGCGACGCCCGGAAAGGATCGCCGAGGGGGAGGGGTGGGCCAACTTGCTCCCCCTCGCTATTGCCCTTCCCTGCCGCTGAACACGCTCCTGAAGCGCCTTACCCGCCTCAACACCCTTGTGCATGGCGTTGTGAACGGGCAAAAGGAGTTCCGCGTGGTCCCGTGGCTCAACTGGATAGAGCAGCCTCCTAAGCGGAGGGTCCGGGGCCGAAAGAAGATGGAGAGACATGCGGTTAGGAAAAAGGCAGCCTTGCACGAACCGTGTTCCGAACCGTATGAAGGTGAAAATTAGGCCCCGTGGCTCAACTGGATAGAGCAATCCCCTCCTAAGGGATAGGTTGCAGGTTCAAGTCCTGCCGGGGTCACCATCTTCTCCTTGATTTTACTCGATATCCTGTGCGCGAACCGTGTTCCTCTGGGCTGCGAACCGTCGCCCAGAAGGTTTGGTGTGCGCCCTTTGTTCCATCTCCCCGTGCGTCATGCTATGGCTTGGGCGATTTCCAGCATCAGCGAGTTGCCCATGAAGTACGTCCCGCCGTCCGTCCGAGAAGCCGCGTTCAACTGCCCTAATTGCCGAGCGTTCTCACATCAGGAGTGGTTTGGGCTCGGGGCGCGGGAACTGCCGAAAGCACAGAGCGCGGTCGTGGCTTGGTCGATGCGCTTTCCTACCAGCAAGAACTTGCGCCGACGCTATTCGAACTCAAGCATGGACAGAACAATATTGGCGTTTCCAGCGTTCTCGCAAGTCGTTGCGTTAGCTGCAACAAGATCGCGATTTGGGTTAACAACTCCATCGCCTACCCCCAAACAGGCGAGGCTCCGGCGGCGAACCCGGACATGCCCGATGACATTCGGCGGGACTATGACGAGGCAAGCACGATCCTCGACCAGTCGCCCAGAGGGGCGGCAGCACTTATCCGCCTTGCTATCCAGAAGCTTTGCAAGGAGCTGGGCCAGCCCGGAAAGAACATCAACGACGACATTGGCGCCTTGGTGAGGGGCGGTCTCGACCCAAGGGTGCAGCAGGCTCTCGATGCCGTCCGCGTCATCGGGAACAGCGCCGTGCATCCCGGTCAAATCGACCTGCGGGACGACCGGGCGACAGCGGAGACGCTCTTTAAGCTCCTCAACCTCATCGTGGACAAGACCATATCCGAGCCCAAGGACGTCGCAGAGGTCTATGCCTCGCTGTCGGAAGGCGCGGTGAAGGCTATCGAGAAGCGCGACGGCAAGGCATAGGTCCGCACACCTGCTCAGGGAAAACTTGCTGTTGACGCACGACCCTGGCGGCCCCATCTTCGGGATAGGTGGGCCAAGCAGAAGCGCGGTCGCTTAATTGCTCCCCTTGAAACGGGGGCTGCCCTTTGGGTGCGAACGGTGAAGGCCCTCATCGCGGATTACTACGCCGGTCCGCGAGCCGACAAGACCAAGTGTAACCCCGGTTGCGCTGGCTGTCCGCTGTCTGTGCGCCCGCGTGGCCCGATCCGTCTGTCAGCGTTCCGAATCAAAGGAGCCAAATGGATGGCAAGCAACTACTGGCGCAGCGGCGAGGGCCGCATTGTTATCGAAGCAATTGCACGCTGGATCCTCGCGGAGCAGCACTGCGGGGGCTCACGGTATGGGACTACATCGACGGATATAGCACCTTGGCGCAGTTGGGCGTCACCGCAGAAAACGCCGCGAAGACGCTCAAGCCGCAGATGCCCACCGCCCACGAGCACTACAACGAGCATGGCGGCAGCAGCCGTGTCTACCATAGTTGGGAGGAGTGGTTCAGCCATCGGCTGCGCAACCGCATCTTCTACTTCTTCCACAAGCACGGTCCCGACCGGGGCACCTACCGTTGTGTTGCCGAATGGCCGTTGGAGGAGCCGCAGCGCCCGAAGGTTCCTGCCTGACACCACCCCGAAAAGGTCACGCCGGGGCCATCCGGCGCAGCCCACAGGGCAAGGCGCTTCCGGCCACCGGGAGCGCCACCCTCTGGACGGTCGGTTTCGGGGTAGATAAAGCCACTAGTTGTTCTTAGGTGCGGGCATTTCTTGATTAACTGACCCCGTGAATCGCTGCAAGTTCTCGGAAACTGAACCGCTCCGGGTTTGCCGGAGGCTGTTTGGTTTAAGTTATGCGGCTATGGTCTTAGTTACCAGAGCTGCGTAGAAGTTTGCCTCTGCTTCCGCTGGTGGGATGTTCCCGATGGGCTCGAGGAGGCGGCGATTGTTGAACCAGTCGACCCATTCCAGAGTGGCGTATTCCACGGCGTCCAGACTGCGCCACGGGCCACGGCGGTGGATGACCTCCGCCTTGAAGAGACCATTGATTGTCTCGGCCAAAGCGTTGTCATAGCTGTCACCGACGCTGCCGACCGAGGGTTCGATTCCTGCCTCGGCCAAGCGTTCGGTGTATTTTATCGCCAGGTATTGCGATCCGCGGTCTGAGTGATGGATCAGTCCCACACCAGGCTGCCGCTGATGAACAGCCTGTTCCAAAGCGTCGAGAACGAAGCCTGTGTGAGCCGTGCGGCTGACGCGCCACCCAACGATCCGGCGCGCGAACGTGTCGATCACGAATGCCACATAAACGAACCCTTGCCAGGTGGCGACATAGGTGAAATCGCTGACCCAGAGCATGTTCGGTGCCGGCACCCGGAATTGCCGGTTTACCTTGTCCATCGGGCACGGCTGCTTCTTGTCAGGGATCGTCGTTTTATGCGGCTTGCCCCGGATGACGCCCTGCAGGCCCAAATCCTTCATCAACCGGGCTATCGTGCATCGGGCCACATCAAATCCTTCCCGCCGCATCTGGCGCCAGACTTTGCGCACGCCATAGACCTTGTAATTCTCATCGAACACGCGCTCGATCTCGGGGCGAAGCTCGTCGTCGCGCTTGAACCGATCCGAGCGCAGATCAGGGTCGGCCCGTTTGGCCAGATGATCGTAGTATGTGGACGGGGCAATCGGCAGGTGCTTGCAGATCGGCTCGACCCCGAGCTCTCCACGATAATCGTCGATAAAGGCGATCATGACTTCGGTCGGCGGTCGAGCTCCGCCATCGCAAAATACGCCGACGCCTTCCGCAGGATCTCATTCGCCTGCTTGAGTTCGCGGTTCTCGCGCTCCAGCGCCTTCATCTTCTCGGCCATCTCGGTACTGACCCCAGCACGGTCGCCACGATCAATCTCTGCCTTTTTGACCCAGTCATTCAGCGTGTTCGTCGAACAGCCTATCTTCGCCGAGATCGATACGATCGCTTGCCAGCGGCTCTCATGCTGACCGGCGTTGTCCAAAACCATACGAACCGCTCGCTCGCGCACTTCAGGGGAATATTTGTTCGTTGTCTTGCTCATGATGCTCCATCCTACTCAAGAGTTGGAGCCTCCGGCAAACCCGGAGCGGTTCAGATGGTGGGGCTCGGGGGGGTGGGCTGGGAGGCCGCCATATGAAAGGAACTGACATGTCTCTCGATATGCCGAAGTTCAGCGATCTCGATGCGCTCTATGACGACAAGAACGCGAAGGTCGCGACCGCGATGTACGAAAGATCCCGCCCTCTTCGACGAAGAGATGGAGAAGATCTTCAGGAACACCTGGGTCTGGGTCGCGCATGACAGCGAGTTTCCCGACAAAGGATCGTTCAAACTGTCGCAGGTCGGCTTTGAGCCGGTGATCGTGGTGCGCGACCGCAAGGGCAGGATACACTGCATGGTGAACCGCTGCCGCCACCGTGCCGCGACGATTTGCGAGGTGAAAAAGGGCAAGTCCTCGTCCTTCCAGTGCCCCTATCACGGCTGGGGCTACGGTCTCGACGACTCCCTGCGCGCGCTGCCTTACCCGGAGCAATACGGCGACGATTTCGACAAGGCCCGGCACGGGCTCCAAAAGCTGCGGACCGAGTCCTATAACGGTATGGTCTTCGCGACCTTCAGGGAAGATATCGAACCGCTTGAGGATTTCCTCGGCGAGGGGGTGCGCAAATACATCGACCTGTTCATGAAACAGGGCGGCGGCTTTCCGGTGAAGGTGCTGGGCGAGCATCAGTTCTCCGTGCCGATGAACTGGAAAGTGAGGGCCTGTCGATGATCACCCTGACCGTGCCGATCTTTTATCCGATCGTGGCCGCGCAAGGATTCGATCTGATCTGGTTCGGGATCTATGTCGTGATCGTGACGGAGGTGAGCTATATCACCCCGCCGGTGGGGCTGAACGCCTTCGTGTTGAAATCCGTGGTCAAGGATGTGCAACTCGGTGCGATCTTCCGCGGGCTCGTGGCCTTCCTGGCCGTCGACGTCCTGCGTGTCGCGCTCATCCTGGCGTTCCCGTTGATTGTCCTTCTCGTTCCCAACATGATGTGACGCGGCAAAAGAGCGGCGGGCCGTCCGGCAGGAGACCCGCTGCGGCGACCCGTCCGAAATACCTGCCCTTTTCCCCAAAGGCTCTCATGAGAGATTTCACCTACCTGTCCCATACCCGCCGCATCCTGTTCGCGCCTGGAGCACGCAAGGCCCTGGGCAATGAACTGGATCGGCTGGGCATGACCCATCCGTTGATTGTGACGACAAAGCAACGGGCGAGCTTGGTTGACCAACTCTCCGATACGCTCGCGCATCGCGACTGGACCTTGTTCCCCGAAGCGGCCATGCACACGCCTGTCGCCGTGACCGAAGAGGCACTTCGCCGCTTCGATGCCTGTGGTGCGGATGGTGTCGTTTCGGTCGGCGGCGGCTCCACCATCGGGCTGGGCAAGGCGCTGGCCGGACGCAGAGGCCTTTCGCACATCAGCCTCCCGACGACCTATTCCGGCTCGGAAATGACCGATATTCTGGGTGAGACCGAAGGCGGTCGGAAAACCACGCGTCGCGCGCCCGAAATCCGCCCCACGACGGTGATCTACGATGTCGAACTGACGCTCGGTCTGCCGCTCGGCATTTCGGGCCTGTCGGGGATGAACGCGATGGCTCATGCCATCGAGGCGCTCTATGCGCCGCATGCGAATCCCGTCACGGATCTCATGGCGCTCGAGGCTATCGGCGTTCTGGCAAAATCGCTGCCCGACCTGGCGGACGCGCTGGACGACGTCGACCTACGCGCAGATCTGTTTTACGGCTCCTGGCTCTGCGGGCTTTGCCTGGACGCGGCGGAGATGTCGCTTCATCACAAGATTTGTCACACGCTGGGCGGGAGTTTCGATCTGCCGCATGCGGAGGCACATGCCGTCATGCTGCCTCATGCGCTGGCCTATAACGCGCCGGCTATCGCGCCGGTCATGGCGCGGCTGGTTCCCCTGCTTGGCGCCGACCCTGCGCGCGCCCTGTATGACCTGTCCCGGCATCTGGGTGCACCGCAGTCGCTCTCCGACCTCGGCATGCCGGAGGACGGGATCGCGAAGGTCGCGCAGATGGCGTTGGAAAATCCCTATGCGAATCCCCGACCGCTCGCAGCCGGCCCGCTGACAGAGATGCTGACGCGCGCATGGCGGGGAAACGCGCCGCTATATAGGTGAAGCTTCTTGCCCTCCGAAAACACAGAATAATACCATGTAAATAATTGATTCAAAATGAATAAAGTCCAAAATTGAACTTGGGTCAGGTGCTCCCCACCCGCGGAATTCACCAGCCCGGCCTCCACCCGTTTCCCGCATGTCCTGCAACGTCCACAGGGCCGGCGCGGGCGAATCTGTGCGGCGGCAGACGGCAGACCTCGGCCTTGTCAATGGGGGCGCTCTATCGGAAATCCATTCGCTCCGGCATCCGGCCCGCCCCATCGCGCGCTGGAAGGATCCCCGACAGTCCTCCCGAGGCGCGCCTGAGCGTGTTTCGGCGATCTTTCGGACAGGACCGATGCCAGCGCCGCCCGGTCGCGCGACGGCTGCCGACCCCGCTGCGCGCCTGCGTCGCGGGCAGTTCAGCGGATTTTTGCCATGAGATATTTCTGCAACAGGTGACGGTTCTCGTTTTGCTTCTTGCACCTGGAGGGGAGGACGCCGCGGATCGAAGACCTATCTTTCGTCCACCATCACATCTTACAGGAGTGTAAAGAATGAAACGTTACCTCATCGTCTCAGCCCTGGCCCTCGGCACCGCCGCCCCCGCTTTCGCCGGCGGCTATTCCGAGCCGGTCATCGAACCCGCACCGGCCCCCGTGGCGGTTGTCGATCCGGGCGTGGACTGGACGGGCTTCTACGCCGGTCTCCAATACGGCCAGGGCACGGCGTCCCTCGACTTCGACGACGACATCCTTGTTGATGCCGATGACGAAGACGACTTCGACGCCTACGGTCTGCATGCCGGCTACATGTGGGACTTCGGCCAGTGGGTCGCGGGTGCCGAACTCGACTACAACAAGGCGGATTTCGACGAAGCCGATGAGGCCGATCTCGTGCGCCTCCGCGGCCGCGCGGGCTACGACCTCGGTCGCTTCCTGCCCTACGTGACCCTCGGCGTGGCGAACATCTCCTCCGATTTCACCGACGTGATCGACGACGATGCCGACTTCTCCGAAACCGGCGTCACCTATGGTATCGGTGTCGACTACCTCGTCAGCGACCGTTTCTCGGTCGGTCTCGAATACAGCAAGCAGGACTTCGACGAGGTGGAAGAGATCGGTGGCGAGAGCATCGACCTCGACGCGGAAATGGTGCAGATCCGCGCCGCTTACCGTTTCTGAGCGCGTTTCTCCCGCAAAACAGGGGAGCGGCCCGCTGGCCGCTCCCTTCGCATGTCAGATCATCTTGATCACGTCGCGCGGACAGGACAGCATGTAGCCCTTGCGCGCGATATTCTTTACCAGAAGCTCACTCACCATCTGGTTGCCGAGCGTGTCGCGCAGCCGCTTGATCCGCGTCGCCCCGGCCGCCTCGTCGCAATCCGCCGCCGCGCGTCCCGAGATCACCGCCTCGATCTCCGCCCCCGAAAGCACATCGTCGTCGAGCCGCGCCTCCGCGAGCACCGACAGCGTCTCGAGCGCGGCGGGCGTCAGCTTGAATTCCATGTTGTTGAGATAGACCGTGTTCTCCGCCCGCGAGATCAGCAGCGAGGACACCTCGATACCCCGCTTCTCGATCTCCGACATCCGCCGGTTGAGCGCCACGATGGTGATGAGAAAGACGAGCGTCGCGACGAGGAGCGCGCTCGAGAACAGCAGGAGCACGAAGATCACCATGCGGTAGGAGGTGAGCGTCTCCGCGAAACTCGTCCCGGACTGTGCGAGGATCTCGAGCAGCTTGATCTCCGCCCGCGTAGTCAGATCGTTCTCGACAAAGATCCGTTCGACCCGCGCGTTGAACGCATTCGCATCCGGCAGGTTCAGGAACAGCAGGACCGCCGCCAAGAGCAGGATCGCGACCACCGCAATCACGCCGTAGACGACGACTTTCGAAACCTTGCGGCTGTCAGTATCGGAGAAAATAGTCGCCAGCACGGTCCTTCACCTCGCCCAGTCTGTCCGCGGGGATCATCTCCACGATGGAAAGGAGAATCCAGCCGTCTCTGGCGAGCCGCCCGGCCAGGACCTTTCCGGCGGCCTCCTTCGAACAATTGCCATCCCCCACCTCGGCCACACCGAAATGGAGCTGGAGCGGATCGTCGCGCTTGGCCTTGTAGCTCGCATAGCATTCGGCGGAGGCGAAGGCGGGCGCGAGGCAGAGCACGGTCATGAGTGGGAGAAAGCGGCATGTCTTCATGCGCCCCTGCATGGCGCAGATCGCCCTGCTATTCAATAACAGAGCACAGGGCGCACCGCGCTATCGGATGTCGCCGCGCCGTTATTGAGCGATCGTCGCCGCCTCCGGCATCACCGTCCCACCCCCTCCCTCACGCCCCGCTCCCGTCACCGGGGCCGGGCAGGGACACTGAAAGGACGGAACGATGAGACTCACAAAATTCACCGCCGGACTGCTGGCGCTTTCCCTCGCCGCGGCCGGACTCGCCGCCGCGCCGGCCCGTGCCGCCAACGAGGATCTGCTGAAGGCGCTGGGCGGTCTCGCGGCCATCGTCGTCATCGGCAAGGCGATCGACAACAACCGCGACAAGTCCAAGGAGAAGCACAAGGACCGCAAGCCGGCCGGCCGGCACGCCGAATACCTCATTCCCCGCGAATGCGTCACCAGCGCCACGGCCGACGACCGCCGCGGCGGATATCGCGACCGGTCCCGCCTCGTGGTCACCGAACGTTGCGCCACCCGCGCGCGTGCCTCGCGGACGCCCCTGCCACGGGCCTGCGAAACCCGGCTGCCGACCCGCCAGGGCAGGGTGGATGCCTATGATCTCGGCTGCCTGACGAATTTCGGCTATCGCGTCGACGAACCCGTCCGGTTCGGCGCCCCGTCTTACAACAAGAAGCACTGATCGAGCAGACCGCGGCAAACAACAGCGCCGCGCACCTGGCGGATGGTTTCCTTTCGGACCATCCGCCTTTTTTCTTGCTCTCGGGCCGCGCTTCGGCTTTCACGGAGGCATGATGCAGGTTCTTCCCGATTTCACCTTCGAAGAGGCCGCCGCGCGGCGGGGATATCTCCGAATCGTCGGCGTGGACGAGGTCGGGCGCGGGCCGCTGGCCGGTCCCGTCGTGGCCGCGGCCGTCCGGCTCGATCCCCTTCGCATTCCCGACGGTCTCAACGACTCCAAGGTGCTGAGCGCGAAACGGCGCGAGGCGCTCTATGCGGAGATCCTTGCCGTGGCGGATGTGTCCATCGCCGCCTGTTCGGTCGAGGAAATCGACGGGATGAACATCCTTCGCGCCTCGCTCTGCGCGATGGAGCGGGCGGTGGCGGGGCTGTCCCGACCTGCCGATTACGTCCTGATCGACGGCAATCGCCTTCCGGCGGGGCTGGGCCAGGATGCCGAGGCGGTGGTGAAGGGCGACGCCCGCTGCCTGTCGATCTCCGCGGCCTCCATCGTGGCGAAGACATGGCGCGACCGGCTCATGGTGGATTTGGCGCAACAGCATCCCGGTTATGGATGGGAGAAAAACGCGGGCTACGGCACGAAGCTGCATCTCGAAGGCCTCCGAAATCTTGGTGTGACCCCACACCATAGACGTTCGTTCAAACCGGTGCACAATATCTTGTATCAAGAAGAAACAGTAAGTAACTGATTCGAAAAAGAAATTGACTGCGAATCGGCAATGACTCATCTTTGACCCCACAAGACGACGCCGAAAACGGCGCGGCAAAAGCGAGCCACCGAGGATCAACCGAGGGGCGCGATCAAGAGGCAGAAGATGAAAACGAAGACCCGCTCGGAGGCAGCCACGCTTCCGCTCAACCAGATTTTGGCCGGCGATTGCATCGAGGTGATGAACGCTCTTCCCGAAGAGTCCATCGACCTGATCTTTGCCGACCCGCCCTATAACCTTCAGCTCCGCGGGGATCTGCACCGGCCGGACAATTCGAAGGTGGACGCGGTTGACGACGCGTGGGACCAGTTCGACAGTTTCAGGATTTACGACGATTTCACCCGCGACTGGCTGAAGGCCGCGCGCCGCGTGCTCAAGCCGAACGGCGCGATCTGGGTGATCGGCTCCTATCACAACGTCTTCCGCCTCGGCGCCGAGCTTCAGAATCAGGGCTACTGGATCCTGAACGATGTCGTGTGGCGCAAGTCCAACCCGATGCCGAACTTCCGCGGCAAGCGCCTGACCAACGCGCATGAGACGCTGATCTGGGCGTCGAAGAACGAGGCCGCGAAATACACGTTCAACTACGAGGCGCTGAAGGCCCTGAACGAGGGGATCCAGATGCGCTCCGACTGGGTGCTGCCGATCTGCAACGGCGGTGAGCGGCTCAAGGACGAGAATGGCGAAAAGGCGCATCCGACGCAAAAGCCCGAGGCGCTGCTGCATCGTCTTCTGGTGGGCACGACCAATCCCGGCGATGTCGTGCTCGATCCGTTCTTCGGCACCGGCACGACAGGCGCGGTCGCCAAGATGCTCGGTCGCGAATTCATCGGGATCGAGCGGGAAGAGAAATATCGCGTCGTCGCGGAGAAACGCATCGCGAGCGTGCGCAAGTACGACAGGGAGGCGCTTGCCGTCTCCGCCTCCAAGCGTGCCGAACCGCGCGTGCCCTTTGGTCAGCTCGTAGAGCGCGGCCTGTTGCGGCCGGGTGAGGAGCTCGTGTCGATGAACGGGCGCAGCAAGGCGAAGGTGCGCGCCGACGGCACGCTCATCGCCAAGGACGTCAAGGGGTCGATCCATCAGGTGGGCGCCCATCTCGAAGGCGCGCCCTCCTGCAATGGCTGGACCTACTGGACGTTCCGGCGCGACGGCAAGCAGGTGCCGATCGACGTGCTGCGCCAGCAGATCCGCGCGGAGATGCAGTAGTCCTCCGGGCACGGTGTCGGGCCGGAAAAGGTCCGACGCTTGTCCGACACATGCCCGACGCAAATCCGACATTCGAAAAGTTACTGCCTGGTGCCTGCGGCCTGACATCGCGGCACCCTCCTGGCCCCGTCCGCGTGACGGGGCCCCTTTTCGTCAGCTCCGCGGCAGCGGCAGCGTTCCGCGCTTGTAAGGTTCCCAGTCCTCGAACTCCGACATGTCCGGATAGAATTGCCGGCGCCAGGATTTCACCTTTGGATTCATGATCTTACGCCAGAGCGGCGGCACCATCGCGGCCATCGTCATCAGCGGATAACCATAGGGCAGCTGCGGCGCCTCGCACGCGTCATAGGTTTGCAGGAGCGGGAAGCGCCGGTCGGGTTTGTAATGGTGATCCGAATGGCGTTGCAGGTTGATCAGCAGCCAGTTCGTCGCCGCATGCGCCGCATTCCAGCTATGATGCGGTTTCACATGCTCATACCTTCCCCCTCCAAGATGCCGCCGCGTCAGCCCGTAATGCTCGACGTAGTTCGTCAGTTCAAGCTGCCAGATCGCGACGAAAGCCTGCCAGGCAAAGAGAAGGAGCCCCGGCACCCCGCCGATCAGCACCGCGAGGAGAAGCATGAGGATTTGGAGGGTCCAGTAGCGGAAATGCGGGTTGCGCGGATGCCAGGGCGACAGGCCGCGCCGCGCCAGCATCGCCTTCTCCGCCTCCCAGGCGGAGCGTGGACATTCGCGCAGGACCCGGAGGAAATAGCGATGGAAGCCTTCGTTGTAGAGCGCGGTCACCGCGTCGCGCCGCGTGCCGACATGCCTGTGGTGGACCAGAAGATGTTCGGTGCGGAAATGGGAATAGAGCACGGAGGCCAGAAGCAGATCGCCAAGCCAGCGCTCGAACGGGTTGCGCTGATGCAGAAGCTCGTGGGCATAGACGATCCCGATCGTGCCGGAGGACACGCCGAGGCCGAAGAAGAGCACGATCGTTTCCGGCCATGACAGATGATCGCCATGGGTCACGAACCAGATCAGCCCGAAGATGTTGGCGGCCTGCACCGGAAACCAGATCAGCGTGACGAGTTTGTACCAGAACAACCGGTCCTCCTCCGTCTCCGGGTCCGGATTGCCGGTGTTGAGGCCGAGCACCGCGTCGAGCGCGGAGAACATGTACCAGGCGTAGAGCGGCACGATGATGGTCGCCCATCCGCCGTGCACCGCCCCGAACCACAGGAGCGGCACCACCCCGAGGGAGAGCCAGAACGGCAGGGCGTTCCGGGTTCTGATTTCCGCCACGTTCATTGCCATCCCCATATGCGTGCGCCCGACGATGCTATGATCTAATCATCAAGAAAGTGTTGCGCGAGATCAAATGCCTTGCGCATCACCGTCGGCAGATCGCTCGCCCGGAAGGAATTGTCGCCGCGCAGGACATAGCCTTCGGTCGGCTCGACGTGGCGTGCGGCATGCACCGTCAGAACAAGGTGGAAATGGGTGAAGGTGTGGCGCACCTCGCCGATTTCCGTCCAGGCGCCGGAGAAGGGCGCGCGCTGCGGATGAGCCTCCTGCCAGTCCGTGCCCGGCCAGCCGAGCATCCCGCCGAGCAGTCCTTTTTCGGGACGTTTCTCGAGGATCCATTCGCCTGCCGCGGTCCGCGCGACATAGGCATGGCCGTGGCGTGTCGGCTTCGCCTTCCTGGGCGCCTTGAGCGGGAACCGCGGCTGGTCTCCGGCGGCGCGGGCGGCGCAGAACGAGGCGATCGGGCAGATCGCGCAGGCGGGTGAGCGGGGCGTGCAAACCGTTGCGCCGAGATCCATCATCGCCTGGGCGTAGTCCCCCGGACGGCTTCCGGGCGTCAGGGTTTCCGCACGGGCGGTCAATTCGGGCTTTGCGGCCGGCAGGGGCGTTTCGATCCGGAACAGGCGCGAGACGACCCTTTCCACGTTTCCGTCGACCACGGTTTCCGCCCGGTCGAAGGCGATGGCGGCGATGGCGGCCGAGGTATAGGGGCCGATGCCGGGCAAGGCCTGGAGTTCCGGGCGGCTCGGGGGAAACCTCCCGCCATGGTCGTCGCGGATCACGCGCGCGCATTTGAGCAGGTTGCGCGCCCGCGCGTAATATCCGAGGCCCGCCCATTCGCCGAGGACCATGTCGTCTTCGGCGTCGGCAAGTGCGGTGACATCGGGCCACAGAGAGGTGAATCGCTCGAAATAGGCTTTCACCGCGGCGACGGTCGTCTGCTGGAGCATGATCTCCGACAGCCAGACACGGTAGGGGTCGGGACGGATCCCGGCGCGGCGCGCGTCGGGGCTGACACGCCAGGGCAGGCTGCGCGCGTGCCGGTCGTACCACTCCAGCAGGAGGTCGGAAATCTCCGACTGTTTCAGTGCGTCACGCAATCTTTAGCTCTCGTCATGTGCTTTCTTCTGGCGCGTTACGCGCGTGTCCCTAAGATAAGGACCGTGACGGGATAAGCCAGATGGGCAGGGATGAGCAACACGATCGCACCAGAGCGCGGAAAACGCCGCAGGCGGGGGTTCGAGATGACCTCCGGGCTTTTGCAGGCGCGTATCCGCGAGGCGACCGAGGCGCGGGGCTTTTCGCAATCCCGCCTGCTCACCCATTGGGAAGAGATCGTCGGAACCCGGATCGCCGCCATGTCCCGCCCGGTGAAGGTGTCCTATGCGAAGGGCGGCTTCGGTGCGGTCCTGACGCTTCTGACCACGGGCGCCCATGCGCCGATGCTTCAGGCAGAAGTGCCGCGGATCCGTGAGAGGGTGAACGCGGTCTATGGATACAGCGCCATCGCCCGGATCCACGTCACCCAGACCGCACCGGGAGGGTTCTCCGAAGGCCGGGTCGCCTTCGAGCGCGCCGCTCCGAAGGCCCGTCCCGCGCCGACGCCGGAGACGCTCGCCGAAGCGAAGGCCCTCTCCGAGGGTGTTCAGGACGAGTCCCTGCGCCGTGCGCTCGAAACATTCGCCGGGACTTTTCTCGCCCGACACCGCAGTCAATCGAAGGAAGACAAATGAATCGTCGCTTTTTCATGCTCACGACCGCTTCGGCGGCCATTGGCGCGGGTGCCGTTCTGGCACTCAAACCCTCCGCCTCGGTGACGGATTTCATCGTCGCTCCGGCCAATGCGCAGGAGGCAAGCGATGTCACGGTGCCGGATCTCGTGCTGGGAAATGCCGACGCGCCGGTGGAACTGATCGAATACGCCTCCTACACCTGCCCGCATTGCGCGGAATTCCACAAGAGCGTCTTCGAGCCTCTCAAGCGGGAGTATATCGACACGGGTAAACTGCGGTTCGTCTATCGCGAGGTTTATTTCGACAAGTTCGGCCTCTGGGCCTCGATGGTCGCGCGTTGCGGCGGCGAGATGCGCTATTTCGGCGTTCAGAAAATGCTCTACGACGAGCAGCGGGACTGGCTCGCCGGTGGCAAGGACACGATGCAGATCGTCGAGAACCTGCGCAAGATCGGCAAGCGCGCGGGGCTCACGGACGAGAACCTGGACGCCTGCCTCAATGACGGCGCGATGGCCGAAGCCCTCTATGCGAAGTTCACCCGCGAGATCGAGGAACACAATGTCGATGCCACGCCCACGCTCGTCATCGACGGAGAGAAACATTCGAACATGAGCTATGCGGATCTCAAGGAGATCCTTGACGCGAAGCTCGCGGAATAGGGGCTAGTCCAGCCCCAGACGGCTCAGCAGGGCGTCGAGCGGGGACCAGTCCGCAAGCTCCAGCCTGACGGGCAGGGTGATCACCTTCATCCGGAAGGCGCGGGGCAGGCGCACCGCATCCTTTTCCGTGGTGACCATCTGCGCGTTCAGGGCGCGCGCCTCGGCTTCGAGACGTGTCATCAGCGGCAGGGACAGTCGCTGATGATCCCGCAACGCTTCCGCGCGCAGCAACTCGACGCCCAACTCGCGCAGGCTGCGGAAGAATTTCTCCGGGTGGCCGATCCCCGCGAATGCCACGGCTCGCAGCCCCGGCCAGTCGAGGCCGGTCTCGAGCACCGCGAGTTCGCCCCGGATCCGCGGGATCGGGACGGATGCGGCCCAGCCGGTGTCGAACCTGGCCTGCGCCCGTCCATTCCCGATGGACAAAAGGATGTCGCCCCGCGCAAGCCCCGTGGTGACGGGTTCGCGCAGCGGGCCGGCCGGGATCACCCGCCCGTTGCCGAAGCCGCGCCATGCGTCGACCACGACGATGCTGAGATCCTTCCGTACCGACGGATTCTGCAAGCCGTCGTCGAGAAGGACAACGCTCGCGCCCGCCGCCTCGGCCGCGCGCACGCCGGCGGCGCGGTCTTTTGCGACCCAGACCGGCGCAAAGGCCGACAGAAGCAGCGGCTCGTCGCCGACCGCATCCGCGTCATGACGGCGCTCATCGACCCGGACCGGCCCTTCGAGCCGTCCGCCATAGCCGCGCGAGACCACATGCGGCCGTTGTCCGCGGGCAATCAGCCGCTGCGCGAGGGCGATGGTCGTCGGGGTCTTCCCGGTGCCGCCCGCGTTGATGTTCCCGATGCAGATGACCGGGATACCGGCCTTGTAACCGTCCTGCGCGACGCGCCGTGCCGTGGCTCGGGCATAGAGCGCGGCGAGCGGGGACAGGAGCCCGGCCTGCCAGCCGGGCCGCTCCTTCGGGTTCGACCAGAACCGCGGTTCCCTCATGTGCCCCCTCCCTCGCGCCGGTCCAGAATCTCCTCGATCACCGCGCCCACGCGGTCGGTTGCCTCCGCGCCGGAGGACGAGATGTTCCATGCCGCCGCGGCCAGAAGCGCCGCCTGGTCGGGGGCGAGGAGCCGGTCGATCTCCTCCCCGAGCTCATAACCGTCGCGCACCTTCCGCGTCGCCTTTGCCTTGCCGAGCCTGTCGTAGGCGGCCGCGACATCCGCCACATGGGGACCGTGGATGATCGCCGATCCCATCGCGGCGGCCGGATAGGGGTCGATCCCGCCGGAGGGGGTCAGGGAACTGCCGAGGAAGGAGACGGGCGCGAGCCGATACCAGAGGCCGTCGCGTTTGCCGGGGTGGGTGAGGAGCACCTGGAGATCTTCCGGGATCGGTGTTTCCGGGTCGAGCAGGGCAGCGGACAGGTTCGCGCTCTCGAACTGCTCGAGCACCCTCGGCATATCCGCGCAATCGGCGAGCGAGAGGACGAGAAGCAGACGGTGCGCGCGGCGAAGGGCGCGCTTGTGCGCCCGGATGACCTCTCCGACCTCGCCCGACCGGACATGTGCGGCGAACCAGATCGGGCGGGTCCCGATCTCGCCGCGCCGCCGTTCGAGCACCTCCTCGTCATAGGCGGGCGCCATTCCGCCTTCTTCGAGAAATCCGACGGCGTCGATCGCGTCGGGATCGAGCCCGGCCCGGCGCCATGGCACCGCGGCCTCCGCATTGGCGACGAAGACATGGTCGAAGCACCGCAGGATCGCGGACCTGAGACCGGGGAAGGGGGTCGATGTGTCGAGCTGGAGCGCGGGTTTCAGGGCGTCGATCGACAGGCAGGGCACCCCGCGCTCCCGCGCCGCGTCGATCAGGAGCGGGCGGAACCTGCCGCCGATCCAGACGAGGCAGTCGGGATCCCAATGGGTAAGGAAACGGCGTATCACGGCCAGGTCCTCTTCGGGTGCGGGGCCGACCACGCAGTCTTCGGGCGTGTCGACGGACGTCACGGGGTTGCCCGAGCCGACGGTGACGAGACCGCGCACCGCCGCCCGATCCTCCGCTACGCGGGAAAAAAGCTCCATCGCGGGGCGCACGGACGGGGCGGTTGCCGCGTGCAACCAAATCAATTGGCCTTTCGGCCGGGCCGGCAGGCTCCATGCGAGGCGGGCGTCGCGAAGCTCCGGCGCCAGTTGACCGGCGGCGACGAGACGTTCAAGCCGGCCGGAAAGACGCGCCTCCGAACGCCGGTTCAGGCTCTTGTAGAGAAACAGGGGAAGGAGTGGTCGGGCCATTCGGCCTTGGCCTCACGCTCCAAGCTCTTCGGTGGCCGAGGCCACCTGTTCTTCATCCCTCAAACGGTGCAGATGCGCGATGAAATAGCGCATATGAGCGTTGTCCACGGTGCGCTGTGCCTCGGCTTTCCATGCTGCATGGGCGCTCTGGTAATCCGGAAAGATGCCGACGATGTGGATCTCGTCCACGTTGCGGAAGACGGTCTTGGACGGATCGACGAGCTCCCCGCCGAATACGAGATGAAGTCTTTGGGCCATGGAACACCTCCGGTCTGTGTGCGCGCACCCTAATGCGTTTCGCCGGAAAGGTGAAACAGATGATTTGACGGAGGCAGGAGCGGTGCGTCGCCTAATTGTTGGGCGCGCCGCAGAGTGCAGGAACCAATTCCTCGGGCTGCCTGTTTCCCTCGGGTACCGTTAGCGACATCATGGCCCCATGACACCGGACCCCAAGACCGCTCCGCGACTGATCGTGTTTTCCGATCTCGACGGCACCCTGCTTTGTCACGACAGCTATTCCTGGATGCAGGCCCTTCCCGCGCTCAAGCTGATGAAGACGCTCGGACTTCCGCTCGTGCTCGCGAGTTCGAAGACGGCGGCGGAAATCGCCCCCCTGCGGGCCGACATGGGTTTTTTGGACTGTCCCGCGATCGTGGAGAACGGGGCGGGGCTTCTTCCCGCGGGACAGGAGGCGCCGGTCCAAGGCGATGCCCATGAGGCCATTCTCGCCTGTCTCGACAGGCTGCCGCAGGATCTTCGTGCCCCGTTCCGGGGATTTTCGGACTGGAGCGTGGAGGAGGTCGCCGCACGCACGGGCCTTGCCCTGCCGGAGGCGCGGCTTGCGGTGCAAAGGCAGTTTTCCGAGCCTGGCCTCTGGAGCGGCACGGAAAAGATGCGGTTGGCGTTCGAGGCGGCGCTTGCCGAAGGCGGGATCGTCGCCCGCCAGGGGGGCCGTTTTCTCACCCTCTCCTTCGGGGCGACAAAGGCCGACCGCATGGCGGAGATCGCCGCCGGGATTGCGCCCCGCGCCGTCACCATGGCGCTCGGCGATGCGCCCAACGATGTCGAGATGATCGAGGCGGCGGATTTCGGCGTCATCGTGAGGAATTTGCACGGGCCGGGGATCGCGGAGCTTCCCGGCGAGGCGGAGGGGCGGATCACCCGCACCGCCGCGCAGGGCCCGGAAGGCTGGAATCGCGCGGTTCTGGCACGTATTTCAGAGCAGTATGAACAGAGAGGCTGAAACATGGCGGATTTCCATCAGGGCGGACAGGTCGCGACGCTCCATAACCTTCGGCTCAACTCGGCAGCGGATCTCAACCGCGAGCTGAACGCCTTCGCCGCCACGCGGAAAATCACGCTGATCCTGCCGTCGCTCTATTCCGAACTCGAGGGCGATGCGCTTCCGAACATCATAGACGAGCTCAACAAGGTCGAGTTCATCCATCGGATCGTCGTCGGCCTCGACCGGGCGGACGAGGCGCAATATCGCCATGCCTGCCGGTTCTTCTCGCGGCTGCGGGCCGATCATGTCGTGCTATGGAACGACGGGCCGCGGCTCCAGGCGGTGGATGCGCGGCTGAGGGAGCTCGACCTGTCGCCCTCGGAACCGGGCAAGGGGCGCAACGTGTGGTTCTGCGTCGGCTACACGATCGCCCGTGCCGACAGCGCCGTCGTGGCGGTGCATGACTGCGATGTGGTGACCTACAACGCTGAATTGCTGGCGCGGCTGGTCTATCCGGTCGCCAACCCGACCTTTCCTTACCAGATGTCCAAGGGGTTCTATCCGCGCGTGGCCGATGGAAAGCTCAACGGGCGTGTCTCCCGCCTTCTCGTCACGCCGATGATCCACGCGCTCGCAAAGGTGCTGGGGCCGCGCGACTATCTCGATTTCCTGGCGGATTTCCGTTACCCGCTCGCAGGGGAATTCGCGATGCGGACCTCCATCCTGCCGGACATGCGCATTCCCTCGGACTGGGGTCTCGAGATCGGGCTCCTGTCGGAAGCCTGGCGCAATCTCAGTCCCCGTGCGGTCTGTCAGGTCGAGATCTCCGACCGTTACGACCACAAGCATCAGGACCTGAGCCAGGAGGACGCCTCCACCGGCCTTTCGCGCATGTCCGTCGATATCTGTAAGGCGCTCTATCGCAAGCTCGCCGCCGATGGCACGGTCTTTACCGAGGAGATCTTCCGCTCGATCAAGGCCACATATTACCGCGGCGCCCTCGATCTCATCGAGACCTATTTCAACGATGCGCGCATGAACGGTCTGCACGTCGACCGGCATGTGGAGGAGCAGGCCGTGGAAATGTTCGCCAACAACATCATTCGTGCGGGCAACGTGTTCCTGGAAAATCCGATGGAGACGCCGTTCATCTCGAACTGGAGTCGCGTGCACGCGGCCGATCCCGACATCATCGCCTCGATGACCCGCGCCGTGGCGGAGGACATGGCGGAATTCGCCTGAGGCTCAGGCGAGACGGTCGAGGATGCCCTGCGCGAGCGGCGGACAGCCCGCGACGAGGCCGTCGATCTTCGGGATCGGGCGGTTGAAGCGTGGCGGGGCGCCGCGGCGGTCGCTGACGCGGCCGCCCGCCTCCGCGACGATCAGCGTTCCGGCGGCGACGTCCCATTCCCATGTCTCGCGCAGCGTCAGCATCGCGTCGTAGCGCCCCTGCGCCACGAGCGAGAGGCGGTAGGCCAGCGAGGGGCGGAACTTGTGCACGAATTTCGGCGTCCCGCCCTTCCAGTGCTCGTCCCGCAGGTGATGCCTCGTCGCGAGCACCTGCGCCCCGTCGAGATCGCATCGGCCGGAGGTGTGCAGCGTCTCGTCGTTCAGACGCGCGCCCTCGCCTTTCGTCGCGGTGAAGAGCCGGTCTCGCAGCGGCAGATAGACCACGGCGGCCACGACCTCCCCCTCTTCGGCGATGGCAAGTGAATGCGCCCAGTTGCGATCCCCGTCGATGAAGCTGCGGGTGCCGTCGATGGGGTCGACGATGAAGACCCTGTTCCGGCCGAGACGCGCGGTGGTATCCACCGTCTCCTCCGAAAGCCAGCCGTAGTCCGGCCGCTCGGAGAGCAGGTATTCGTGCAGCATCCGGTCGACGGCGAGATCGGCCTCCGTCACCGGTCCTGCGCCACCGCCCTTGTCCCATGCCTTCGGCTCCGCGCGCCAGTAGGGCCGGGCGATGTCGCCCGCGTTCCTCGCCGCCTCGATCAGGAGCTCGAGATCGTCATTCGCCCGCAACGGTCATTCCTTCGATGAGCAGCGAGGGCACGACCCGGCTGAGATAGGTGCGGGCGTCGTTCGCGGGCACGAGCGTGCGGAGCATCTCCCGAAGATTGCCCGCGATGGTGCATTCGTTGACGGGATAAGCGATTTCGCCGTTCTCGACCCAGAACCCGTTCGCTCCGCGCGAATAGTCGCCGGTGGTGGGGTTGATCGAGGCGCCGATCATCGAGGTGACGAGCAGCCCCGTCCCCATCTCCCGCATCAGCTCGTCGCGTGTCCTGTTGCCCTGGGTCAGTTCCACATTCGTCACCGAAGGCGAGGGTGCGGAAGAGACGCCGCGCGCAGCATGGCCGTTCGTCTCCAGCCCGAGCTTGCGCGCCGTGCCAAGATCCAGCACCCATTCCATCAGCCGGCCGTCCTGCACCAGCGCCGCCTTGCGCGTTGCGATGCCTTCCGCATCGAACAGCCGGGAGGCGGCGGTGCGGGGGCGATGGGGATCCTCGACCAGCGACAGCCCCTCGGGCAGGACCGGTTCGTCCATCGCATCGCGAAGCCAGCTCGCGCCGCGGGCGATGGCGCTGCCGTTGATCGCGGCAAGCAGGTGGCCGATAAGCGAGGAGGATACGCGTTCGTCATAGAGGATGGGGGAGGCCCCGGTCTTGGGCTTGCGTGCGCCGAGCCGGGCGACCGTTCGTTCCGCGGCACGCCTTCCGATCTCCTCCGGGTCCGGCAGGTCGGCGCCGTAGATCCGGCTTTCGCCGCAATAGTCGCGCTCCATCCCCGTGCCTTCGCCCGCAATGGCGACGGCCGAGGTCATGCGGTCGGTGCGCCGGTAGCCGCCGGAAAAGCCGTTGGTCGCCGCCAGGTGGACACGGCGTGCGCCATAGGCGGCAGAGGCCTCGACCTTGCTGATCCCCGCAATCCGGCGCGCGGCGGCTTCGGCGCGCAGCGCGTCCTGTTTCAGTGCCTCCGGGGAGGGCGGCTCCGACGGATCGAAGAGATCGAGCGTGGTGCTGTCGGTCGTCGCGATGAGTTGTGCCGGATCGGCGAGGCCGGCAAAGGGATCCTCGGGTGCGAGCCGGGCCATCGCCACCGCGCGTTCGGCCATGGTCGCGAGCGTCTCGGGACGCGTGTCGGAGGCGGAGACCGTCGCCTGCCGCTTTCCGATCAGGACCCGGAGGCCGATATCCACGCCCTCGGAGCGTTCCGCGTGTTCGAGCGCGCCCTCGCGCACATCGATGGAGACGGAAGTGCCGTCCACCGCGATCGCGTCCGCGGCATCCGCGCCCGCCCGCATCGCCTGATCGAGCAGCGCTTGTGTCAGTTCGCCGAGGGTCTGGGTCATGTGCTCCCCTTTCGTTCCGAGGCCCGCCGTGCGGGCCCCGAAAGAGCAGTTAAGCCGCCCGCGGGCCGCATGCAAGCGGTGCGGGATCCGACGTCAGAAGGGCAGCGGCTGTCCGTTCGCCACGATCTGGCCCTGTTCGGTCAGCTCGAGCTCGGAGACGAGTTCGTCCGGCGCTTCGCCGGGGCGGGCGAACATGCCGAGCATCATCTGCGCGGACATGGCCGTTTCCTGCGGCAGCAGGCCGGAGTTCGCCAGCCGGTCGATGAGGGTCGGCACGCCCTTGAGGTTGAGCGACAGGGTGCCCGCGAACGGGGGCAGGCCGCCGGGGATTGCCGGGGCCTTGTCGAGGAACCGGCCGTCGCCGCTTCCGCTGATGCGCGCACCCGCAAGCGACAGGAACAGCTCCGGGATCTTCACGGTCTTCGGCGTGACGGCCTCCTCGCCTTCGCTTTCGAGCCGGCTGATCTGCTCCATGTCGTAGAACGCGATGTCGCTCTGCACCGTGCCGCCGAGTTCGAAGCGCAGCGTGGCCGGATCGTGCGGCATCTCGTTCTGCGGGTCGAGCATTGCCCAGGCGATCGGCGGCAGCGTCACCTCCTCGAGCGCGAGCTTGAGGCGGAAGGGCTGATCCGCGTCGCTCGCCCCCATGGGGAATGTGAGCCCGGCGGCATAGCGGTTGACCACGAGTTGCGCCTGCTGGCCGGGGATCTGCGGCCCCGCGAAGGACAGATCGACCTTCTGCGCGGCCGCGTCATAGGTCAGAATGCCCTTGTCGAGTGTGATGGCGAGATCGGTCGGGCCGGTATTGGCGAGGATATCGAGCGGCGCGTTGTCCTCGGCGCCGGTGACGCGCATGGTCGAACTGCTCTTGCCCGCCTTGAGCGTGAAATCCATCACGCCCCCGCCGAGGAAGGCGGCCATGTCGCCCGGCGTGCCCGCGTCCGAGATGGAAAAATTGCCCGTCCCGGTGATGCCGGAGGCGGTGAAGGCGGCCTCGACCGTGGCGCCTTCGGAGGTGAACGGGTCGATCCCGTAGGTAAAGGTGCCGGCGGTGAAATCGGTCTCCGAGCGCAGGGTTTCCTGCTCGCGCACCAGGGAGAAGTTGCCGTCGATCTGGTCGATCGCCAGACGGACGCCCGGCTGGAGCTGCTGTCCGTCGACTTCGACCGGTGCGCTCGTCATCACGACGGCACCTCCCTGCGTGGCATAGACCATATCGCGGGGATCGCCGGAGACCACGGTCTCGCCCTCGATGGTCATTTCGGCACGGCTTTCAAAGGCGGGGGTGCCGAGTGCCGGATCCTCCGGCACGCGCGATATGGTGGTGATGGGGGAGGCGAAGCGCAGGCTCACCTCTCCCCTGGGCAGCTGCTCGAACCGCAGCTCGGGTGCGGTCGCGCTCGTCGTGACGGGGCCCGTGGGCGTCTCGATCGTCATGCTGTAGATCATGTTGCGGACGACCAGCGTCTCGCCATCGCGGCTTTCGTCGGCGCTGACTTCCATGCCGGTGGCGGTCATCATGTCCCGATAGGACTCCCAGACGTCCTCCGGCGTGACGTCGGCAAGGGCCGGCGCACCGACGAGGCAGGTCGTGGACAGGGCGGCGGCAAGGATTCTGGATTGCATTTCTTCTTCTCCCGAAAAGGTCGGCCCCACAGTTTCCTTCTTTGTCGGGGGGGTCAAGACTGGAACCCCGACAATGCTGTGAGTAAGCTCGGAGGGAAACGTGAGGGAGACAGCACCATGACGGATCTCACCGGAAAGACCGCGCTCGTGACGGGCGCGAGCCGCGGTATCGGAGAGGCGACCGCGCGGCTCTTCGCGGAGGCCGGGGCGAGGGTCGCCTTGCTCGCGCGCAGTGCCGATGCGGTGGCACGGATCGCGCGGGAGATCGGGGGCGATGCCCTCTCCCTCAGTTGCGATGTCGCGGAGTATGACGCGATCGACGCCGCGGTCGGCCGGATCGAGGCCGAACTCGGCCCCGTCGACGTGCTGGTGAACAATGCCGGGGTGATCGAGCCGATCTCGCGCCTTCGAGAGACCGATCCGGCCGCCTACGGCGCGGCGCTCGACGTCAATCTCAAGGGCGTGTTCCACGCCATGCGTCGCGTCGTGCCGGGTATGGTGTCCCGTGGCGGCGGCACCGTTCTCACGATCTCCTCGGGCGCGGCGCATCGCCCCGTCGAGGGCTGGAGCGCCTATTGCAGTTCGAAGGCCGGGGTGGCGATGCTGACGGCGATGCTCGATCACGAGGAGCGCGCGCAAGGCATTCGCGCCATGGGCCTCTCGCCGGGTACGGTCGCGACACAGATGCAGCGGGAGATCAGGGCCTCGGGTGTCAATCCCGTCAGCCAGCTCGACTGGTCGGAGCATATTCCGCCCGATTGGCCCGCTCACGCGCTGCTGTGGATGTGCGGCCCGGAGGCGGACCGGCATCTGGGCGAGGAGTTGCAACTCCGCGACGAGGATTTTCGCCGCAGGCTGGGGCTGGTCGCATGATCGAGCTTCGAAAGGACGGCGATCTCTGGACCGCGACCCTGACCCGGCCGCAAAAGGCCAACTCCCTGACCGCCGACATGCTGACGCAACTGTGCGAGATCGCTGCGGCTGCTGCGGGCGGGGCGAAGGTTCTGGTATTGACGGGAGCGGGCAAAGTATTCTCCGCCGGGGCGGATCTCGAGGAGGCGCGCAACGGTCTTGCTACCTCGCCGCTCTGGGAGGAGCTGTCGGGGCGGATCGCGGCCCTGTCCTGCCTCACCATCGCTGCGCTCAACGGCACGCTGGCCGGCGGCGCCTTCGGAATGGCGCTCGCCTGTGACATCAGGATTGCGGATCCCGGTGCGCATTTCTTCTATCCGGTGATGAAACTCGGTTTCCTGCCGCAACCCTCCGATCCGCTGCGCCTGAGCACGCTCGTCGGTCCCGCGCGGGCCAAGATGATCCTCATGGCGGGTCAGAAGGTCTCTGCCGAAGAGGCGCTCGGCTGGGGGCTTGTCGATCGCCTCGTTCCGGCGTCGGAGCAGCCGGAGGCCGTTCTTGCCCTCGCCGAGGCGGCACGTGCGGCCGATCCCGCCCATGTGGCAGGGATCAAGGCGCTGATCCCGTCGTGAGCCAGCCGCCAGAACAGGTTGACGCCCTTGTCGTCGGCGCGGGGCCTGCCGGGCTGATGGCCGCGGAGATGCTCGGTGCCGCGGGCCTCCGCACCGTGGTTGCGGAGGCAAAGCCATCACCCGCGCGCAAGTTTCTCATGGCGGGGAAATCGGGACTGAACCTGACGAAGGATGAGCCGATCCCGCGCTTTATGTCTGCCTATGGTCCGCGACCGCCCGCCTTGCAGGCCGCCCTCGCGGCCTTCGGACCGCGGGAGGTGATCGGCTGGGCCGAGAATCTTGGCCAGGAGATGTTCACCGGGTCTTCCGGCCGTGTCTTTCCGAGGGCGATGAAGGCCTCTCCGCTCCTGCGCGCCTGGCTTGCGCGGCTCGACGGGCAGGGCGTCGAATTGCGGCGAAACTGGCGTATGGCCGGGCTAGGCGATGCGGTGGAATTCGACACACCCGACGGTGTGCATTGCGTGTCGGCAGGGGTCGTCGTCTTTGCCCTCGGCGGTGCGAGCTGGGCCAGACTGGGCTCGACGGGCGCCTGGACGGACCTCCTGTCGCCCCACGTCGCGCTCACGCCCTTCGCGGCATCGAACGTTGGCCTGTCGATCCGGTGGACGCCGCACATGCGCCCGCATTTCGGTCGGCCGGTGAAGGGCGTGAGGCTGCATGCGGGGGAGCTGGAAAGCCGCGGCGAATTCGTGATCTCGTCCAGCGGGCTGGAAGGCGGCGGGATCTATGCGCTCACGCGGGAGATCCGGGAGGGCGCGCCGCTGTATGTCGATCTCCTGCCGGACTGGCCCGACATGAAGGTGCAGGAGGCGCTGGCGCGGCGCAAGCCGAAGGAGAGCACGAGCCGGTTTCTGTCCCGCGCCTTCCGCCTCCCGCCGGAAAAGCGCGCGTTGCTGATGGAATTCGCGGGGCCGCAGCCGGAGGATCTTTCGCGGGCGCTGAAACGGCTCGAGATGACGGGCGCGGTGCCTCGCCCGATGGACGAGGCGATCTCGACGGCGGGAGGTGTGAGGTTCGACAGTCTCACCGAAGATCTCGAGGCGAGGGCGAGGCCGGGATGGTTCTTTGCAGGCGAAATGCTCGACTGGGACGCGCCGACCGGCGGCTATCTCCTGACCGCCTGTCTGGCCACGGGCCGCCATGCCGCGCTCGGGGCACTCAGAGCGATTTCATGACCTCCGCGGCGATCTCGAAGGAGCGCAGCCGGGCCGCATGGTCATGGATATTGCCGGTGATGATGACCTCGTCGGGCTGATAGCGCCGGAGCAGGGCCTCCATCTGATCGCGCACCATGTCCGGAGTGCCGGTCGCGGAGACGTCGAAGATCGCTTCGAGCGCGGGCAGGAACTGTTTCGGTATGACGCTGGCGACGTCCTTCACAGGGTGCGGCAGCTTGCCGGGCCGCCCCATGCGCAGATTGGCGAAGGTCAGCATCATGGAGGAGCGCAGGAACAACGCCTCCTCCGCGGTTTCCGCAGCGAAGATGTTGGTCGCGAGCATGAAATAGGGCTTGTCGAGAAGATCGGAGGGGCGAAACAGGTCGCGATAGATGCGCACCGCCTGGTCGAGTGCCGCGGGCGCGAAATGGGAGGCGAAGGCATAGGGCAGGCCGAGGAGCGCCGCCAGTTCCGCGCCATAGGTGGAGGAGCCGAGCATCCACACCGGGACATGCGTGCCTTGTCCGGGAAAGGCATGCACGGGCGCATCATCGGGCATGTCGCCGAGGTAGGCGATGAGTTCCTGCACATCCTGCGGGAAGCTTTCCGCATTCGCCTGACCGGGGAGGAGGTTGCGGCGCAGCGCACGCGCGGTCGGCATGTCCGTGCCCGGCGCGCGTCCGACGCCGAGGTCGATCCGGTCGCCATAGAGTTCGCGCAGGGTGCCGAAGGCCTCTGCCACCTGCAAGGGCGCATGGTTCGGCAGCATGATGCCGCCCGCGCCCACCCGCATCGTCTGTGTGTGCTGCGCAATATGGGAGATCACCACGGCCGTGGCCGCGGAGGCGATGCCCGGCATGTTGTGGTGTTCCGCCAGCCAGTACCGGTTATAGCCCCAGTCCTCGGCGTGGCGCGCGAGATCCGCGCTGTTCCTCAGCGCTTGAGCAATGGTCGCGCCCTCGGGCACGGGAGCGAGGTCGAGCAGGGAATAGGGGATCATGGGCCTCTCCTTTCCGCCAGACATGGGTGCGCATTTCTGCGAGGTCAAATCCGCGGGCCTGTGGAATTCCGCTCAGCGCCGTTGCGCGAGCATCGCAAGCCGGATGAAGGCGCGCTCTATGACGGCGAAAGTGGGCGCTTTCGACGAGGAGCGCAGGGTGAGATCGGTCTCCGTGAGGATCCCGAGTGCCGTCTCGAGCTTGTGCATCCCCCAGGTCGAAGCCTGGCGCACCATGCGGTCGCGGCGCGGGCCGAAGATCGGCGGACGCGCGCGCCCGATACCCGCAGCGGCGCCGCCGGGATCGGAGGCGGCGGCGTGGAGCGTGCGGAAATGGCGCATGGCGAAGATCGACAGCGTGACCGGATCGATGCCTTGTCCGTCGATCTTCACCATGAGCGGACCGAGTTCCGTGGCACGCCCCTCGGCCACGACATTCAGCACGTCGTCCACCTCCGCTTCGGACGTGGCCGGCGCGCAGGTCTGCACGTCTTCGCTCGTCACCGGATTCGTGTCGCCGAACTTGTAGAGCGCGAGCTTGTCGAGCGTCTGGCGGAAATCGCGGGGATCAAGCGTGCGCGACAGGGCCTCGATATCCGTCATCGCCTCGCGGGAGATATTGGCTACGCCCGCCTTCTCGAGCGTCGCCTCGATTTCCGCGCGCGAGGGCGGATCGGCATAGATCGCGATGGCATAGGCGGAGGGATGGCCTTCGAAGAGCTTGCGCAGTTTGGAACTGGCCTTGAGCTGTCCGGCGGTGACGACGATCTGGGCATCGCCGGGGCGCCAGTCGAACAACGCCTCCTTGACCATGTCGGCGATCTGGTCCGTCGCCTCCTCGACGAAGGCGACGCGCGGTCCGGGAAAGAAGCCCACCGCCTTCATCGCGTCCATCAGCAGCGCCTTGTCCTTGCGAAGCTCTCCGCCGCCGATGCGGGTCAGGCGCATTTCCTCCTCGCCCTGCGGGCCGATGAGCGCGGCGATCACCTCCTGCCGGCGCAGTGCGATCCGCATCGTGTCGGGACCGTAGAGAAGCAGGCCCGCCTTGTTCGGATCGGGCTTTGCGAAATAGCCGATGGCATCGCGGGCAGAGAGTTTCATGCCTCCGTCCCGGTCTGGACGAGGATCTGGCTTACGATCTGATCGGCGAGGATCACCATCAGCCGGCTATAGGCGTCGCGCGGCGCCGTGACGGAGGCGACGGTGGAGCCCGTGGCGGAATAAGCGGTGAAGCTCTGCGCCTCGCCGCTCGCCACCGGCGTGCCCCCGGCGATTTCCGTCAGCGTATAGGCCACCCGTCCGGTGATGTGATAGCGGCTGATCTCCTGATCGCGGGTGATGCCCACGGAATTCCGTTCGGTCCGGATGCGATAGCTCAACCGGTAGGCGGGAGACGTCGGGGTGCCGAAGGACTTCGTGAGCTGTTCGACGAGCGCATAGCCTTCGCGGGTGTCGGGCGCGTCGATCGCGACCCGGCCTCTCAGCGCCCGTCCCGCGCCGCCCGGCGCATAGGCGGGGGTAAAGCCACAGCCCGTGAGGGCCATGGCCGAGAGCAGAAAGATGCGGCGATCAAATGACGACATTGACGATGCGACCCGGCACGACGATGAGCTTTTTGGGCTGCCCGCCCTCGAGCGCCCTCTGCACAGCTTCGTTCGCCAGAACCAGCTTTTCAACCTCTTCCTTCGGCATGTCCTTCGGCACGGTGATCTCGTCGCGCCGCTTGCCGTTGATCTGGATCGGAAGCGTCACGCTGTCCTCCACGAGCATCGCCTCGTCGGGCACGGGCCAGGGCGCCTGCGCAACGAGCCCCTCGCTGCCGAGCATGGCCCACATCTCCTCCGCGAGATGCGGCGTCATCGGCGACATGAGCTGTGCCATGGTCCTGAGCGCGAACCGTTTCGCCTCGCGCCCCGCCTTCGATTTCGACACGGCGTTGGTAAAGGCGTAGAGCTTCGCGATGGAGCTGTTGAAGCCGAAGCTCTCGATGCCCTGGGTCACCTCGAACATCGCCTTGTGCGTCGCGCGCAAGAGATCCTCGTCGCCTTCGCCTGTCTCCGGCATGCTCTCCAGCTCGGCGGCCAGCCGCCAGACGCGGGCGAGATGCCTGTTCGCGGCTTCGGCGCCCGCCGCGGTCCATTCCACATCGCGCTCGGGCGGGCTGTCGGACAGGACGAACCAGCGCGCGGTGTCCGCGCCGTATTGTTCGATGATCGCGACCGGATCGACGACGTTGTTCTTCGATTTCGACATCTTGGCCGAAGGCACGATCTCCACCTCTGCGCCGTCCTTGAGATAGCCCTTGCCGTCGCGCAGCTCGACCTCTTCGGGATAATGGTATTTCGGCCGCCCGTCTGCGCCGCGGGTCTGATAGATCGCGTGGGTCACCATGCCCTGCGTGAACAGCGCGTTGAACGGCTCGCGGGACTTGTCCGGCAGATGCCCGGTCTCGTTCATCGCGCGCGCGAAGAAGCGCGAATAGAGCAGGTGCAGGATCGCGTGCTCGATCCCGCCGATATACTGGTCGACGTTCATCCAGTATTCCGCGTCCTCCTTCACCGTCGGCGTGTTCGCGTGTGGCGCGGTGAAGCGGGCGTAATACCACGAGCTGTCGACGAAGGTGTCCATCGTGTCCGTCTCGCGCAGCGCCGCGCCGCCGCATTGCGGGCAGGTCGTGTTGCGCCAGGTCGGGTGACGATCGAGCGGATTGCCGGGCACGTCGAACGTGACGTCCTCGGGAAGCCGGACGGGAAGGTTCTCCTTCTTCTCCGGGACGACGCCGCAGCTCTCGCAATGGACCACCGGGATCGGGCAGCCCCAGTAGCGTTGCCGCGACAGGCCCCAGTCGCGCAGGCGGAATTTCGTCACGCCATGGCCGACGCCGTTTGCTTCGCAGAAATCGACCGCCGTCTCGACGCCCTCCTCGCCGGTCTGGATCTCGTCGCCGGCAAAGCCGCGGATGTAGCGGACCTTCTCTGACTTGAGCGGGACGAAGGCTTCCTTCGTGTTCAGCTCGCCTTCGACGGGTTCGAAGACATAGGTGATCGGCAAGCCATATTTCGTTGCAAAATCGAAATCGCGCTGGTCGTGTGCCGGGCAGCCGAAGATCGCGCCGGTGCCGTAATCCATCAGGATGAAATTCGCGATATAGACCGGCAGCTTCCAGGACGTGTCGAACGGGTGGCGCACGGTCAGCCCGGTGTCCAGCCCCAGCTTCTCGGCCTTCTCGATGGCTTCCTCGGTGGTGCCGCCCTTGCGGCATTCCTCGCAGAAGGCGGCAATCTCGGGATCGTCTGCGGCGAGTTTCCTTGCCAGCGGATGATCGGAGGAAATGCCGACGAAGGAGGCGCCCATGAGCGTGTCCGGGCGGGTGGTGTAGACCTCCACCCGGTCCGCGCCCTCCGGCCGGTCGATCAGGGAGAAGGCGAATTGCAGGCCGCGCGATTTCCCGATCCAGTTGCGCTGCATCGTCTTGACCTTTTCGGGCCAGTTGTCGAGCCCGTCGATCGCGTCGAGCAGATCCTCGGAATAGTCCGAGATCTTGAAGAACCACTGCACCAGTTCGCGCCGTTCCACCGGTGCGCCGGACCGCCAGCCGCAGCCGTCGATCACCTGCTCGTTGGCGAGCACGGTCATGTCCACCGGATCCCAGTTCACGGTGGCGTTTTTGCGATAGACCAGCCCCTTGTGCAGCATGTCGATGAACATCGCCTGTTGCTGGCCATAATATTCGGGATCGCAGGTTGCGAATTCGCGCGTCCAGTCGATCGAGAGGCCAAGCGGCTTCATCTGTTCGCGCATCGTGTCGATGTTCTGGTAGGTCCAGGTGCCGGGATGCCCGCCGGAGGCCATCGCCGCGTTTTCCGCCGGCATGCCGAAGGCGTCCCAACCCATCGGGTGCAGCACGTTATGACCGGTGGAGGATTTGAACCGGGCCACCACGTCGCCCATCGTGTAGTTGCGCACATGGCCGATATGGATGCGACCCGAAGGATAGGGAAACATCTCGAGCACGTAGTATTTCGGCTTCGTCTCGTCGCGTTTCGCGAGGAAGACCTCCGCCTCGGTCCAGGCGGTCTGCCATTTCGGTTCGATCTCACTCGGCGCGTAGCGGCTCATGGGAAGTCCTTCGGGAGTGTCAGTAAAAACGCCGGGCGTCCGGCCCGGCGTTGTCTTAAAACGTGGAGCGTCCGCGGTCCAGTCGGAACGCGTGCTTACTGGCCTGTGCGGAGCTGCCGTGCGCGGGTCAGGATCGCGTCCTCGACGGCGTGGACGGTTTCCGCGCTCACCGCGCCGGAGCGGGTGTAAAGCGACAGGTTCAGCGTGCGCGCGTCGAGCGCCGGATCGGTGACATGGACCACCGCGCGATAGGCCGTGCCGCCGCCCGGCGGCGTGCCGTAGCCGGTGATGATGACGCCGGTGAAGGGATCGGCCTCCTGCACGGGCAGGAAGGAAAGCACGTCGAGCGCGGCGTTCCAGATATACTTGTTCACCTGCACGCGATCCTCGATCGAGCCGCGCCCGCCGCCGAAGAGGATGCGGCGCCTCGGCTGTTCGACGATGACGGTTTCGCCCGGCGGGGTCTCGACCACCTGCGCGGTGCTGCGCGTGTCCACGACCTCCTCTTCGCCTGTGGCGGTGGTGACGGTCCGTCCGCCGGAGAAGGGGCCGGAGCCGATGCTGTCGCCGAGCGAGCCGAAACTGCCACAGCCCGCGAGTGTCAGCGTTGCGGCGAGGCCGGCGGCCAGGACGTGAATACGGCGAAACATGCAGGGGCTCCCCTCTTTCCAGATCGCGGCAACCGTATAACCGGTTGGACGCGGGAACAAGTGTCCAGATTGCAAAAGAAAAGGGCCGCCCCGAAGGGCGGCCCCCGTAAATCCGGATCCGGAAGGGATCAGAATTCGAAGGTCAGAGCCAGCGTGCCGCCGGAATACAGCTCGTAGCCGCCGACGCCGGTGTCGATGTCGTCGGTGGACTCGGCCGCGTCGGAGTTCGCATCGGCATAGGAGGCGAGGAAGGACGCACCGCCGCCGAGGTCGTATTCGGCCACGACGTAGGTCGCGAAGTCGTCATCGCCTTCGTCGTCACCGTCGATGTAACCGGCAGTCACAACCAGGCCGTAGCCGAAGTCATAGGCGCCTTCGAGGTTGTATTCTTCTTCGCCGCCGTAGGATTCGTAGTGGGCGAGAACGGTGACCGGGCCGTCGGCGTAGAGGGCGGTCAGGCCATAGGTGTAGTCGTCACCCCAGGAGCGATCCTGGTCTTCCGACACGTAATAGCCGGTGAGGGTGACCGGGCCGATCGGGTAGGAGACCTGGACACCCACGGATTCCGTGTCGTCGGTATCGTTGGAGGCGTAGGCGAGACGGACATCGGCGCCAGCGAACACGGTGCCCACGGAGAGGCCCCAGATGCCGTCGCCGTTCAGGTCGCCGCCGTTTTGGGCGAGGTTGTCAAGGATATCATCATCCTGGATGGTATCCGGGTCACAGCCAGCCGGGAGCCCGTCGGCGTCACAAGCATCCAGGAGATCCTCGTCTTCTTCCTGATAGATACCGGAGACGTAGAAGGTGTCGAAGTCAGCCTGGAAGCCGACGCCCACGCTGTAGAGATCGCCCGTATCATTGTCGACGGTGGCGGAGATGCCGCCCTTGATGGTGCCGAAGTCAGCGTCGAAACGGACCACGGATTCGTCGTCGTATTCGTTGACACCGTCAGCGACCATGTCCGACACGCCTCTCCAGTAGGAAATCGGCGCGTATTCGGTATCACCATAGGTGAAGTTGTAGATGTCGTTGTAGATGCTGAGGGTCAGATCGTTGTCGTCGGCGTTGAAGCCGTCTTCTTCGTCATCGTCGTTGTTGGTGTCGTTCAGCTCGATGCCGAAGGTCAGTTCCGCGGTCCAGCCGTTGTTCAGCTCTTGCGACGCGGTGATGTAGATGTCGGAATCGATGTAGAAGCCGTCTTCGTAATCGTCGTTGTAGCCGATCTCGGCCTTGCCGGACCAGGACACTTCAGCGGCCGCGGCGCCGGCGAAGGCGACGATGGCGGCGGAAGAAAGAAGGATCTTTTTCATTTTTTCCCTCGTGGATTTTGAATATCAGGCATGCCGGCTTACCCGACACATGGCCAGAGGAATGCGCCCAGATGACTTTTCGGTCAAGCAAACGCGAGGTCGCGTGACAAGCTCCCGCCAAAATGATGCAACTTGGTCACACACCTGTTGCGCCTTGGTGCGAAGGGAGCATAGAACTCCACGGAGTGTGGATTATCGAGGATTTGGAGGCAGATATGGGGCTTCAGGAGATCAGGGCGCGGGTGGCGGCGGAGGCGGAGCGTGTCGGCCGCGCGCCGGAGAGCGTGACGCTGATCGCGGTGTCCAAGGTCCAGCCGGACGCGCGCGTCCTCGAGGTTCTGGAGCAGGGGCATCGTGTCTTCGGCGAGAACCGGGTGCAGGAGGCGGCGGGGAAATGGCCGGCTTTCAGGGCGCGGTTCCAGGGGGTCGAGCTGCATCTCATCGGCCCGTTGCAGACCAACAAGGTGCGTCAGGCGATGGAGCTGTTCGACGCGATTCACACGCTCGACCGGCCGCGGCTCGCGCGGAGCATCGCGCGGATCGCGGAGGAGTTGGGACGTTGTCCTAAGCTCTTTATCCAGGTCAACACCGGGGAGGAGCCGCAGAAGGCCGGGGTGCGGCCGGGGGAGGCGGATGGCTTCATCGCGGAGTGCCGGGATCTGGGGCTCCCGATCGAGGGGCTGATGTGTATTCCGCCCGTCGATGAGGAGCCGTCTTTGCATTTTGCACTGCTGGCGAAGATCGCGAAACGCAACGGGATTGCGGGGTTGTCGATGGGCATGTCCGACGATTTCGAGAGTGCGATCGCGCAGGGAGCGACCCATGTGCGGGTCGGTTCCGCGATCTTCGGAGCGCGGGATTATGCCTGAAACCGGCTGTCGGATTTGCGTCGGCCTGGCGTCGGGCTTGCGTCGGGCACCGGATCACCGGATGACCAGCCGCGTCTCCGGCGTGATCCGCTCTGCGATCCAGCGCAGGTGATCGGCCCGGAAGGCGACACAGCCCTCGGTCGGGTGCCGCGGCTTGCGCCAGCGGTGCACGAAGATGGCAGAGCCCTTTCCGGGCGTCGCCTCAGGCCAGTTCCAGTCGGTGAGGATGACGAGGTCATAGAGGCGGTCGGCGCGGCGCATGCGCTCGTGGCTTGCCGCGAAGGGCGCGCGGACGAGGTGGTTGTAGGCCGGATGATCGCCCGCGTCGCACCACAGGTCGCGCGGGCCGATCTGCCGTCCCGGCAGGGCGGGAACGCGGTCCGGGCGGTAGAGCAGGGCGGGCAGGCGATGGATGCCCGCCGGCGTGCCGCCGTCGCCCTCGCGCTTGTCGGCGACGATCCCGCCCTTGCCGATGGCGCAGGGAAAGCGGCGCCCCATGAAGCGGGCGCCCCAGCGGGTGACGACGATGTCGCGCGGGGAGAAGGTCACAGCAGGTGTCCCGACTTGCGCACCTTGGTCGCGAGATAGGCGGCGTTGTAGCGGTTTTCCCCCACCCTGAGCGGCACGCGTTCGGTGACGGTGACGCCCTGATCCGTCATCCGCGCGATCTTGTTGGGGTTGTTGGTCAGCAGCCGGACGGAGGAAAATCCCATTTCCTTGAGAATCGCCGCGCCGATGCGGAAATCGCGCTCGTCGTCCTCGAAGCCGAGCCGGTGGTTGGCCTCGACCGTGTCGAAGCCCTGATCCTGAAGCGAATAGGCGCGCATCTTGTTGGCGTGGCCGATGCCGCGGCCTTCCTGGTTGAGATAGAGAAGCACGCCTTCGCCCGCTTCGCCCATCTGGGACAGCGCCGCGTTGAGCTGCGGTCCGCAGTCGCATTTGAGGGAGCCGAGTATATCGCCGGTGAAACAGGCCGAATGCAGCCGCGCGAGGACAGGCTTCGCGCGGTCGGGCCGGCCGATCTCCACGGCGAAATGTTCCTCGCCGCCATCGTCGGGGCGGAAGACGTGAACGCGGGAATTCTCCGCGGCGAGCAGGGGGACGCGGGCATGGATGACATCGGCGAGCGGGGCCAGATCGGCCATGAGCGGCATGGCGCGGTCCACCGGAAGGATCGTCAGCCCGTTGGCGAAGGCGAGCGCGGGGGCGTCGGGGACATCGACCATGAGCGCGGCCGGGAGGAGCCGCGCGGTCTTGGCCAGCGCGATGGCGGCCCGCGCGCAGGCGGCGTCGCCCCCGCGGGCGGAGCGGAATGGTCCCTTCATCGGGTGGGTGAGGTCGTCCGCCGGGTCCGCGACGGCCTCGATCCAGGTCACGTCGGCGTCCTGCGGCACGACGAGCCGGGCGAGATCGCCGTCATAGGGCCGCGCCGCAAGTGTTTCCGCCCGCCGGGTGGTGATGGCGAGATAGGGCGCGCCGAGCGCGCGCAGGTCGGCAAGACGGCTGTCGGACACGCCTTCGGCCGCCACGGCGATTGCGGCGCCGGTTCCGGTCTCGAGCACGACGGGCACGCCCATCCTGAGGTCGGCACGGGCGCGGGCGAGGGTTTCGGGCAGGCTCAGAGCGAGGCTCATGGGATTTCCGTCCGGTGTGAAGGTTCCTTCATCTAGCGAGTCCTGACACAAAGTGAAACATGGCGCACGATCTTCACACGCTTGCGTGATCCGGATGTTGCAAATCTTGCCGCGGACCCCCGAGGGACGCACATCACGGGCAAGACACGGAAAAAGGAGGCCCATCAATGGCCACTCTGAAAAAGATTCTTCTCGTCGACGACGACGACGACTTGCGCGACGCGCTGAGCGAGCAGCTCGTGATGACCGAGGATTTCGACGTGTTCGAAGCCGACAGCGGTGCGGCGGCGATGGAGAAATCGAAGGACGGGCATTACGACCTGATCATTCTCGACGTCGGACTGCCCGATACCGATGGCCGCGAGCTGTGCAAGCGGTTGCGCAAGTCGGGGGTCAAGTCGCCGATCCTCATGCTCACCGGCCACGATACTGATGCGGATACGATCCTCGGCCTCGATGCGGGGGCGAACGACTATGTGACGAAGCCGTTCAAGTTCCCGGTCCTGCTCGCCCGGATCCGCGCGCAGCTGCGCACGCATGAACAATCCGAGGCGGCCGTCTTCCAGCTCGGGCCCTATACGTTCAAGCCGGCGCAGAAGATGCTCGTCACCGCGGATGACAAGAAGATCCGCCTGACGGAGAAGGAGACGAACATCCTGAAGTTCCTCTACCGCTCGACCGAGGGGGTCGTGCCGCGGGACGTGCTGTTGCACGAGGTCTGGGGGTACAACGCGGGGGTGACCACGCACACGCTCGAAACCCATATCTACCGCCTGCGCCAGAAGATCGAGCCCGATCCCTCTAACGCGCGGCTCCTGGTGACGGAATCGGGCGGCTACCGGCTCGCCTCGTGAGATTTTTCCGACCTGCGGGAACCTGTCCGGCGCCCGCGGGTTGAGACGACAGAAGCCCTCGCGCATCGGGGTAGGATGCGCATGTCCCTCGTTCCCGACTTTGCCCGGCTCCCAGGAGCCGGGCTTTTTTTCGCGCTTTTCCGCGCGCGGGCCCTGCCGTCGTGGCGGGAGTGAGATTCGGCGGAACCTTCCGGCCGCTCGCGGGTTGGAATGTCGAAGCCCCGGCGCATCGGGGGACGGATGCGCATTCCCTCGTTCCGATACTCACTTTGCCCGGCTCCCAGGAGCCGGGCATTTTTCTTGGAGATTCCATCGGCATTCTTCGCGGGGGAGCTTTGCCGGATTCCGGGTGGCATCGCGGCGCAAGGCCGATTAGGCTCTGCGCGCCACGAACCGAGGAGCCCACATGCCGTTCACTCTCGCCACCTGGAACATCAATTCCGTGCGTCTGCGCGAACCGATCGTGTGCAGGCTTCTCGAAGAGGAGGGGCCCGACATCCTGTGCCTCCAGGAATGCAAGTCGCCGGTGGAGAAGATCCCGGTGGAGCGTTTCCGGGCCCTGGGCTACACCCAGATGGTCGCGCGCGGGCAGAAGGGGTACAACGGCGTGGCGATCCTGTCGAAACTGCCGCTCAGGGAGGTGGGCGCCTATGACTATGCCGCGCTGGGCCATGCGCGGCATATCGCGGCCGAGCTCGAGAACGGGGTGGTGATCCACAATTTCTACGTGCCCGCAGGCGGCGACGTGCCGGATCGCGAGGTGAACGAGAAGTTCGGGCAGAAGCTCGACTACCTTACGGAGATGCGCGATGCCTTCCACGCGGTCGCGCCGGAGAGGTCGATCCTTGTCGGAGACCTGAACATCGCGCCGCGCGAGGACGACGTGTGGAACCACAAGCAGCTTCTGAAGATCGTGTCGCATACGCCGGTCGAGGTCGAGCATCTGGGCGCGGCGCAGGACGCGGGCCGGTGGGTGGACATCACGCGGCAGGACATTCCCGAAGGGCAGCTCTATTCCTGGTGGTCCTATCGGGCGAAGGACTGGGACGCGGCCGACAAGGGCCGGCGGCTCGATCATGTCTGGGCGACGCCCGACATCTCGAACGCGGGGCACGGCTCGCGCATCCTGCGGACCGCGCGCGGATGGGAGCAGCCGTCGGACCACGCCCCGGTCTTTGCGAGCTTCGATCTTTAAATTCCGGCAGGGCGGGCGCATATATCGCGCAGGAACAGCTCTGGCAGCTACACAGTCAAACGGGGAGATCTGCGAGATGGAACTCGGTCAACCGAACGGCGCTGCGGCGCATGGCGCTTATGTCAAGGACGTGACGGAAGCCACTTTCATGGCGGATGTGATCGACGCCTCGCAGGAGGTTCCGGTCATCGTCGATTTCTGGGCACCCTGGTGCGGCCCCTGCCGCCAGCTCGGGCCCGCGCTCGAGGCCGAGGTCGAGGCGGCGGGTGGCAAGGTTCTGATGGCGAAGGTCAACGTGGACGAGAACCAGATGATCGCGGGCCAGATGCGGGTGCAGTCGATCCCGACCGTCTATGCCTTTTACAAGGGGCAGCCGGTGGACGGGTTCCAGGGCGCCCTGCCGCCCTCGCAGATCAAGGATTTCGTGAAGAAGCTCGTGGACCTCACGGGGGACGGCGGGCTTGCCGAGGCGGTGGCTGCGGCAGAGGAGATGCTCGAGGCCGGTGCCGTGGATGACGCGATGCAGACCTTCGCCGCCATTCTCGAGGAGGATCCCGACCTTGCCGCGGCCTTCGCCGGGCTTGCGCGCGGCTATCTCGCGAAGGGGGAGATCGAGCAGGCGGAGGCGGTGCTGAACGGTGTTCCGGCGGCAGCCGCGACCGATGCGGCGATCGAGGGCGTGCGCGCACAGATCGCGCTGGCGCGGGAGGCGGAGAATGCCGGCCCGGTCGCGGAACTGATGGCGAAGGTGGAGGCCAATCCGGCCGACATGCAGGCACGTTTCGACCTTGCCGTGGCGCTCCATGCCAGCGGTCAGGTCCAGGAGGCGGTCGATGTCCTTCTCGCGGCGTTCCGGCAGGATCGCGACTGGAACGGCGGGGCGGTGAAGGAGCAGCTTTTCAAGATCTTCGACAGCCTCAAGCCGAACGATCCGATCGTGCTGAACGGGCGGCGCAAATTGTCCTCCATGATATTTGCCTGACAGGGTCGGCGTTCTATCCTTAGGCCCATGCTGAACGCGGCCGACCTTCCCGAGACGATTCCCGTCTTTCCGCTCCCCGGAGCGCTTCTGCTGCCCCGGTCGCGGCTTCCGCTGCACATCTTCGAGCCGCGGTATCTCCAGATGATCGAGGACTGCCTGAAGAGCTCAACGCGTCTGATCGGTATGATCCAGCCGCGTGGCGGGGTCGCGGAGGGCAAGCTCAACGCGATCGGCTGCGCCGGGCGGCTGACGGGGTTTTCGGAGACCGAGGACGGGCGTTACATGATCACGCTCACCGGCATTTCCCGCTTCCGCACGCTGCGGGAGGCGACGGGATTCCTGCCCTATCGCCGGTTCATCGTCGACTGGTCGGATTTCCGCGCGGATCTCGGCGCGAGCGAACACGATCCCGCGCTCGATCGGGAGGCGTTCATGGACCTGCTCAAACGCTATTTCCGGCAGGAGGACCTGCGCACCGACTGGGACAACCTCGGACAGGCGGAGGACGAGCTGCTGATCAATTCGCTCTCCATGCTCTGCCCGTTCGAGCCGGAGGACAAACAGGCGCTCCTGGAGGCGCCGACCCTTTCCACGAGGCGCGAAACTCTGGTAACGCTGATGGAGTTCGCCCTGAGGGGCGGGTCCAGCGAGGAGATGATGTGATGGACACGCAGCCGCAATTCGACCGTCGCATGCTTGAGGCACTGGTCTGTCCGCAGACCCATGCCGTCCTTGTCTACGACGCGGAGGCACAGGAACTGATCTCGAAGACGGCCGGTCTCGCCTATCCGATCCGCAACGGCATTCCGATCATGCTGGTGAGCGAGGCGCGCACGCTCGAGGACTGATCCCGCGGAACGCAGACGTGCTGTGCCCCGCGGCGGGGAGGGTGCGGTTCAGAGCGGTATCCCGCGCAGGAGTTTCGGCAAGTCGCCGCTGACCCCCGCAGCTTCCCGGATCGCCGCGCGGCGCAGGCCGGCCACGGAATTCACGACACCCATGCCGATGTCGCGCGCGACACGCAGGAGCGGATTGTCGTTCGAGAACAGTCTGTTGAAGCCATCGGTCATCAGCGCCATCGTCGAGATGTCGAAGCGACGCCACTGTTGGTAACGCGCCAGAACTTCCTCACGGCCGATGTCCTCGCCCCGCCGGCGTGCATCGACCAGCACCTCGGCGAGGGCGGCCACATCCTTCAGCCCGGCGTTCAGGCCCTGGCCTGCGATCGGGTGCATCCCGTGCGCCGCGTCGCCCACCAGTGCCACGCGCGGGGCGATGAAGGCATTGGCGAGCGTGATGTTGAGCGGATAGCTGAACCGTTGCCCGGCCAGGGAGATCTCGCCCAGGAAATCGCCGAAGCGCGGGCGCAGGACGGCGAGATAGTCTTCCTCGGACAGCGCCTCGATATCCGCTGCGAGTTTGTCCTTCTCCGTCCAGACGATCGAGCTCCGGTTGCCGGGAAGGGGCAGGATCGCGAGCGGGCCGGAGGGGAGGAAGAACTGGTGCGCACAGCCGTGATGCGGCTTTTCATGGGAAATCGCGCAGACCAGGGCAGTCTGGCCGTAGCCCCAGCCGGTGCGCCCGATCCCGGCGCGCCGGGCGGTGCCGGAGGTGCGGCCGTCGCAGCCGGCAATCAGCCGCCCGCGCAGGGTCCGCCCGTCCGACAGCGTCAGCTCCGCGCCGCCCTCATCGACGGTCTGGCCGGCCACATAGCCCTCGACCTGGGTGATCTTCGGGTGGGCGTCGAGCGCGGCGAGGCAGGCCTGCCGCAGATAGCGGTCCTCGACCATGTAGCCCATGGGGCTCTCGTCGATTTCGCCGTCGCGGAATTCCAGGAGGAAGGGCGCGGGGCCCTCGTCCGGTCTGCCGTCCGTCACCTTCACGTCGAGGATCGGCTGGGCGTTCTGCGCGACGCCGTCCCAGATGCCGACCGCTTTCAGCAGGCGCTGCGACGACAGGGCGAGCGCATAGCCGCGCCCGTCGAACGTGTCGCTGGTGCGCGCGGCCTTCGGCAGGGTGTCCACGATGGTCACCGTCACACCCGCATTGGCGCAGGCGAGGGCGAGGGCGGGGCCGTTGAGCCCGCCGCCGACGATCAGGATATCGCTTTCAGGGATTGCGTCTGTGGTCATGGCGGCCTCCTTCGGGGGGCAATATGACGTGCGGCGCGGGATTGTCCATGCGCCGCTGCGCCGCTAGCTTGGCCGCGAAGCACGAGAAAGGGCACACGATGGGCGATTTCGAGAACATGAGCATGTGCGAGCTCGGCCGGGCCATCGGTCGCGAGGAGATCGACCCGCGCGAGCTTGCCGCCGATTGCCTCGACCGCACGCGGGCGCATCCGCTGGCGGATCGCATCTACGCGCGTCTCATGGAGGACCGTGCCATGGCGGAGGCGGAGGCCGCCTTCGCGCGGCAGAGGGCCGGGATGCGGCGCGGGCTTCTCGACGGGGTGCCGGTGTCGTGGAAGGATCTCTTCGACACCGCGGGGGTGGCGACCGAGGCCGGCACGGCGCTTTTGAAAGATCGGGTGCCGGAGCGGGATTGCGAGGTGCTGCGGCGGGCTTCGTCGGCGGGTCTCGTGGCGCTCGGCAAGACCCATATGTCGGAACTGGCGTTCTCCGGTCTCGGCCTCAACCCCGTCACCGCCACGCCGCCCTGCGTGAACGATGCCGAGGCGGTGTCGGGCGGCTCGTCCTCCGGCGCGGCGGCCTCCGTCGCCTTCGGGCTGGCGCCGGGCGCGATCGGGACGGATACCGGCGGCTCGGTCCGCATTCCGGCGGCGTGGAACGATCTCGTGGGGCTGAAGACGACCTCCGGCCGGCTGTCGCTCGAGGGCGTGGTGCCGCTCGCTGCCGCCTTCGACACGGTGGGTCCCATCGTGAAGACGGTGGAGGATGCCGCCGAGACGCTCGCCGTGCTCGACGGTTCGGCGGCGCCGGACCTGCGCGGCGCGACGCTCGAGGGCAGGCGGTTTCTGGTGCTCGAGAACGTGGTCTTCGACGACATCCGGGATGCGCCGCGGGATGCGTTCGACCATGCGGCGGAACGGTTCGAGGCGGCGGGGGCGGAGATCGTGCGGGCGGAGATCGGCGCGTTGACGGAGGCGATGGGCCTGTCCGGCATCCTTTTCACCGCAGAGGCCTATGCAGAATGGCGCGACCTGATCGAAAGCCGTCCGGAGATGATGTATCCGCGCATCCTCGACCGGTTCCGGGCGGGCGGGGTCTTTGGCGGGGCCGATGTTCTCGCCGGGTGGAAGCTGCTCGAGCATCTGCGCGCGCGCTATCTCGAGGCGACGGCGGGCTATGACGCGGTGATCCTGCCGACCGCGCCGATCCTGCCGCCGCATGCGGAGCGGCTGTTGCAGGACGCCGACTATTACGTGACGGAGAACCTGCTCGCGCTGCGCAATACCCGTGTCGCGAACCTGATGGGGCTTCCGGCGCTGACCCTGCCGACGGGCGTGCCGTCCTGCGGCGTCCTGTTGCAGACGCCGCCGATGACCGAGGCGCGGCTCCTGCGGCTTGGTGCGGCGGCAGAGGCGGCGCTGGCCTAAAAGCCACAGCCGGCGATTCGCCCCGCTGTCCACCCCTCTCTTTTGCTGGACCAGGCGGGAGCGGCCCGCTATCCTGAGCGCAAACACGCGGGCAAAAAGAAAAGATCCGTCAAACCGAGGCAGTAGCAGTATCCATGACGTTCCCTGAGCGGTTTTCCAACCTGCCGGAATATGCGTTTCCGCGCTTGCGGAGCCTTCTCGACGCGCATGCGCCGGGGGGCGAGGTGGTGCACATGACCATCGGGGAACCGCGCCATGCGATGCCGGATTTCGTCGGAGAGGTGCTGGCGGAGAATATCGGGGGGTTCGGCAAGTATCCCAACAACTACGGCAGCGATGCGTTGCTCTCCTCGATTTCCGGCTGGCTGTCGCGCCGTTTCGGCATCGCGGTCGATCCGGAGACGGAGATCATGGCGGTGAACGGGACGCGCGAGGGGCTGATGAACGCCTGCCTCGCGCTGTGTCCCGAGACAAAGAACGGCCGCCAGCCGGTCGTGCTGACCCCGAACCCGTTCTACCAGGTCTATGCCGTGGCCGCCGTGACCGTGGGGGCGGAGCCCGTCTTCGTGCCGGCGACGCGGGAGACGGGCTTCCTGCCCGATTACGCGGGGCTCCCGGCTGAGATCCTCGACCGTGCGGCCATTGCCTATGTCTGTAGCCCGTCCAACCCGCAGGGGGCGGTGGCTTCGCGGGACTATCTGCGCGGGCTGATCGCGCTCGCCGAAAAGCACGACTTCAAGATCTTCGCGGATGAGTGCTATTCCGAGATCTATCGCGGTGAAAAACCCGCGGGGGCGCTCGAAGTGGCGCGGGAGATGGGGGCGGATCCGGAGCGGGTGGCGATCTTCCATTCGCTGTCGAAACGCTCCAACCTTCCGGGGCTGCGTTCCGGGTTCGTCGCGGCCGGGCCGGAGAACATGCTGCGCATCCGGCGGCTGCGCGCCTATGCGGGGGCGCCGCTGCCCGACCCGATCCAGGCGGTCTCCGCCCGTGTCTGGGCGGATGAGGCGCATGTCGAGGCGTCGCGGGCGCTCTATGTCGAGAAATTCGACCTCGCCGACGAGATCTTTGCCGGCATCGAGGGCGCCGGGGCGCCGGATGCGGGCTTCTTCCTGTGGCTGCCGGTCGGCGATGGCGAGCAGACCGCCCTGAAGCTCTGGACGGAGACGGGTGTCCGGGTGCTTCCGGGGGCCTATCTGTCGCGGGAGGTGAACGGGGAGAACCCCGGCAAGGACTATATCCGGGTCGCGCTGGTGGCCCCAAGAGAAGAGACACGGCGCGGGCTCGTCACGCTTCGCGACTGTTTGTACGGGAAAGGTTAAGAGGCAGGTATGGCATCCTATCAGGCACGTGGCCGCGATCCGCTTTTCGACAGAAACACCCAGGCCGCGCTCGAGCGGCGCAGCAAGGAACTGATCGGCATCGGCCTGATCGGTGTGGGCGTGCTGTTCGCGCTGATGCTCGGTTCCTACGTGCCCGAGGACCCGAGCTGGCTGGCGGCGACGGACGCGCCGGTGCGCAACATCCTCGGCCGGTTCGGCGCCTCCGTCGCCTCGCCGCTCATGATCATCGTCGGCGTCGCCTCCTGGGGCTTCGCGCTCGTCTTCCTCGCCTGGGGGCTGCGCTTCGTGCTGCATCGCGGATCGGACCGGGCGCTGTCACGTGCCGTCTTCGCGCCGATCGCCATTGCCGTCGCCGCCGTCTATGCCTCGACCCATGCCTCCTCGGCGCCGCAATCCTTCGGCGGGCTCTTTGGCGATACGGTGCTGGCCGCGCTGATCCAGATCGTGCCGCTCGGCGCCGGCCTGAGCCTCAAGGTGCTGTCCTTCGGCGCCTTCTTCGCGGCGCTAGGCCTGTCGCTCTTCGCCTTCGGCTTCACCCGTGCGGAACTCGTGTCGGGGCTTCGCTTCCTGCTGATCGGCATCGTGTCGCTCTATGCGCTCGTGCTGCACCTTCTCGGGCGCTCCGCACGCGGTTCCGTCGCGGTCAGCCAGCGCCTTGCCGCCACGGCGGCGGAACGGCGCGACGCGCGACGTCAGGCCGCGGCGGAGCTTGCCGAACTCGAGGCGCTTCAGGTCGCGCAGGCCGCGCCGCAGCCGGCGCGGGTGCTGCGGGCGCAGCGCGAGGACGCGTTCGATGTGGTGGAGCGTGAGGAGGCGCCCGAACTGCCCCTGCCGGAGACGAAACCGTCGCTTTTCGCCAAAGTGCCGAACCTGCTCAGGCGCGCGCCGGCCGAGGAGCCGGAACTCGTGGAGCGTGGCTATGCGCCCGATGTGGAGATCGCACCGGGTCAGGAAGACCGGATCAGCTCCAAGATCGCGAATGTCATCAACGCGCGCGCCCGCGCCGGATCGCGGGCGATCACGCCGGGCATGGAACGGGTCGAGCCGCCTCTGACCGCCGCGCAAAAGGCTGTCGCGAGGTACAAGAAGGGGCCGAAGCCGATGATCTTCACCCCGCCGCCCGCGCCGCAGCCGGTCGCGGCGCCGTCCGTGGTGCAGGCGCCAGCCGGGGCAGAGGCGGTCGGCCATGGCGGGGCGGCTTACGGGGCCGGTCATGATGTCGACTATGCCGAGTATGCAGGGCAATTGAGCGGCATGGACGATCCTGCGGAGGGCGGCTATGTGCGCGAGGATTATTCCCACGCGGAGTGGGATGCGGACAACTGGGAGGGCATGGAGACCGCAGAGGCCGGTTGGGACGAGCCCGACGACCTCGAGACGCCGGACTATGTCGCGGCGCAGGCGCTTCGCTACGAACCCGCCGCCCCGCTTCCGGAGGCGAAAAAGGTCGTGCAGCACCCGGTGCGCAAGCCTGTCCAGCCCTCGAGGCAGGCCCAGGCCGAGGCGCAGCCGGTTCTGAAATTCGACCCGAAGGAGGCCGAATACGAGGTTCCACCGCTGTCGCTTCTGGAAAATCCGGTCAATATCGTGCGCCATTCGCTTTCCGACGAGGCGCTCGAGGAAAACGCGCGGATGCTGGAGAACGTGCTCGACGATTACGGCGTGAAGGGGGAGATCGTGTCGGTCCGGCCCGGCCCCGTGGTGACGATGTACGAGCTCGAGCCCGCGCCGGGTCTGAAGGCGAGCCGGGTGATCGGGCTGGCCGACGATATCGCGCGGTCGATGTCGGCCCTGTCGGCGCGGGTTTCCACCGTACCGGGGCGGTCGGTGATCGGGATCGAGCTTCCGAACGAGAACCGCGAAATGGTGTCCTTCCGCGAGATCCTGTCGGGCCGCGATTTCGGCGATGGCAAGCATGCCCTGCCGCTCGCGCTCGGCAAGGACATCGGCGGCGATCCGGTCGTCACGAACCTCGCCAAGATGCCGCACCTGCTGATCGCGGGGACAACCGGGTCGGGGAAATCCGTGGCGATCAACACGATGATCCTGTCGCTGCTCTATCGGCTGACGCCGGAGGATTGCCGGCTGATCATGATCGACCCGAAGATGCTCGAACTTTCGGTCTATGACGGCATTCCGCACCTGCTGAGCCCGGTGGTGACTGATCCGAAGAAGGCGGTCGTGGCGCTCAAATGGGTCGTGGCGGAGATGGAAGACCGCTACCGCAAGATGTCGAAGATGGGTGTGCGCAACATCGACGGCTACAACGGCCGGGTGAAGGAGGCGTTGTCGCGGGGCGAGATGTTCTCCCGTACGGTGCAGACGGGATTCGACGACGAAACCGGCGACCCGATTTTCGAGACGGAGGAATTCCAGCCCGAGAAACTGCCTTATATCGTGGTCATCGTCGATGAGATGGCGGACCTGATGATGGTGGCGGGCAAGGAGATCGAGGCCTGTATCCAGCGGCTTGCGCAGATGGCGCGGGCCTCCGGCATCCATCTGATCATGGCGACGCAGCGCCCGTCCGTGGACGTTATCACCGGCACGATCAAGGCGAACTTCCCCACGCGGATCTCCTTCCAGGTGACGTCGAAGATCGATTCGCGCACCATTCTGGGCGAGCAGGGGGCCGAGCAGCTTCTGGGCATGGGCGACATGCTCTACATGGCCGGGGGTGGGCGCATCCAGCGATGCCACGCGCCTTTCGTCTCCGACGAGGAGGTGGAAAAGGTCGTGTCCTACCTCAAGTCCTACGGGCCGCCCGACTATGTCGGCGGTGTGGTCGAGGGGCCGGACAGCGAGAAGGAGGCCGATATCGACGCCGTTCTTGGCCTCGGCAGCACCGGCGGCAACACGAGCGGCGAAGATGCGCTCTACGATCAGGCAGTCGCGATCGTCATCAAGGACCGCAAATGTTCGACCTCCTACATCCAGCGCAAGCTCGCGATCGGCTACAACAAGGCGGCGCGGCTGGTGGAGCAGATGGAGGAGGAGGGCGTGGTCTCCCCCGCGAACCATGTCGGCAAGCGCGAGATCCTTGTGCCCGAACAGTGACTTGCGCGCTCTCGGCGGTCTCGCGCGCTCGTGAGGCAAAGAGATGTGGCGGTGCGCGAAAACGGGCATATATTCCGGTCATGAAAAGATTTCTGACCGCTCTCGCGCCCGCCGTCCTGTTCGCCCTCTCGACCGTCGCTCCGGCGGTGGCGGAGAAATTGCCGCTGTCCACCCTCTCGGCCTATCTCAACGGTCTGTCGACGGTTCAGGCGGAGTTCGTCCAGACCAATGACGACGGATCGCGTTCGAACGGAACGGTGACGATCAAGCGGCCGGGGCGCATCCGCCTGGAATACGGCGGACCGGGGGATCCGCTGGTGCTGGGCATGGGCGGGCAGGTCGCGGTGTTCGATCCCGGCTCGAACGAGCCGCCGCAGCGCTTTCCGATGTCGCAGACGCCGCTCAACGTCATCCTCGCCCGCAACATCGACCTGACGCGTGCGAAGATGGTCGTGTCCCATACGGAGCGCAATGGCGATACGATCGTGCGCGCGCAGGATCCCGACCATCCGGAATACGGATATATCGACCTCATCTTCAGCAACACGCCGGTGCTCAAGGCCTGGATCGTGCATGACGAGAGCGGCGCGACGACGGAGGTGCAGCTTCAGCGGATGTCCCTTGGCGGGTCAGTGTCCGACGGTGTCTTCAACATCCGCTCGGAGGCGCGCCGGCGCGGCACGCCGCTCGACTGATCTCAGAGCTTGCGGCAGGCGATGAGCTGTTCGCGGTAGACGGCCGAACGTTTTGCGACATCGGCCGAGACGCGCAGGAGCCAGGCCTTCGAGTTGTGGCTGCCGCGGGCATAGCCGTTGCGGCCCTCGTGATAGGCGAGATACTGGCTGCGGGCGTCGTTCTTCGGGATGCCGAGCGTTTCGTAGCTCTTGTTCATGTACCATCCCATGAAATCGGTCGCGTCCCGGATCCGGTCGCGTTTTGCACCGCGGCGGTTCTGTTCCTTGCGATATTCCTCCCAGGTGGCGTCGAGCGCCTGGGCATAGCCGAAGGCGGAACTCTGGCGGCCCATCGGGATCACCCCCAGCACGAAACGGTAGGGGGTGCGGGCGTCTCCGATGAATTTGCTTTCTTGATAGAACGTCGCCATTTGCACGTTTACCGGGATGCCCCATTTGCGCTGGGTGTTCTGCATCGCGCGCAGATAGGCCGGACGTTCCGCCACGATGGAACAGGCGTTGTCGAGATCGCGCGGCGCGGAAAAATTGCCGCTGCCGCAGGCCGACACCAGTAGAAGAAGGGCCACGGCGCGAAGACGTCTGCTCATCTCTGCCTCTCGCTTTCTTGGTTTTGCGGCAGAATAGCGAATTCATGCGCCGTGTGAAATGTCTTTCCTGTGAGGGTGTATGTGCTGTTTGGCGCTCCGGCGGGCTCAGATCAGCAGGGCGAGGAGTACGGGCAGGACCACGATCGACAGCAGGGTGGAGGCGACGACGAGGGCCGCGACCGTGTCGGAATCGGCGCCGTATTTCTCGGCCAGCATGTAGGAGGTGACGGCGATCGGCGTGGCGAGCTGCACCACGAGCACGGCGAAGGGCACGGCCTCGAGCCCGAAGGCGAGACCGGCGAGCGCGGCGATGCCTGCGCAGAGCACCGCCTTGCCGAGTGCGATCAGCGCGGCGCGGCTCAGCCCCTTCGGATGCAGCCGTGCGACTGCGACGCCGAGGGTGATGAGCATGAGCGGGATCGCCACCTGGCCGAGAAGCGAGAGTGTGTTCATCGCGAAGCGGGGAAGGGTCCAGCCCTGCCACAGGAAGATCGCGCCGAGGGCGGTTGCCCAGACGAGCGGTTCGCGGAACGCCTTGCCGATCGAGCCGCCGCCGGCGGTGACATAGACACCGAAGGTAAAGGACCACAGTGCCATGACGGCGAAGACCACGACGGCATAGCTCAGCCCCGTTTCGCCGAAGGCGAAGAGGGCGAGCGGCAGGCCGAGATTGCCGGTGTTGCCGAAGATCAGCGGCGCGAGGAAGGTCCGCATGTCGAGGCGCATCACACGGATGAAGAGCCAGGCGGCGACGGTGACGCCGCCGTAGGCCACCGCCGCGGCGAGGGACAGGGCGGTGAGAGCCGCGGGGTCGATATCGGCCGTCACAAGCGAGGTGAAGATCAGCGCGGGCACGGAAAGGGTCATCGTGAGCTTGGTCACGAACTCGAGGCGGTATTCATGGCCCGAGCGGACCCATACGAAGCCGATCAGCGCCAGCAGGAAGACCGGCGAGACGATTTCGAGCACTGTCAGGACGAGGTTCACAGTCTGTTTCCCTATTTAGGGCCCGTCCCTTGTGGACAGGTGAGGTTCCAACGGTCTACTAACCGTTCATGGGGGTTGCAACGCCATGATGTCGACACGTGCCAAGTATCATCTCGGACAGGTGGTGTGCCACCGGCGGCACCGTTTCCGCGGTGTCGTCTTTGATGTCGACGCGAAATTCTCCAACACGCAGGAATGGTACGAGGCGATTCCCGAGGACCAGCGCCCGCGCAAGGACCAGCCCTTCTATCACCTGCTCGCGGAGAACGAGCAGAGCTTCTATGTGGCCTATGTGTCGGAGCAGAACCTGATGGCGGATTATTCGGGGGAGCCGGTGGACCATCCCGACCTGCCCGAACTTTTCGGCCCGTTCGAGGACGGGGCCTATCCGCTCGATTTTCAGTTGAACTGACCTGCGCCGGACCCGGATCAGGGGCGGGGCGAGACGGGCATGCGGAAGCTCGTGCGGTTGCAGTGGCCGTGCCGGACGTATTCGAGATCGCAGGTCAGCGCGCGGATGAGAAACCAGCCGAAGCCGCCTTCGGCGAGATCCGGGGTCGCGCACCCCGGCTCGGCCTGACGACCCGGCGGCGGCTCGTCCCCCGGCATGCTCCTGCCCGTGTCGAGGATCGTGCAGCAGAGGCCATCGGCGTTCCGTAACAGGCGGAGGTCGATCATGCCGCCTGCGATTCCGGCGTAGGCATGTTCGACGATATTGTTGAGCAGTTCGGCCAGAACGATCTCGACGCTCGCGATTTCGTCGCGGGCGATGCCGAGCGGTTCCAGTCCGGCACGGATGCTGCGAAGCGTGCGGCGCACGGTGAGGGTGTTGGCGGGAAGAATGATCCTTACCCTGGTGTCGGGGGACGTCTCCGCTGTGCCCTCAGCACGCATCTCTGCCACGCTCCAGCGCGTCGGCAACCGAGTCGTGGATCGTGAACACGCTGTCCATGCGCGTCAGGTGAAAGACGCGCTGAACCGTCGGATGAAGGTCGGCGAGCTCGAGGCGCTGGCCCTGGCGCACGGCCTTCAGCGCGGCGACGACCGCGCCGAGGCCGGAGCTGTCGAGGAATTCGACCTGCCCGAGGTCGAGGACGATCCGCGCGGGTCCGTCCTCGCTCAGCGCGCGCATCTCGTCCTTGAACCGGATCGCACAGGCCGCGTCGATCCGGCTTTCGTCGACGCGCACGACGCGCACATTCACAAGATCCCGGTGGTTGAGTTTCATCGGTGGCCCCTTTGTTCCCTGCATGGGCTGGACTCTAGCCAGCATTTCTTACCAATGGGTTTGCACATCCCGGAAAAACGAAGGAGGAGTGGATGGATTACAGTGCCCTGTCGGCCCGGATCGGGAGCCTCTGTGCCGGAGAGGAGGACACGGTCGCGCTGATGGCGACGCTCGTCTGCGAGGTCCACCACAGCGACGATCGGTTCGACTGGACCGGCTTCTACCGTGTCGTCTCCGAGGGCGTCCTCAAGATCGGGCCCTATCAGGGCGGTCACGGATGCCTCGTCATCCCCTTCGACAGGGGCGTCTGCGGTGCCTGCGCGCGGAGTGGCGAGGCACAGATCGTCGAAGATGTGGAGCGTTTCGCGGGGCATATCGCCTGTTCCTCCTCGACCCGGTCGGAGCTGGTGCTTCCGGTGCGCAATGCGCAGGGCGATCTGATCGGCGTCTTCGATATCGACAGCGACCGGGCCGCGGCCTTCACCGCGGAGGATGCGACCGCGTTGCAGGACATTCTCGACCGGGTCTTTGCCAGCACCGCCGCGCCATGCTATCCGCGCGGGCATGAGTGACGATTACGCCCCGCCGCAGGAGCCCCTGAGCATCCTCCATGCCGATCACGAGATCCTCGTGGTCGACAAGCCCTCTGGCCTTCTGTCCGTGCCGGGCAAGGGAGAGCATCTGTCCGACTGCCTCATGTCGCGCATCCGGGCGGTGTTTCCGGAAGCGCTGCTCGTCCACCGGCTCGACCGCGACACCTCGGGGGTGATGGTCTTTGCGCTGACGCCGCATGCGCAGCGCCATCTGGGGCTCCAGTTCGAGAAGCGCCAGACGAAGAAGACCTATGTCGCCTGGCTCCACGGCGAACTCGCGCCGAAGACGGGGACCGTCGATCTCCCGCTCATCGTCGACTGGCCGAACCGGCCGAAACAGAAGGTGGATCACGAGAACGGCCGGCCCGCGGTGACGGAGTGGCGGGTGGTGCGGCATGCGGAGGGGCAGACGCGGGTGCGGCTGATGCCGAAGACGGGCCGGTCGCATCAGCTGCGCGTGCACATGCTCGCGCTCGGCCATCCGATCATGGGCGATCCGTTCTATGCCGAGGGTCCCGCGCGGGAGGCGCCGCGGCTGATGCTGCATGCGGAGCAACTGCGGTTCCGCCATCCCGACGGTGGTGCGGGCCTCTCCTTCACCGCGCCCTGTCCGTTCTGAGCACCCTCTCCCGGCGTCCGGAGGCGAAGATCGCCCTGTTCGCGCCCGCCGCTTTTGCCTAGGCTGCCCTGCGAAAAGGAGATTTCCATGCTGTCGTTCCTGCGCCGCACCAGATCCATTTCCCGTATCGCCCTCGATCCGCCCCGGCCGTTCGTGGGTCGGGAGGGGCTGGCGCTCGTTGTCATCCTGCGCAACGAGGAGCGCCATATCGGCGAATGGGCCCGCTTCCACCTCGCGGCGGGGGTGCGGCATTTCCACGTCTACGACAACGGCTCGACCGACGGCACGCTGGTGCAGCTCGTCGCCGCCGTGGGCGTGCAGAACGTCACGGTAATGCCCTGGGACCAGAAGCTGCGCGACGGCATCACCGGGGCGGAGATCCACAATCAGGTGCTGGCCTATGCCCATGCCGTGCGCAATTTCGGCAGCGGGTTTCGATGGATGTCCTTCATTGACGTTGACGAATTCCTCGTCCCGAAATCCCATGACGATTTGATCTCCTGCCTTGCGCATCTCGAAGGGGAGGCGAATGTATCGCTGCCCTGGCACATGTTCGGGCGCAACGGGTTCGAAACCCCGCCGGAAGGCGGGGTCGTGCCGAACTACACCCGCCGCCATCCGGACCCGATGAGCCCGCTGAAAGGCATGTGCAATTTCAAGATGATCGTGGACCCCAGCCGGGTCACCGCGCTCAGGGTGCATTCGATCGAGACGGAGGGATCGACGGACAGCGTCAACGACAGGGGCGAGCGCGCTTCCGCCTCCGGACGGAAGGCGCCGGGCTTCTACTCCGCCGACCATATCCAGCTCAACCACTATTACACCCGCTCGAATGCCGAGCTTCAGGAGAAGATCGCGCGGGGCTCCAACATGACCCAGAACGAGGCCGACCACATGCGCCGTGTGATGCGCAAGGTCGATCAGATCGAGGCGGAGAGCATCGAGGATCTGGCGGCGAAACGGTGGTTCGCGGCGCGCTGATCCCTCCTTTGTGCTTCAAATACTCAAACAAAAAGCCCCGCCGGAGGCGGGGCTTTTCCTTTCCGGGAGGGACGCCGGTTACTCGGCCTCTTCCTCTTTCCTGACTTCTTCGCCGGTGGTCTGATCGACCATCTTCATGCCGAGGCGCACCTTGCCACGGTCGTCGAAGCCGAGGAGCTTCACGAAGACTTCCTGACCTTCCTTCAGAACATCCGACGGGTGGTTCAGGCGGCGGTTCTCGATCTGGCTGACGTGCACGAGGCCGTCCCGCTTGCCGAAGAAGTTCACGAAGGCACCGAAATCGACGAGCTTCACGACCTTGCCCTTGTAGACCTTGCCCTCTTCCGGCTCCGCGACGATCGAATAGATCATGTCGTAGGCCTTCTGGATGGCGTCGCCGTTCGGGGAGGCGATCTTGATCACGCCGTCGTCGTTGATGTCGACCTTGGCGCCGGAGGTTTCCACGATCTCGCGGATGACCTTGCCGCCCGAGCCGATCACTTCGCGGATCTTGTCGGTGGGGATGGTCATCGTCTCGATACGCGGTGCGTGGACGGAGAATTCGCCCGCGCCCGACAGCGCCTTGTTCATCTCGCCGAGGATGTGCATGCGGCCTGCCTTCGCCTGGGCGAGGGCCTGCTTCATGATCTCGGGCGTGATGCCTTGCACCTTGATGTCCATCTGGAGCGAGGTGATGCCATTCTCGGTGCCAGCGACCTTGAAGTCCATATCGCCGAGGTGATCCTCGTCGCCGAGAATGTCGGTGAGGATCGCGAAGGAGCCGTCATCCTCGAGCACGAGGCCCATGGCGACGCCCGCGACGGCGGCCTTGAGCGGCACGCCCGCGTCCATCATCGACAGCGAACCGCCGCAGACGGAGGCCATCGAGGAGGAGCCGTTCGATTCGGTGATCTCGGAGACTACCCGGATCGTGTAGGGGAAGTCGGTGGCGGCGGGCAGGACGGCCTGAAGCGCGCGCCATGCCAGTTTGCCGTGACCGATTTCACGACGGCCCGGAGAGCCGACGCGGCCCACTTCGCCGACGGAATACGGCGGGAAGTTGTAGTGCAGCAGGAAGTTCGAGCGGAAGTTGCCGTGCAGCGCGTCGATGATCTGCTCGTCGTCGCCGGTGCCGAGCGTCGTCACCACGAGGCCCTGGGTCTCGCCGCGGGTGAACAGGGCAGAGCCGTGGGTGCGCGGCAGGATGCCGGTTTCGCAGACGATCGGGCGGACCTGATCGAGGGCGCGGCCGTCGATGCGCTTGCCGTCCTTCACGACGGAGGAGCGCAGAACGGTCGATTCGAGCTTCTTGAACGCGGAGCCGAGATTCGTGTTCTCGAGCTGGTCCTCGGTGAGGCCGGCCTTGATCTCTTCCTTCACATTGGCGACGGCGGCCACGCGCTCCTGCTTGTCGAGGATCGCGTAGGCGGCCTTCATCTTCTCCTCGCCGGCCTTCCGCACCGTCTCGTAGAGGTCGGAGTAATCCGGCGGGGTGAAGTCGAAGGGTTCCTTCGCGGCCTCTTCGGCGAGGTCGATGATGCAGTCGATGACCGGCTGGATCTGTTCATGCGCGAAGGTGACGGCGCCGAGCATCTCGTCCTCGGTCAGCTCGTAGGCTTCCGATTCCACCATCATCACCGCGTCCTTGGTGCCCGCGACGACAAGGTCGAGGCGCTGGTCGGGGTTGTTGCGCAGATCCTGCATGTCGTCGACGGTCGGGTTCAGGATGTATTCGCCATCCTCGAAGCCGACGCGGCAGCCGGCGATCGGACCCATGAAGGGCGCGCCGGAGAGGGTCAGGGCCGCGGAGGCGGCGATCATCGCGACGACGTCGGGATCGTTGACGAGGTCATGGGAGAGAACCGTGCACATCACGAGCACTTCGTTCTTGAATCCCGGCGCGAAGAGCGGGCGGATCGGACGGTCGATCAGGCGCGCGGTGAGCGTCTCCTTTTCCGTCGGACGGGCCTCGCGCTTGAAGAAGCCGCCAGGGATCTTGCCGGCGGCGTAGTATTTTTCCTGGTAATGCACAGTGAGGGGGAAGAAGTCCTGGCCCTCTTTCTGTTGCTTGGCGAAGGTGACGTTGGCCATCACCGAGGTTTCCCCGAGGGTCGCGACGACGGTGCCGTCGGCCTGGCGGGCAATCTTGCCGGTTTCCAGCGTGAGCGTTTCCTCGCCCCACTGGATAGATTTTTTCACTTCGTTGAACATCAAGTGTATCCTGTTTGGGAGCACTCGCGGGCCCTCCCGCGTCTCCCGTTTTGCGTGGCGGCCCCATTGCCGCCGACCCCATATCCTATTTCACAACGCCGGGGTCTTCTGCGTTACGTCTCAGATGCGCAGGGCCATACAGGAAAATGGCTGTTTTGCAAAGCCATCATTGGGCCGCGCATGGTGTCGAGGTGGCGATCCGCCGGGCAAAGGAAAAGGGCGGACCCGGAGGCCCGCCCGCACATTGCGTCACCTGATCGTGAGGATCACTCCGCAGACGTCTCGAGCGCGCGGAATTCGCCGCGGTCCTTCGTCAGCAGGCTGACGATCACGATGGCGGCGGCGGAGGCGAGGAAACCCGGAATGATCTCGTAGAGCACCCCGGAGAGGCCGGCGGCGATCCAGATCCCCACCGTACCCGCGCCGACGACGAGGCCTGCGACGGCGCCCGCGCCGGTCATGCGTTTCCACGTCAGCGACAGGATGATGAGCGGCCCGAAGGCCGCGCCGAACCCGGCCCAGGCGTTGGAGACGAGGTCGAGCACGCTCGAGTCCTGGTTGGAGGCGATGAGGATCGCCACGACGCCGACGAGGGCCACGGAGATGCGCCCCACGGTCACCAGTTCGTGCTCGGTCGCGTTCCGGTTCAGGAACACCTTGTAGAAATCTTCGGTGAGCGACGAGGAGGAGACGAGGAGTTGCGAGGAGACCGTGGACATGATGGCGGCCAGAAGCGCGGCGAAGAGGAAGCCGGTCACGAGCGGGTGGAACAGCAGTTCGGAGAGCACGATGAAGATGGTTTCGGGATCTTCGAGCATGAGCCCATTGCGCTCCATGTAGGTGCGGCCGAAGATGCCGACGCCGACCGCGCCCGCGAGGGAAATCGCCATCCAGAGCATCGCGATGTTGCGCGCCACCGGTACGTCCTTCAGCGAGCGCACGGCCATGAAGCGCACGATGATATGCGGCTGGCCGAAATAGCCCAGACCCCATGCGAATGTCGAGAGGAAGCCCAGCAGCGTCAGCCCGTGGGTCATCGACAGGAAGTTCGGGTCGACCTCCGTCGCGAGGCGTTCGGCCGCCGCGTCCACGCCGGCGCCCTGGCCGGTGGTGAGGATGACGATGGGCATGATGATGAGGGCGAGCATCATGATGCAGCCCTGCACGAAGTCGGTGAGCGACACCGCGAGGAAGCCGCCGAAGACGGTGTAGACGAGGACGACGCCGAGGGTGAGCAGCACGCCGGTCATGTAGCCGCCGTCGAAGGCCGAGGCAAAGAGCTTGCCGCCGCCGACGAGGCCCGAGGCGGTATAAACCGCAAAGAAGACGACGATGATCACCGCGGAGACGACGCGCAGCGTAAGCGCGGCGGAGGGAAAGCGGTTCGCGAGAAATTCCGGGATCGTCAGGCTGTTGTCGTAGCGCTTGGTCTGTTCGCGCAGGCGCGGCGCCACGACGATCCAGTTGATGAAGGCGCCGACAAACAGGCCGATGCCGATCCAGGCCTCGATCAGCCCGGAAGCGTAGAGCGCGCCGGGCAGGCCCAGGAGCAGCCAGCCGCTCATGTCGGAGGCCCCGGCCGAAAGGGCCGCGACAGCGGGATGCAGATTGCGCCCGCCGAGCACGTAGCCCTCGGCGGTGTCCGTGGACTTGCGCCAGGCGTAAAAGCCGATGCCGAGCATCAGCGCGAAATAGAGGATCAGGCTGATCCAGACTCCGGTTTCCATGACATGTCTCCCCTTGTTGGTTTGGGCGGGGACCATGCAGAAGACGGCTTGCAAGGCAAGAAAAAGACGGTCCCCTGCGCAAAATAATGTGTCGCGGTCCAGATTCGGGACGCCAAACAGGATTTTGGCGAGAACGAACCGGGAATATTGGGAATTCCAGCTACTCGCGGAATTCCGCGCATTTAGACGTTTTCAACCAACTGTGCGGTATGCGAAGACTTGGATATCGGCAGGGGTGGGCCACCGAATCCCGTTCTGGACGACACAAAAGAGAGGCTATGGCCCATGCTGCGCACCCGCTTTCTGTCCCTTCTCCTGGCGCTTGGCGTCGGCATCTTCGCGGCAGGTTTCGCCGCACTGGCCGAGGAGGGCGACCCCGCCCGGCCTGCCGGCGCGCCGCGGATCCTGGCGATCGGGGACTCGATGATGGCCTGGCATCTCGTCAGCCGGAATTCCATCGCGGATGTCGTTGCGCGGCGGCTCGGGGAGCCCGTTGTCAACCGGGCCGTGGGCGGTGCACGCATCCTCTACGGTCTGCCGATTTCCGGCGCGATGGGGCTGAAGATCGCCCGGCAGTTCAAGGCGGGGGCCTGGGACTGGGTGATCGTCAACGGCGGCGGCAACGACCTCTGGCTGGGCTGCGGCTGCAAGGCCTGCGATCGCCGGATGGCGCGGATGATCGGGGCGGAAGGGCGGCAGGGCGCTATCCCCGATCTCGTCGCGGCGATCCGCCGGACCGGGGCGCGGGTGATCTATCTCGGTTACCTGCGCAGTCCGGGTGTGCCCTCGGTCATCGACGGCTGCCGGGAGATCGGGGACAGGTTCGAGGCGCGGATCGCGCGGTTGGCGTCGCAGGATCCCGGCGTGTATTTCCTGTCGCTCGCCGGTCTCGTGCCGGACGGGGACCGCTCCTATCACGGCATCGACATGATCCACCCGTCGAAGAAGGGATCCGATGTGATCGGCCGGAAGGTGTCGGAGATCATCCTTCAGGTCGAACGGGGCCGCTGAGGCGCGCGCAGGGTTTCGATCTGTTCGGGATCGAGCGGCCACCGGAGTGTTTCGGACACCCCGCTTTCTCCCGGCGTGTTGCCATCGGAGATGAAGATCGTGCGGATGCCACGCTGCGTCAGCCGCCGGCCGAGGGATCCGAGCGAAATTTCGTCCTGGCGCATGGCGAGAAAGACCGCGGTGATGCGGTCGTTGGCGCCGAGCAGGACGATCGCGTCTCCCGGCGAGCGGGCGATAAGAAGTTCCGCCCCCGGCAGGGCCTGCGCGAGCGCGTCCCGGAGCTGTTCTGCAAAATCCCTGTTGAGCGCGAGGATCACGAAGACCGGATCGGCAGGGCGAGGCGGCGGGCGGCGCATGGCGGGCGAATCCTGTTCGAAAAAAGCTGCCGCAAGCTGAACCAAACGCACCCTCTGCGCATTAAACTGTGACATAGACGGAGAAAGAAACGTGATCGTCGACAGGTGCGAAAACTGTCCGCTGAAGAGCAAGAACGCCTTCGTTCCCCTGACCGGAACGGAAGTGGATTTCATGAATGGATTCAAGAAGGGAGAACTGGCGGTCGAGGCGGGTACGACGCTCGTGACCGAAGGATCGGACGCGCCGCATCTCTATACCGTCCTGAGCGGCATGGGCATGAGGTACAAGACGCTGGAGGACGGGCGGCGGCAGGTGATCGGTTTCATCCTGCCAGGAGATTTCATCGGGTTGCAGGCGAGCGTGATGGGGGAGGCGCAGAACTCCGTGGACGCGAAGACGGACATGCGCCTCTGCGCCTTCCAGCGCCGTGACCTGTGGACGCTGTTCGAGCGGCACCCGGACCGCGCCTATGATCTCGTCTGGATGTCGGCGGTGGAGGAGAGCTTTCTCGGAGAGGCCCTGACCACGCTGGGACAGCGGTCTGGTCGGGAGCGGGTCGCCTGGGCGCTGGTGAAGCTGTTCGAACGTCTCTCGGCGCTCGGCCTCGATGACGGCGAGCGCGTGCCCCTTCCGTTCCGGCAGCAGGATCTCGCGGATTCGCTCGGCCTGTCGCTCGTGCACACGAACAAGACGCTGCGCGCCCTGCATGGCGAGGGGCTGGCGACCTGGGTGGACGGGGAACTGGAGATCGGGGATCTCGATGCGCTCAGGGACATCGCGCTTCTGGCCGAGGAGGGATTTCAGCCGCGGCCGCTGATCTGACCGTCAGAGGGGCCTGAACGCAAAAAAACCCTCCGGCAGGCCGGAGGGTTTTTGGAATCTTTTCGGTATCCGGCCGGCTCAGCGGCGCAGGCCGAGACGCTCGATCAGGGACTGGTAGCGCGCTTCGTCGCGGGCCTTGACGTAGTCGAGAAGCTTGCGGCGCTGGGCGACGAGCTTCAGAAGACCGCGGCGACCGTGGTTGTCCTTCTTGTGCGTCTTGAAGTGCTCGGTGAGCGTGGCGATGCGCGAGGACAGGATCGCGACCTGGACTTCGGGGGAACCGGTGTCACCGTCCTTGGCGCCGTATTCCTTGATCAGGCGGGTCTTTTCTTCAGGCGTGATCGACATCGGGGTCTCCTTTCGAAAACAGGGTTATGGCGCAAGCCGGGATGTCGTCCAGCAGGGCCCTTGGAGAAATCTCTTCGGCAGCTCGACCGAAGATGCGCGCATATAGGCGGATTCTTCAGGAAAGGAAAGGAATTTCTCCCTCACTCGCCGGTTTCGACCCGTGTGGTGTTCGATAGGATTTCCGCGGCGATCTGTTTCGCCCAGTCGCCGACGATGGGGACGAAGTCGATCTGGTTGAGAATGAAGGCCACGATGGAGACCACGATCGAGGCCCCCACGACCGACCCGAAGCCGAAGGCGAGGCCGCGGAGGAACTGGAACCACACGAGCCGGAGGGTCGAATTGTGGATTCGGATGAAGCGATGGTTGTTAAGCCGCGCGATCTCGTCGCGCAGGTCCTTGATATTGCTTTTCAAATCATCGCCGTCTTCGGACATCGCCGGGATTCCTCCTGCTCCTGTGATCCCTTCTCTGTAGCGCATTGCGGACGACGAGGGAAATTAACCTTTTCAAACAGGGATTTAGATTGAGTTTTCGGGATTATTTCCTTTGAGATCAGGCCGGATCGCGTATTTTTCAGGAGGAGTGTGGATCTGTGAGGTGTCGCGATGCTTTGGGCATTGGCGTTGATAGGACTGTTCCCTGCGGCGATGGCCGTGAGCGATCTGACAGTCTCCGAAGAGACGGAGTCCGATGCGGAACCCGGCGCGGAGGAGGCCGGAGCGGAAGAGACGGGCGCGGAGGGTTCGGTGACGATCGACCTGCTCGCCCCGACGGGCGATCTTTCCGCGGAGGACGATGCCGTCGATGTCGAGGCGATGGACAGTGCGGCGGTGCCGGAGGTGGAAAGCGACGGGATCGCGGAAGAGGTCGAGCACGAGGTGGCGGAGGGCTCCGGCGAAACCGTGCTTCATGATTTCCGGCCGGGCGAGGATCATGTGACCCTGCGGATCGGTGACGGCGGCGAGGGGGAATTCATCGTCGAGGCTGCCCATGACGCCGACGGAGCGGAGATCGGGGTGAGCCTGTCCTACGCGACCGAGGAGGACGAGACGACGGTGACCTTTATCGGCATGTCCGACCTGCCCTTCGGCGACATCTCCGTCGAGATCACGGATCCGGAGACCGGGGAGCTGCGTCTTTACAGCCTTGCGGAACTCGGGGATTTCGGCGCCCTCGCGCCGAACGATCCCGACCTGCCGGATCTGCCCGGCCCGGCAGGCAGCGACGGCGAGGAGGTGTTGCAGGTCAACGATCCAGATGTGCCGGACGATCCCGTTCCGGGCGGAGAGGAGGATATCGTCCTGCCCCCGCAGACGGATATGGATATGTCTCTGCGCGCGGCGACGGGAGAAGCGCGGCTCTTCGAACTGGGCGACGGAGGGGAAACGCTGATCCTGCCCGATGATCCGATGGAGGGCGGGCTCGATGCCACGCTGACGGGGGATGAGAGCGGCGCGCCGGCGATCCGGACGGAGGGCACGCTCAACATCGTCATCGGGGGTGCCGGTGACGATACGATCGTCACGGGTGACGCGGCGGCGATCGTCGAGGGGGGAGATGGCAATGACATGATCCGTGGCGGTGACGGCACGGCGATCCTGTCGGGTGGTGCGGGCGACGACGTCATCCATGCGGGCGACGATACGGGATCGCACTATATCCTTTCCGGCGGCGGAGGCGCGGATGCGCTCCATGGCGGTGCGGCGGCGGACACGATCCTGATGGACATTTCGGACACGGCATCCGGCGGCGCGGGGGCGGACCTGTTCAGGCTGGGCCTCGAGCCGGGGAACGCGGCGGGGCATGCGGAGATCACGGATTTCACCCGTGGAGAAGACCTCCTGCGGATCACTTTGGCGCCGGAAGAGGAAGGCCAGCCCGCGCCGACGGTCGAGGTCGTGCAGAGCGAGGATGGCACGGCGAGCGGGGTTGTCGTGAACGGGCAACTCGTCGCGGTGCTGCGGGGCGCACCGAACGTCACCGCCGACGATATCGTGGTAGAGGTGGGGCCGGTCCCGCTCGGCTGAACTCAGAGCCAGAGCTCTGGCTGCTGGGTGTAGGCGATGTAGAGCGGATGTTTCGGATGTCCGCCTTTCGAGAGGCCGAGGTGATAGAGCTTCCGCCCCGTCCGGCGCAGCAGATCCTCCACCGCCTTGCCGCGTGCGAGATGGGCGCCATGCGTTCCCCAGGCGCAGATCACCTGATCGGCCCAATGCGCGTATTCCGCGATGGCGGCGTCGTTTTCCGGTCCGACGGGATCCGCGGCCGCGCGCATCTTCTTCGGATCGGTGTCGCGCCAGGCGAAGATATTCGTGACGCAGAAGGCCCCGAACCCCAGCGCCCGCGCCCGCCGTTCGCAGCGTTCGACGGTGGGATCGTTCTGGATTTCGGTCGCGGTTGAGGGGTTCAGCATGACGAAGAGCGCCTTCCGGCCCTCCGGGTCCCATGTCCGCAAAAGGGAATAGCGGTAGCGTTCGCAATCGGAATAGACGGCGGTGGAAGGGGCATCGCCCTTGGTATGGGTGCGCGTGATCATGGCCCTCTCAATGGCCTGCCGGTCCGGGTTTGACAAGTCTCAGGCAGAATGTTCCGCATCCACCGCGGCGATCTGCGCGCGGCGGCTGCGATAGGCGCGGGCCGCGGTGACGATGGCGCGGAACAGCGCCCGCTGGCGGTGGGCATAGAACAGGTGCTCCGGATGCCACTGGACGCCGAGGGCGAAGGGATCGCGGGTCCGCTCGATGGCCTGGATCATGCCGCCCGGATCACGGGCGCAGACGCGCAGGTCGGCGGCGAGCCGTGCGACCGCCTGGGAATGGAGTGCGTTGACCACCATCTCGCCCGCTCCGGCGATCTCCTCGAGCCGGCTGCCCGCCACCGGGCAGACCGCCTTCCTTGGCAGGATGGTGCGGACATGTTGCGACGTGGCGTAGGTGCCATAGGCATCCTGATCTAGGGTGCCGCCCAAGGCGACGTTGATCATCTGGGACCCGCGACAGACACCGAGGACGGGCATCTCGCGGTCGAGTGCCTCCAGCACGAGTCCCTTCTCCAGTGCATCGCGGTTGGGATCAAGGCGGGCGGAGGCGATGATCTCCCCCGCGTAGAGATCCGGCGAGATGTCGTCGCCGCCGCCGATGACGATGCCGTCCACCTCGCTGACCGGATTGCCGTAACCCGTGCCGAAGCGGATCGCCTTTCCCCCGGCAAGCCAGATGTTGAACGCCATGAGGGGAAAGATGCGCCAGCCGGAGCGGCGGGAAGTGGTGACGCCGATGAGCGGTCTGCGATGGCTAGACACGGCCCAGGACCTCCTGCGCGAGATCGGCGACATGGGCGCGGGAGCGGTCGATCCAGTCGCTGCGCGTGGCGAAGAGCGTCCGGCTGTAGTCGCACCAGTCCGCTTCGAGCGCGGCAAGGCGCGCGGGATCCGCGGCGACACGCTCGACGAAGATCCAGCGCCGCCATTCCTGGGCGAGACTCCAGCCAGGTTCGTCGATGCGGCAGTCGGGCAGGCGGAAGTGGAAGGCCGGCCGCGCGGAGACCGAACGCATGCCGGGGGCGAGCCGGGTGAAGGCGGCCTCGTCATGGGCGCGCAGAAGCGGCAGCAGATCGAGTCCGCGATTGCGGCTCGGCGTCGTGTCGAGATAGGTCCGCATGAAATCGCCGAGCGTGGGGAAGGCGCGCCCGGCGATGGCGTCGAGATAGGCTTTTGGATAGTCGTCGGTGAAGGGCAGCAGATTCCGTGCCGCGTCGATCGGCCAGACCGCACGCAGGAAATTCTCGGTCAGCGCATAGGCCTTCGCGATCGGGACGACATGTTCCGCGTCGAGCGCGACGACCTCGGGATTGAAATGCACGCCGAAGCCGTAGAAGACGCCGTCGCCGCTGCCTTCCGCGCCGGCCTCGCGCAGCGCCTGGATGACACGGGTCAGCGGGGACAGATCATCGAGCGGCGCAGTCACGACCTCCACCGGAACGACGGCGCGGCTCAGGTCGAGGCCGAGCTCGCTGATCCGGCTGTCGGATTTCTTGCGCAGTGCGGTGTCGAGGTAGACCTCGACCTTCCCGATCTCGCCGCCTTCGACCACGAAACCGTGGGAGCCCTTCGCGGCGATCTTTCCGCCGAACAGGTCGCGGACGATCCGTGCGGCGGCACTCTCGGGCAGCCCGCCGAATTCGATCTCCACCCCGGTGCGGCGCGGTGTGCCCGCGACGGTGAGGAGGGTGGGAAGAGGGAGGAAGCTGTCGGTGCGCGCGAACGTCATATCCGCAGAACGCGGCCGGCGCAGGGGGAGTTCCGTCAGAGGTTGAAGACACGGCTCGGGTGCAGTTCGCCGCCCCTGTAGATGCCGACCGCCACGGGGCGTCCCTCGAACGAGGCCCAGACCTCGTCGCCGTATTCGATGCCTTCGGCGGGATAGACCATGCCGGGATTGCCGTTCCTGAGCCGTGTTGCACTCTCAGGGGTGCACAGAACTTCGTCGAGATCGGCAAGCCCCTCTTCGACCGGGCGCAGGAAAGCGTCGAGCGCTTCGGTGCGGGCCATCTCGTCCACCTCCGCGATGGAAATGCCCTCTCCGGCCTCCCACGGCCCCGACCATTCGCGGCGCAGCCATTCCACATGGGCGTGGCACCCGAGTGTCTCGCCAAGGTCACGGGCCACGGCGCGGACATATCCGCCCTTGCCACAGGTCATTTCCAGGATCGCGTGATCGGGATCCGGCCGTTCGAGGAATGTCAATGCCTCGACATAGAGCGGACGGGCGGCGATCTCGAACTCCTCCTCTTCGCGTGCGCGCTTGTAGGCGCGTTCGCCGTCGATCTTCACGGCGGAGAATTTCGGCGGCACCTGGAGGATGTCACCCTCGAAACGCGGCAGCGCGTCGGAGATCTCCTCGTCGCTGGGGCGCGCATCGCTCTCCGCGATCACCTCGCCCTCGGCATCGTCGGTGTTCGTCGCCTGTCCGAAACGGACCGAGAAACGGTAGCATTTGAGTGCTTCGGTGATGAAAGGCACGGTCTTCGTCGCCTCGCCCAGCGCCACGGCCAGGACGCCGGTCGCATCGGGATCGAGCGTGCCGGCATGACCGGCCTTTTGCGCATCGAGCGCCCAGCGCACCTTGTTGACGACGGCGGTGGAGGTCATGCCGGCGGGCTTGTCCACGATCAGCCAACCGTGAACTGCGCGGCCTTTCTTGCGGCGGGCCATTATTCTTCCTCGTCGTCGCTCTTGTGAATATCCCGCTGCACGCGTTCATCCGAGAACATCCGCCGCGTCGCATCCATCCGATCGAAGGTATCGTCGAATTCGAAGCGCAACTCGGGCGTGTGCTTGATCCCGAGCGCCTTGCCGATCTGGTGGCGGATCTCGCCCCTGTTGCGGCGCAGCGCCTCGAGCGCGGTGCCTGCCGCCTGTCCGCCGAGCGGCAGGATATAGGCCGTCGCGGTCCGCAGGTCCGGCGAGACGCGCACCTCGCCCACCGTGATCGACATCGCGGTGAGGTCGGGATCGTGGATTTCGCCACGTGTCAGCATTTCCGACAGGCGGCGGCGGATCGCCTCGCCGATGCGGAGGGTGCGGTGCGAACCCGAGGGGCCGCCGGAATGAGATCTCTTTGCCATGCGGGCGAGATAGTGCCGAACCGCGCCTCATGCAAGCTGGCTTTGCCAAAGCGCACGCACCGCGCTAAACCACGCCGGAGCTTTGAAGGAGTTGAGACATGAGCGAGCTTCCCGGCATTGTCGTCACCGGCGCCTCCGGTCGCATGGGCCAGATGCTGATCAGGACCGTCGCGGCGTCCGAGGCGTGCCGGCTGGTGGGCGCGACCGTGCGGGAGGGGCATGACTGGATCGGCCGAGACGTGGGCGAGGCGATGGGCGGTGCGGCACTCGGCGTCACCGTGACCGACGATGCGCTCGAGGCGTTCAGCCATGCGCAGGCGGTCATTGACTTCACGTCCCCCGCCGCGACCGTCGAATTCGCGGGGCTCGCGGCGCAGGCGCGTTGCGTGCATGTGATCGGGACGACGGGGATGGGCGAGGACGATCTGGCGCGGATCGCCGCCGCCGCACGTCACGCGACGATCATCCGGGCGGGCAACATGTCGCTCGGCGTCAACCTTCTGATGAAGCTGACCAGGATGGTCGCGAGCGCGCTCGACGCGGATTACGACATCGAGATCGTGGAAGCGCATCACAACCGCAAGGTGGACGCGCCCTCGGGCACCGCATTGATGCTGGGAGAGGCCGCGGCAGACGGGCGGGGGATGAGGCTCGCGGATGTGCGCGACGCCGCGCGTGACGGGATCACCGGCGCCCGCAAGCGTGGCGATATCGGATTCAGCGCCATCCGCGGCGGCGATATCATCGGTGAACATGACGTGATCTTCGCGGGCGAGGGCGAGCGTCTTGTGCTGCGCCATGTCGCCTCCGACCGGTCGCTGTTCGCGAAAGGCGCGGTGAAGGCGGCGCTCTGGGGGCAGGGGAAGAAGCCCGGCGAATACGACATGCTCGACGTGCTCGGGCTCTGAGGCGGAACTGGACCCGCGGGGCGTCTCAGAAGTCGATGGCGAGGCCCTTTTTCTCCCAGTCGCCATAGCGCACCGGTTCGGGTCCGTCGCGCCCGCCAAGCTCGGTCGGCATCTTCGCGATCTCGGCCTCGCGTGCCTTGCGCCGCTCGTCGGCTTCGGCCAGCGCGCGTTGCGCGGCGGGCGGAATCTCGCGCTGCTGCGGGGCTCGGGTGTCGTCGCTCATCGGGAACTCCTTGTCGCTCCTTTGCAACTGATATACGGGCCAGAGCCATGAAGACAAGATCCTCCGCCCCCAGACCGCCCGTTGCGGGACTTGACGCACGCCGCGCCGCGCTTGCGCTGCTCGATGCGGTGACGGTCGAGAAACGGCTCCTGTCCGAGGTGCTCCTGCCGCGGACAAGGGATCTTTCGCCTGAGGACCGTGCGCGGGCACAGCGGCTTGTGACCGACTGCCTGCGCGTGATCGACCGCTGTGACCGGATGCTGGGCCCGCATCTCGCGAAACGCCCGGCGCCGCATGTGATGAATGCGCTGCGGCTCGGCGTTTGCGAGATCTGCGCGGAAGGCGAGGCGGCGCATGGTGTGGTGAATGCCTATGTAGCGCTGATGCAGGAGCGTCCGAAATCAAGTCATTTCAAGGGGCTGGTGAATGCCGTGCTGCGCCGGATCGACGGCGAGCGAGCGAAATGGGAGACGCTGCCGGCGCCGATGCTGCCGAAATGGCTGCGCAAGCCGCTGATCGCGGACTTCGGAAAGGCGACCGTCGCGGCGATGGAGGCGGCGCAGGCGCGCGGTGCGCCGCTCGATCTGACGGTGAAGGGCGATGCGGCGGGCTGGGCCGAACGGTTCGGCGGCGTGGTTCTGCCGACGGGGTCGGTGCGGCTCGAGGGTCAGGTGCAGGTGACGCGGCTCGAGGGATTCGAGGCCGGGGACTGGTGGGTGCAGGACGCAGCCGCCGCACTGCCCGCGCGCATTCTCGCGCCTGAGCCGGGCATGCGTGTGCTCGACATGTGCGCCGCACCGGGCGGGAAGACGATGCAGCTTGCGGCGATGGGCGCGGAGGTGACGGCGCTCGACATTTCCGAAAGTCGCATGGCGCGGGTGCGCGAAAATCTCACGCGCTGCGGGTTGGCGGCGGAGACGGTTGTCGCGGATGCGCTCGATTACGTGGGCGGGCCGTTCGACGCGATTCTCCTCGATGCGCCCTGCACCGCGACCGGGACGATCCGGCGCCATCCCGACCTGCCGCAGGTCAAGGACGGGACGGAATTTCCGGGGCTGTTCGAATTGCAGGAACATCTGATCGACCGCGCGCTCGGGATGCTCAGGCCGGGCGGGCGACTCGTCTATTGTACCTGTAGCCTGCTGATCGACGAGGGCGAGGAGCAGGTGCGCGACGCGCTGGCGCGGCATCCGGGCCTGACCCTGGATCTAGACCGATTGCGGATCGACGGAGTCGAGCCTGACTGGATCGGGCCGGAAGGGCTGCGGACGCGGCCGGATTTCTGGCCCGAACTGGGCGGAATGGACGGATTCTTCATCACGGGTTTCCGGCGCGGCTGAACGGGCGGGCATTTCCCGATGACAGGGACGGGTGTGCCGGTTATCTTCCGGGGCAAACGAGAATGACCCGGTCAACAGGGTGAGGCAGGCCCGAGATGTCGCAACGCGAGGATTGGCGCGCAAAACATGTTCGCCGGATGAACCGGTATCATGCCTGGCGCGCCGCCCGTGCGAAGCCCGCGACGGGATTCGTGTCGCAGCCCGAACCGAAATCCATTGGCTCCTTTGCGCGTGGCCGACAGCTCATCGCGGGGAATTTCCTGTTCGCGGGGTATCTCGTGGAGGCGCCGGCGGCCGCGATCTGGGATCTTTCGGCCCCTGCGCCGGGTTTTGTCGAGGAGATCCACGGATTCGCATGGCTCGACGACCTCGCGGCGGTGGGCGATGTGAATGCGCGCAAGCGGGCACAGGCCTGGATCGCGGCTTGGATCGACCGCTACAGCGGGGGCAAGGGGCCCGGCTGGACGCCCGATCTCACCGGGCGGCGACTCATCCGCTGGATCAATCACGCGCTGATGTTCCTCAACGGTCAGGATGCGGCGATGTGCGCCGCCTTCTACAAGACGCTCGCGCAACAGACGATCTTTCTCTCGCGTCGCTGGGAGACGGCAAGTCCGGGCCTGCCGCGGTTCGAGGCGCTGACGGGGCTCATCTACGCCGGGCTGTCGCTTGTCGGGATGGAGGACCGGGTCGATCCCGCGGTGAGGGCGCTGTCGCGGGAATGCGAGAGCCATGTGGATGCGGAAGGCGGGATCGCGACGCGCAATCCAGAGGAGCTTCTCGAGGTGTTCACGCTCCTTACATGGGCGGCAGGTGCGCTGTCGGAGGCGGGGCGCGTGGGCGACGAGGTCATTCTGGCGGCGATCGACCGGATCGCGCCGACGCTGCGCGCGCTGCGGCATTCCGACGGCGGGCTGGCGCGGTTTCACGGCGGCGGGCGCGGCGTCGAGGGGCGGCTCGACCTGGCGCTCGCGGCCTCGGGCAACAAGGTGCCGCCGGGGCAGGAACTCCATATGGGATTTCTGCGGCTGTCGGCGGGGCGTACCTCGGTCATCGTGGATGCCGCGCCGCCGCCGCGGCTCGAGTCGTCCTACAACGCCCATGCCTCCACGCTTGCGTTCGAGGTGACCTCGGGGCGTCGGCCGCTTGTGGTGAATTGCGGCGCAGGAGGCAGTTTCGGGCCCGAATGGCGGCGCGCCGGGCGTGCAACGCCGTCGCATTCCACGCTCGGGATCGAGGGCTACTCCTCCTCGCGGCTCGGATCGAAAAGGGTCGTTGGCGGGCATCTGCGGGAGCTTCTGGTCGATGTGCCGACGGAGGTGCGTCTCGAACTCCGGCGGTCCGAGGATGGCGGCGGTTTCGTCGCCGGGCATGACGGTTACGTCCCGACCCACGGCCTGACGCATATTCGCCAGATCGAGCTGTCGCGCGACGGGCGGGGGATCGCCGGCGAGGACACGCTCGCCACGATCACCGCCGAAAACGAGGCGCAGTTCGACCGGATGATGGACCGGCGCAGGCTCATGGGGATCCCGTTCCAGGTCCGTTTCCATCTGCATCCCGACGTGGATGCGGAACTCGACATGGGCGGGGCGGCGGTATCCATGGCGCTCAAGTCCGGCGAAATCTGGGTGTTCCGCCACGACGGCATCGCGAGTCTGAGCCTTGAGCGGTCGGTTTATCTCGAAAAAGGGCGCCTGAAGCCGCGCGGCAGCAAACAAGTGGTTCTCTCGGCGGCGGCAATGGATTATGCGACCCGTGTCCGTTGGACTCTCGCCAAGGCGCAGGAGACGCCCACGACGCTCCGCGACCTCGAGATGGACGACGAGACTTAGAGATATCTGACCTCTGGGGACTGCCATATGACCGATCTTTATCCCGTGAAGCGCGCGCTTCTTTCCGTTTCCGACAAAACCGGCCTCGTCGAACTGGGCAAGGCGCTGTCCGAGAAGGGGGTCGAACTTCTGTCTACCGGCGGGTCGGCGGGGACGTTGCGCGACGCGGGGCTCCAGGTGAAGGATGTCTCCGAGGTCACGGGCTTTCCCGAGATGATGGACGGGCGGGTGAAGACGCTGCACCCGCGCGTGCATGGCGGGCTTCTCGCGTTGCGCGACAACGCGGAGCATGTGGCGGCGATGGAGGAGCACGGGATCGGCGGGATCGACCTGCTCGTGGTCAATCTCTACCCGTTCGAGGCAGCCCTTGCGCGCGGAGCGGGCTACGAGGAGATGATCGAGAATATCGACATCGGCGGCCCGGCGATGATCCGCGCGGCGGCGAAGAACCACGGTTTCGTGACGACCGTCGTCGATGTCGAGGATTACGACGCGCTGATTGCCGAACTCGAGGCCCATGGCGGCCAGACCACCTATGCCTTCCGGCAGAAGATGGCGCAGATCGCCTATGCCCGCACCGGCGCCTATGACGCCGCGGTGAGCACGTGGATGGCGAATGCGATCGGGGAAGCCACCCCGCGCCGCCGCGTCGTCGCCGGAACGGTGAAGCAAACGCTGCGCTACGGGGAGAATCCGCACCAGTCGGCGGCCTTCTATGTGGATGGCTCGAATCGTCCGGGTGTGGCGACCGCGGTCCAGCATCAGGGCAAGGAACTGTCCTACAACAACATCAACGACACCGATGCGGCCTTCGAACTCGTCGCGGAATTCGACCCGGCGGAGACGCCTGCGGTGGCGATCATCAAGCATGCCAATCCCTGCGGCGTGGCGAAGGGCGCAACGCTTCTCGAGGCGTACAGGAAAGCCTTCGACTGCGACCGCACCTCGGCCTTCGGCGGAATCGTGGCGTTGAACACGGCGCTCGATGCTGAGACGGCGAAGGCGATTACCGAGATTTTTACAGAGGTCGTCATCGCGCCCGGCGCGTCGGAGGCGGCGAAGGAGGTCTTCGCCGCGAAAAAGAACCTGCGCCTCCTGACGACCGAGGGCCTGCCGAACGTGCTCGAGAAGCCCTCGACCATCCGTCAGGTCGCGGGGGGATATCTGTTTCAGGACAAGGACGCAGGTTTCGTCGGTCTGGGCGATCTGAAGGTCGTGACGGAGAAGGCGCCGAGCGAGGCGCAGATGCAGGATCTTCTGTTCGCCTGGAAGGTTGCGAAACACGTCAAGTCGAACGCCATCGTCTATGTCAAGGATCAGGCGACCGTGGGCGTCGGCGCGGGGCAGATGAGCCGCGTGGATTCGGCGCTGATCGCCGCGAAGAAGGCCGAGCGCATGGCCGAGGCCCTGGGGCTTTCGGAGCCGCTGACCAAGGGATCCGCCGTCGCCTCCGACGCCTTCTTTCCCTTCCCGGACGGGCTCCTCGAAGCGGCCGCCGCGGGCGCGAGCTGCGTCATCCAGCCGGGTGGCTCGATGCGAGACCAGGACGTGATCGACGCGGCCAACGAGGCGGGACTCGCCATGGTCTTCACCGGCATGCGCCATTTCCGGCACTGAGGCGGGACGATGCGCGCCACGATCTCGACCGCCCTCGTCACCTTCGTGCTCGATCAGCTGTCGAAACTGGTCGTGGTGCACCTGCTGAACCTGAAATCCGTGGGGGTGGTGGAGATCCTGCCACCCTTTCTGGTGTTCCGCATGGCCTGGAACCGCGGAGCGAATTTCGGTCTTCTCTCCGGACATGGCGATCTGTTGCGCTGGGGCTGGGTGGTGCTCGCGGTCGCGATCTCGGCCTGGGTGCTGACCTGGGTGAAGCGGGAACATTTCTCCCGCGCGGGCATGATCAGCGCCGGGCTTCTGGTCGGGGGGGCGCTCGGCAACGCGCTGGACCGGATCGTTTATGGCGCGGTGGCGGATTTTCTCAACATGTCCTGCTGCGGAATCGCGAATCCCTATTCCTTCAATGTCGCCGACATTGCGATCTTCGGCGGGGCCTTCGGGCTTATCCTTTTCACCGGGGACAGGAAAAACCGGGCGTGACCTCGCGCCGTGCTTCGTCTAAACATGGCCTGACGCGATTTGCGGAGGAAAGACGTGATGGTTTCTGGAACGGTACGGGCGGGAGTGTGTCTTCTGGCTTTCGCGGCGCTTGTGGCCTGCTCGAAGGGGGGTGATCCGCTGCCGAATGCCGTGGTCGCCGGTCCCGACGAATTCCGCGTCGTGCCGGTGAAGCCGTTGCAGCAGCCCGCTACCTTCTCCAGCCTTCCGGCGCCGACGCCGGGAGGGACGAACCTGACAGATCCCTCGCCGAAGGCCGATGCGATCATTGCGCTCGGCGGCCGCCCCTCGCAGGCCGGTGGTGCAGATGGCGGCATCGTGAACTATGCTTCGCGCTACGGTGTCGATCCGGCGATCCGGGCCGGGCTTGCGCAGGAGGACGAACGCCGGGCGGGGGGACGGCGCGGCTGGCTTGGCCTCGGCGCGAAGAAATACGAACGCGCCTACAGGGGCCATGCGCTCGAGCCCTACGAGGAATTGCTGCGCCTGCGGGACCTCGGTGTCGACGTGCCATCGGCGCCGCCGCGCGACTGAGCGTCGCGCGCCCATCACTTCCCCGTCACCGCGGCTTGTTCTTCCGGCGCTTTGCGCGCAATCTTCGCGCTGAAATCCGAAGAGAAAAGGTGACAAAGGATGAAATACGGCCTCACCGCCGCCCTGATCGCCCTCGCGCCGCCGGCCGCCATCGCCGCCGATGTGTCGCATTTCACACTCGACAATGGCATGGAGGTGGTTGTCCTCGAGGATCATCGCGCCCCCGTCGTTGCCCATACGGTCTGGTACAAGGTCGGTGCGGCGGACGAGCCGCTGGGCAAGAGCGGGATCGCGCATTTCCTCGAGCACCTGATGTTCAAGGGAACCGACGATCTCACCGCCGGACAACTGTCCCGCACGGTGACGCGCAACGGCGGCTCCGACAATGCCTTCACCTCCTGGGACTATACCGCCTATTACCAGCGCATCGCCGCGGACCGGCTTGGCCTGATGATGGAGATGGAAGCCGACCGGATGCGCGATCTCCAGATGACGGAAGAGGATGTCGCCACCGAGCGCAACGTGGTGCTCGAGGAGCGCAACCAGCGCACGGACAACGATCCCGGTGCGCTTTTCACCGAACAGCGCCGCGCGGCGCAATATCTCAACCATCCCTACGGCATTCCGATCATCGGATGGCGGCGGGAGATGGAGCAACTGAACCGCGACGACGCCTTCGCCTTTTATCACAGGTATTACGCCCCGAATAACGCGATCCTCGTGGTCGCCGGGGATGTCGATCCGGAGGAGGTTCACGCCCTGGCGCAGACCTACTACGGGCCGGTGGAGCCGACGCCCGGCCTCGGCGAACGGCTGCGGCCGCAGGAGCCGCCGCAGCTTGCCGAACGGCGGCTCGAGATGACGGATCCGCGGGTTGCGCAGCCGCGTCTGGCGCGTAGCTACCTCGTGCCCGAACGCGATCCCGGCGACCAGCGCAAGGCCGCCGCGTTCGAGATCCTTGCGCAGCTTCTGGGCGGGAATTCGACCACCTCCTACCTCGCGCGCACTCTCGCCTTTGCCGATCCGAAGGCGATCTATGTCGGTGTCTATTACAACGGGACGTCGATCGACGACGGCACGTTCGAACTCGTGATGGTGCCGACGCCGGACACTTCGCCGGAGGAGGCGGAGGCGGCGCTTGATGCGGCGCTCGCGCAATTCATGGAGGAGGGGCCCGATCTCGAGGAATTCGAGCGGATCAAGACGCAGATCCGCGCGGGCCGGATCTATGCCGAAGACAATATCGAGAGGCTCGCGCGCCAATACGGGGCCGAGCTTGCGGTCGGGCTGTCGCTCGAGGATATCGAGGCCTGGCCCGATATTCTCCAGGCTGTGACGCCGGAGGAGGTGATCGCCGCCGCCGAGGAGGTTTTTAACCGCCGCCATTCGGTGACCGGATGGCTCATGCCCGAAGCAGAGGAGGGAGCCGAAGGATGAAACGTTTCGCAATCGCCCTGATCGCCTATGTCGCCTTTCTCCTGCCGGCTTTCGCCGCCGTCGAGGTGCAGGAGGTCGAGACGCCCGGCGGGATCAAGGCCTGGCTTGTCGAGGAACATTCCATCCCCTTCACTGCGCTCGAGATCCGCTTTCGCGGCGGCACCTCGCTCGACCGCGAGGGCAAGCGCGGGGAGATCACCCTGATGATGGCGACGCTCGAGGAGGGGGCGGGGGACATGGATGCGCAGGACTTTGCCGCCGCCCGTGACGCCCTTGCCGCGAGCTTCGATTTCGACGCGCGGATGGACAGCGTGTCGATCTCCGCGCGCTTCCTGTCGGAAAACCGCGACGAGGCGCTCGCCCTTCTGCGGAAGGCGATCATGGAGCCGCGGTTCGACCAGACGGCGGTGGATCGGGTGCGCGGGCAGGTGCAGTCGATCCTGCGGTCCCAGGCGAACGATCCGCAGGACATCGCCTCGACCAGCTTCTATTCTGCGGTTTTTCCCGGTCATCCCTATGGTACGAACGATACCGGCACGCCGGAGAGCGTTGCCGGGCTCACACGCGAGGACATGATCGAGGCGAAGGCGCGCGCGATGGTGCGCGACCGCGCCTATGTCGGTGCGGTGGGGGATATCACGGCCGAGGAATTGTCGAGCCTGCTCGACGACCTTCTGGGCGGACTGCCGGAGACCGGACCGGATCTGCCGGAGCGGGTCGAGCCGGAGCTTTCGGGTGAGGTGACGGTCGTGCCCTTCGCCACGCCGCAATCGGTCGTGCTGTTCGGCCAGAAGGGGCTGACCCGCGACCATCCCGATTTCATCCCGGCCTATATCGCCAATGAGATCCTCGGTGGCGGGCCGGACAGCCGGCTCATGAGCGAGGTGCGCGAGAAGCGGGGGCTGACCTACGGGATCGGCTCCTACCTCGTGCCCTTCGACCATTCGGAGCTCCTGCTGGGCCAGTTCTCCTCGGGCAATGCCTCGGTGGCGCAGGCGATCGAGGTGGTGAAGGCGGAATGGCGCAAGATCGTCGAGGAGGGGATTTCCGAAGAGGAACTTGCCGACGCGAAGACCTATCTCACCGGTGCCTATCCGCTGCGCTTCGACGGGAACGGTCCGATCGCGAGCATTCTCGTCGACATGCAGATGGACGGGTTGTCGCGTGATTATATCGCCGAGCGCAACGACATGGTGAATGCGGTGACGCTCGAGGAGATCAACCGCGTGGCGCGCGAACTCTACGATCCCGACCGCCTGAGCTTTGTCGTCGTGGGTCAGCCCGAGGGGCTCGGCACCAACTGAGCGGCGGTCCCCGCAAGGGCGAATTCCCCGTGGTCGAATCGGGAGAGGACATGCTACCTCTAGTGGCATGAACTCTCCCGGCCGCAATATAAGCCAAGATGCTCCCCGACCCGTCATCCGTCAGCTCGACGAGGGCGCGATCAACCGCATCGCCGCGGGGGAGGTGGTCGAACGTCCTGCCTCCGCGGTGAAGGAACTCGTGGAAAACGCTATCGACGCGGGCGCGCGGCGGATCGGGATCGACGTCGCAGACGGGGGCAAGACGCTCATCCGGGTAAGCGACGACGGCTGCGGGATGACGGGCGACGACCTGCCGCTCGCGCTGGCGCGGCACGCCACGTCGAAGATCGACGGATCGGATCTGCTCGACATCCATACCTTCGGCTTTCGCGGGGAGGCCCTGCCCTCGCTCGGTGCGGTCGGGCGGCTGAGGATCACCTCCCGCGTGGCAGGAGGAGAGGGCGTCACCATGTCCGTCTCCGGTGGGCAACCCGGCCCGGTGAAGCCCGCCGCGCTTTCCGGCGGTACGGTGGTCGAGTTGCGCGACCTGTTCTATGCGACGCCCGCGCGGCTGAAGTTCATGCGCACGGACCGCGCCGAGGCGCAGGCGATTTCCGATGTCGTGAAACGCCTCGCGATGGCGGAACCCTATATCGGCTTCACCCTGCGCGACGTCTCGGGGGGCGGCGAGGGGCGCGTGACCTTCCGCGCCGATCCCGAGAATGGCGATATGTTCGATGCGCTGCACGGGCGGCTCGCCACGGTGCTCGGCCGGGACTTCGCGGAAAACGCGCTGGCCATCGACACGGAACGCGAGGGGCTGACGCTGACGGGCTATGCCGCGCTTCCGACCTATTCGCGCGGCTCCGCAGTGGCGCAGTTCCTCTTCGTCAACGGGCGGCCCGTGCGCGACAAGCTTCTGGTCGGGGCGCTCAGGGCGGCCTATTTCGACTTTCTCTCGCGCGATCGCCATCCGGCCGCCTGCCTGTTTCTCGAATGCGATCCGCATCTCGTGGACGTCAACGTGCATCCGGCGAAATCGGAGGTGCGGTTCCGAGAGCCCGGTATCGCGCGGGGGCTCATCGTGTCGGGCCTGCGTCATGCGCTTGCGGGCGCGGGGCACCGGGCCTCCACGACGGTCGCGACGGCGACTCTCGGCGCGATGCGTCCTGAGCCCGCCGAGCCACGCGTATATCAGATGGACCGGACCGGGGGCAGCCATGTAGCGCCCCACCGTCCCGCGCCCGAGATCATGCGGCAAAGCTACGACTGGCAGGCGCCGGAGCGATCCGAGCCGCAGGGATTTGCCGAGATGTCCGCGCCCTCGGCGCGGATGGAACCGGTCGGGGCGCAGCCGGAGACGGAGGCGCTGCCGCTCGGTGCGGCGCGGGCGCAGGTGCATGAGAATTACATCATCGCCCAGACGGACCGCGGCATCGTCATCGTAGATCAGCATGCGGCGCATGAGCGCCTCGTCTATGAAAAGCTGAAACGCCAGATGGCCGAACACGGGGTCACCTCGCAGGCGCTCCTCATTCCCGAGGTGGTGGAGCTTTCGGCGGGGGACGCGCAGATGCTGCTCGACCTGGCGGAGGATCTCGCGCGGCTCGGGCTCGTGATCGAACCTTTCGGCGGCGGCGCGGTGGCCGTGCGGGAGACGCCGGCAATCCTGGGCCGTGTCGATGCCAGGGCGATGATCTCCGACATTCTCGACGAGCTTGCGGATCTGGGTGACAGCCACACGGTTCAGGCGCGGATCGAGGCGGTGCTGTCCTGCGTCGCCTGCCATGGCTCGATCCGGTCGGGTCGGCGGATGCAGGCGGAGGAGATGAACGCGCTGCTGCGCGAGATGGAAGCGACTCCCCATTCCGGCCAGTGCAACCACGGTCGCCCCACCTATGTCGAGCTCAGGCTTTCCGACATCGAACGCCTTTTCGGACGCACATGACGATTGATCTCAACGACCCTCTCACGCTTGCGGCTCTGGCTGTGGGTGTCCTGCTCCTCCTCTTTCTGGGGCTGCTCGTTGCCGTGCTCAAACGCTCGGGCGAGGTGTCGCGCATGGTGTTGCCGATCGCGCAGCAGATGAACCAGCTCGGTCAGCGGGTGCAGATGCTCTCGGACGGGCAGCAGCAGCTTGCGGGCGGGCTCACCCATGTCTCCGAGGCGCAGGTGGCCTCGCAGTCGAAGATGCTCGAACTGATGGAAAAGCGGCTGTCAATGGTGACGGAGGCGATGAACGTCAACCTCCATGGATCGGCGCAGCGCACGGCGAAATCGCTGGGCGAGTTGCAGCAGCGGCTCGAGACCATCGACAAGGCGCAGGCCAATATCGAGAAGTTGTCGGGCAATGTGCTGTCGCTTCAGGATATCCTGTCGAACAAGCAGACCCGCGGCGCCTTCGGGGAGATCCAGCTCAACGATATCGTCGGCAAGGCGCTGCCGCGGGACAGCTACACGCTTCAGGCGACGCTTTCGACCGGGCGGCGGGCGGATTGCCTCATCCATCTGCCGAACCCGCCGGGACCGATCGCGATCGACAGCAAATTCCCGCTTGAGGCTTACGAGGCGCTTCGGCGCGCCGACACGCAATGGGAATTGAACGAGGCGGCGAAGCTGATGCGGCAGGCGGTGAAAAGGCACATCGCCGATATTTCCGATCGCTATATCATCGAAGGCGAGACAGCGGACGGGGCGCTGATGTTCCTGCCCTCCGAAGCGGTCTATGCGGAGCTGCACGCGAATTTCCCCGAACTCGTGCGCGAGGGATTCGAGAAGCGCGTCTGGATCGTCTCGCCGACGACCTGCATGGCGACGCTGAACACGATGCGCGCGATTCTGAAGGATGCGCGGATGCGCGAACAGGCGGGGGCGATCCGAAAGGAGCTGTCCCTGCTCCATGCGGACGTTGAGCGGCTTTCGGCCCGTGTCGGCAATCTCGACCGGCATTTCGGGCAGGCGGCGAAAGATCTCGAGGATATCAAGATCTCGGCGGAGAAAGCCGGAAAGCGCGCGCACCGTCTCGACAATTTCGATTTCGAGGAGCTTGCGCCGGAAACTGCCTCTCCGGTGGCCGCTCTCGCAGAGAAGGATTGATCGACGGGTGCGCCGGGCGCTAGGCTTGACCCAGGTCATGTGACGCCGGACGGACCCGCGTCACATTCGATCAGCCCAACACAAGCCGGAGGATCCGCGCATGGACATCAGCCCGAACAAAGTCGCATTCGTGATCGTGCGCGCCCGAGAGCTCGGCGCGAAAGTCGGGCGGTGGGATACGCCCTCGGACGATGCCGATGCGGACACGATCCTCGAATCGCGTCCCTCGGACGAGACGGGCCGCGAGCTTCAGAGCTTCATTCGCGGTCTCAACGAGGACGAGCAGGCCGCGCTGGTCGCGATCATGTGGATCGGGCGGGAGACCTTCGACGATTATGACGAGGCCTTCCAGACCGCCAAGGAAGAGGCGATCGGCCCGACGGACGCCTATCTGCTCGGCAATCCGCTGCTGGCGGATTATCTCGAGGACGGGCTCGAGACGCTCGGCATCGACACATCGGAACTCGAGGACGAGATCTACCGGAAGGCGTGAGGAGCCTCTTGTGCGCCTTTGCGCCTTGTCGCGGGAAAGCCCCGCGCCCATTCTGCGCGGATGACCGAGCATAGCGCCCGCATTCGCCTCACCATATTTCTTGTCTGGCTGACCGGCATTCTGGCGGCGGGCCAGTTCGCCAAGGTCGCGGTGTCCTTTCCTCTGTTCCGCGAGATCTATCCCGGCCATGGCGCGGCGCTGGGCTTTCTGGTGTCCGCGCTGAGCCTGATGGGTGTCCTCTTCGGTCTTCTGGCGGGCATGCTCCTGTCTCGGCTCGGGTTTCGCAAGCTCCTGTCCGGTGCACTTGTCCTCGCCGGGTGCTTATCGCTGTTCCAGGCGCTTCTGCCGCCATTCTGGGCCATGATCGCGAGTCGCGCGCTCGAAGGGGCCACGCATCTCGTGATCGTGGTCGCTGCGCCGACCCTGCTGGGACAGATCGCGCCGCCGGAGATCCGGAATACCGCGATGACGCTCTGGAGCACGGTCTTCGCCGTGGCCTTCGCGCTGTTCTCCTGGGTCGGTCTGCCGTTCGTCGCCCGCGCGGGGCTTCCCGCGCTGCTCGTCCTGCATGGCGTATCGTGCCTGCTCATGGCCGTGGCGTTCCGGCGCATCCTGCCGCGGATGCCGCGGCGCGAGCTTCCGCCGCTGCGGTTCGCGGAGATCGTCACGAGCCATGTCACCGCCTATCGCTCGCCCTGGATCGCGGCGCCTGCGGCGGGGTGGCTGTTCTATGCGATGTCCTTCGTCGCGCTGGTGACGGTGCTCCCGGACTATTTCCCGCCGGAGAGCCGGGCCTTCCTCTCGGGCGTGATGCCGGTCTCGGCGCTTCTTGTCTCCATGACGCTGGGCATCGCACTCCTGCGCGTCCTTCCCGCCATCACCGTCGTCATCATCGGATTTTCGGCGGCGGCCTGTTTCGCGCTGTCGCTGGCGATCTTCGGACCGCAGCCCGCCCTCGCGGTGGCGCTGATCGCGGCGTCCGGGCTGGTTCAGGCGGGGAGTTTTTCCTCCATCCCGGCGCTGAACCACGCGCCTCGCACGCAGGCGCTGTCCAACGGGGCGGTGGCGCAAACCGGCAATATCGGCAACATGGTCGGCACACCGCTTCTTCTGCTGCTCGTCGCGCAATGGGGCTTTCACGGGCTCGTGGGCTTCGCCTTTCTTGCTTATCTTAGCGGTGCGCTCGTGCATCTCTGGCTCGCCGCGCTGCGTCGGAGCGCGGCGGTGGTGCAGGAGTGAGCGCAGACTGCGCAAAGAAAAGCCGCCCGAATTTCTCCGGGCGGCTTTCATTCAGTGAAGTGCTGCTGAAACTCAGCCCTGGCGGGCCTTGTAGCGGCGCTGCGTCTTGTTGATCACGTACACGCGGCCTTTGCGGCGCACGACGCGGCAGTCGCGGTGCCGGTTCTTCAGCGAGCGGAGCGAGTTACGAACTTTCATGTTCTTTCTCCTTGTCGCGGCGCCTGCGTGCGCCAGTTGAAACCAGTCGACGATAGGAAGAATGGTGGGCGTAACAAGGTTCGAACTTGTGACCCCTTCGATGTCAACGAAGTGCTCTACCACTGAGCTATACGCCCATTCTTCCTTGGGAAAGCTGCGCCTTGTTCCCAGGTGCCTTGCGGCGGAAAGAACAAGACGCGGGGCATTTCCCGCGTCAGTCTGCGAGCGTATAAAAGGAGTCGAATGATTGATCAAGGGCTTTTGGGCAAGAATTTCGGTGGCTATAGTTTCCCGCGAGAGGACCGCACGATGACCCAACAGCCCTTCGTCCTGCATCGACCCAAGGAAAGAACGTCCTGTGTGGTGTTTTCCTCCCCGCACAGTGGTTGCCGCTATCCGCCGGACATGATGCAGCGTTCCGTTCTCGACCCGCTGGTGCTGCGTTCGTCGGAGGATGCGCATGTCGACAAGCTCTATGGAGAGGTGCCGCGATTCGGGGCGGTGCTCCTGTCCGCAGTCTATCCGCGGGCCTATGTCGATCTCAACCGCCGTGCCGATGAGCTCGATCCCGCGCTGATCGAGGGGGCGCCGCGGGCGGGGCTCAATCCGCGCGTTGCCTCGGGGCTCGGCGTGATCCCGCGAGTGGTCTCCGGCGGGCGCAACATCTATCGCGGAAAGATGTCGCGGGCGGAGGCGCAGGGGCGGATAGATGCGGTCTGGCATCCTTACCACCGCCTGCTTCAGGCGCTGATCGAGGAAGCACGCGGCCTTTTCGGGCAGGCGGTGCTGATCGACTGCCATTCGATGCCGCGCGAGGCGGTTCTCGCCGTGCGGGGCGGAAAGGGACGCCGGCCGGATGTGGTGATCGGGGATCGCTATGGCGCCTCCGCCGCGCCGGGAATCGTCTCGGAGGTCGAGGCGGCGTTCCGGGCACAGGGCTTTGACGTGGCGCGCAACGTGCCCTTTGCCGGCGCCTTCGTCACCCAGAATTACGGCCGCCCCTCGCGCCGGAGCCATGCAATCCAGGTGGAGATCGACCGGTCCCTCTACATGGACGAGCGCACACTGACGCCGCATTCCGATTTCGACGCGGTGCGCGCGCGGATCACCGCCGCCGCGGAAGCTATCGCGGGAATTGGCGGGAAGGCGCTTCCGCTTGCCGCCGAATGACCGGGGCGGCGCTCACCTGAGCGCACGGCCCTTGATGATCGCATCCTTGCCGAAGCGCTTGCGGATTTCGTCGCTCGCCTGTTCCGCACGCGCCCGCCGGATCGCGCCGGGATCCAGGAGATCGGGCGAAAGGTCGGCCTGATCGGCCGGAACGAGGTCGGAGATGCCGACGCCGATAAGCCGGAACGGGCCTTCCTCCACCGCATGATCGAGCAGCCCGCGTGCGGTACGATAGATCCGGTCGGCGGTATTGGTCGGCTCGGGCAGGGTCAGGCGACGGGTGAGCGTGGCATGGCTGGCACGTTTGAGCTTCAGCGTGACGACGCGTCCCGCCGTGTCCTTCGCCTTCGCGCGGTCGGACACCTGGATGGCGAGGCGCCAGAGATGGCCGTCGAGCAGGTCGAGCGCCGCGGTGTCCTCGAAAAAGGTCGTTTCCTTGGAGATCGACTTCACCGGTCTGTGGGCGGAAATCCGGCGCTGGTCCTGGCCGCGCGCGAGGTGCCAGAGACGATCACCCATCGCGCCGAAGCGCTGGTGCAGATCGTCCTTCTCCCAGCGCCGCAGATCCGTGAAGCTGCGGATCCCGGCCTTCTCGAGCGAGACCTGCATTGCGCGTCCCACGCCCCAGATGAGGCTCACGGGCCGGTCGGCGAGAAACTGCATCGTCTCCGCCACGCCGATCACCGAGAACCCGCGCGGCTTGTCGAGATCGGAGGCGATCTTGGCGAGAAACTTGTTGTGGCTGAGTCCGATGGAGCCCGAGAGATGCAATTCGTCGCGCATGCGTTTCACGAGCCGGGCGAGCATTACCGCGGGCGGGTAGCCGTGAAGCCGTGCGGTGCCGGTGAGGTCCAGAAAGGCCTCGTCGAGCGAGAGCGGTTCGACCGTCGGCGTCAACTCGTCCATCATGTCGCGGATCTCGCGGGAGGCGGCGACATAGGCGTCGAAACGCGGCTTTACGATCACCGCTTCGGGACAGAGCTGCAACGCCTTGAACATCGGCATGGCGGAGTGCACGCCCTTGATGCGCGCGATGTAGCAGGCGGTGGTGACCACGCCGCGCTTGCCGCCGCCCACGATCACCGGCTTGTCGCGCAGATCCGGGTGGTCGCGTTTCTCGACAGAGGCATAGAAGGCATCGCAATCCATATGCGCGATGGAGAGGTCGAACAGCTCCGGATGACTCAGCACGCGCGGCCGCCCGCAGGCGGGGCAGCGCCGGCCGGTGTCGAAGGTGGCGAGGCAGTCGCGGCAGAGGCTCGGCATCGTGCAAATCCTTGATCCCCGGCCAGTCTATACCCGCACGCTCCGCTCCGCTATCCTGCGCGCAATCACAAATGCCACAGGCTTCATACATGACAGAATTCGATCCTCTTTCCTTCCTCACAGGCGGCAACCTCGTCACGCTGGCGCTCGCGCTGCTCGTCATTCTTCTCGTGTTCAAGGGCGTGCGCATCGTGCCGCAGTCCGAAAAATACGTGGTCGAACGCTTCGGGCGGCTGCGCACGGTGCTCGGGCCGGGGATCAACCTCATCGTGCCGCTGATCGACGTCGTGGCGCACAAGATCTCGATCCTCGAGCGTCAGCTTCCGAACGCGATGCAGGATGCGATCACCTCCGACAACGTGCTGGTGAAGGTGGAGACTTCGGTCTTCTACCGCATCATCGAGCCGGAGAAGACGGTCTACCGGATCCGTGACGTGGACGCCGCCATCGCCACCACGGTCGCGGGGATCGTGCGTGCGGAGATCGGCAAGATGGAGCTCGATCAGGTGCAGTCGAACCGCTCCGACCTGATCGCGACGGTGAAGGCCTCGGTCGAGGATGCAGTCGACAACTGGGGGATCGAGGTGACGCGGGCCGAGGTGCTCGACGTCAATCTCGACGAGGCGACGCGGGCGGCCATGCTGCAACAACTCAACGCCGAACGTGCGCGCCGTGCCGCCGTGACGGAGGCCGAGGGCGAAAAGCGCTCTGTCGAGCTGGCCGCCGATGCGGAACTCTACGCCGCCGAACAGAAGGCGAAGGCGCGGCGCATCCAGGCCGATGCGGAGGCCTACGCGACCGAGGTCGTGGCGATGGCCATCGCCAAGCACGGTATCGAGGCGGCACAATACCAGGTGGCGCTCAAGCAGGTGGAGGCACTCACGGCGCTCGGCGAAGGGGAGGGCAAACAGACCGTGGTCGTGCCCGCCTCCGCGCTCGAAGCGTTCGGGGACGCCTTCCGCATGCTGAAGGGGCGCGGCTGATGGATCAGGTCGCGCTGTTTCTCGAATGGTGGATCTGGGGCCTTCTGGCGATCCTGCTTTTCGTGGTCGAGGTGATGGTCACGGGCTTTGTCTTCCTCGGGTTCGGGATCGGGGCAGCCATCGTGGCGCTTCTGTTGTTCCTTGGCTGGCTCGGCACGAATCTCGCCATTCTGGTGCTGATCTTCGCCGTGATCTCGCTGATCGCCTGGTTTGCGATGCGGCGCGTGTTCGGCCTGCGCAGGGGGCAGGTGAAGGTCTGGGAGAAGGATATCAACGACGATGTCTGAGCCGCATCCGCCGTTCGACGGGGCGAAGATCGCGATCCTGCGCGGGGAGGAGGTGCTGGTGCTGCTGCGCGACGACCGGCCGGACATCCCCTATCCCAACCATTGGGATCTTCCGGGCGGCGGGCGTGAGGGGCTGGAGACCCCGTTCCAGACGGCGGCGCGCGAACTCGGGGAGGAACTGTCGCTCGCGATCTCGCCGGAGCGGGTGATTTATCACAGGGAGGAGGCGGGTCATTCGGACCCGCGGTTGCGCGTGCATTTCTTCGTCGCGCGCTGGGACGAATTGCGCGACGAGATGATTGCGCTGGGCGACGAGGGCCAGTGCTGGTCCTGGATGAAGGTGCGCGATTTCGTGACGCGTCGGGATGCGGTGATCTCGCTGCGCCGCCGGCTCGGCGGCTATCTCGCCACGCGTGATGGTATTCCGGACTGCGGAACCCTTTGGTGAATGCCGGCGTTGATCCGGCAAGACGCAGACGCGAAAGGATTAAACATGGCTCGGAATGACAGCTATTCGAACACGCCCCGGTCGTCCTCCGGCAATGGCGGGATCTATTTCGTCCTTGGCGCCATCGTGGTGGCGATCGGGGTCATCATCTATCTCGTCGCTGGGGGCGATGCGGATCTGACGAGCGGCACGGAAGCGCCCTCGTCGGTGAACATCACCAATGAAGCGCCCGATGGGGCGGATGCGGGTCTCACGATCGACACCGACGACGGAGCCGCGGTCACGACGGATGAAGAAGGCACCGTCGCACCCGAACCGGCGCCGGAACCGGCTCCTGCACCTGTCCCGCCCGCAGAATAACGCATAGTGCTTTCAAAGGAACGGCGCTCCGGAAGGGGCGCCGTTTCCACATGCGGGGATCAGGTGTGCACGCGGGTGATCTCGTCGCGGATCTGTAATGCGGCGGCGCGGGGGTTCTCGTGCTGCCAGACCGGGCGGCCGACGACGATGTGATCGACTCCATCCCGAATCGCCTGGGTCGGAGTGGCCACACGTTTCTGGTCCCCCAGCGCGGCGCCGGCGGGCCGCACGCCGGGCGTTACGATGAGCCGACCCTGCGCTTCCGGCAGGGCGCGGATCATGGCCGCTTCCTGCGGCGAGGCGATGACACCATCCGCCCCCGCCTCGAAGGCCCTGGCGGCGCGCTCCTGGACGAGATCGCGGATGTCGCCGGGCTTGATGAGCGCGCTGTCGAGATCGCCGCGGTCCAGCGAGGTCAGGATCGTCACCGCAAGGATCTTCATTTCCGAGCCGGAGGCGCCTTCCTTCGCGGCCTTCACCACATAGGGATCGCCATGGACGGTGAGAAAGTCCATCTCGTATTGCGCCACCCCGCGCACGGCATTCTCCACCGTCGCTCCGATGTCGAAGAACTTCATGTCGAGGAAGATGCGCTTTCCCTGTTCCTGCTTGAGCGCGTTGGCAAGTGCGAGCCCACCGCCAGTCAGCATCCCCAGACCGATCTTATAGAAGGAGACCGCGTCCCCGATGCGCGACACGAGGTCGAGCCCCGCCACCACGTTCGGAACATCAAGGGCGACGATCAGGCGGTCATCGGCAGGTGTGACGGCGCGCTCGGTGACGGACATGGGCAAACTCCTTTGAAGCCTGCCCCTCCATGGGCGCTGGATGCGGTGCGGTCAAGAGGCCGGGTCGCCCGTTCAGGCGCTCAGCCGCCCGCTTTGGCCCGCGATTTCCGCCACAAGCTTCAGATGCGCGATATTGTCCCCGCGGTTGCGTGCCCGCATCGCGCGGGCCCGCAGGACGAGGCCACGGGCAAGGGTTTCGAAATCCGAGTTGATAGGAGCCGCGAGGTCGACCGGATAAGTGATCCGTTCGCCGGCCTCGTGGAAAATCACGCGGGCTTCGAACGCTTGGCGCGCCGGGTTGTAGGTCATGCCCTGAACTTCTGCTCCGTAGGTGTGCATGGCTGCCTCCTGAGGCTGTTTCGCTGTCAACGCCACGCCGCGGAAATCGTTCCATTTTGGTCACACCGCCTCTTGCAGAGGAGGAGGGCGGCACCCATCTCGAAGTCAAGGTTCCGGACATGGAAGTGCCGCCTGGCGGGCTTCGCAAGACGCGGAACGCTTTGTAGAGGAGAGACGGTATGAACATGGAGAAGTTCACCGAACGCGCGCGCGGTTTCATCCAGGCGGCGCAGACCATCGCCATGCGCGAAAACCATCAGCGGCTGGTCCCCGAACATCTTCTGAAGGCCCTCATGGATGACGAGGAGGGCTTTGCCTCCAATCTCATCAGTCGCGCTGGCGGCGATCCGCGCCTTGTGCGCGCCTCCGTCGATGCAACCATCGGCAAGCTGCCGAAGGTGTCGGGCGATGCCGGCCAGACCTATCTCGACCGCTCGGTCGCCGAACTGCTCGACGAGGCGGAGAAGATCGCGAAGAAGGCGGGCGACAGTTTCGTTCCGGTGGAGCGGCTCCTGACCGCGCTGGCAATCGTGAAGTCGAAGGCCAGGGAAGCTCTGGAAGCGGGGGGCGTGGATGCGAAGAAGCTCAACGCCGCGATCAACGAGATCCGAAAAGGCCGCACGGCCGACAGCGCATCGGCCGAAGAGGGCTACGAGGCGCTCAAGAAATATGCGCGTGACCTGACGGAGGCCGCGGAAGAGGGCAAGATCGACCCGATCATCGGACGCGACGAGGAAATCCGCCGCTCCATGCAGGTGCTTTCGCGCCGGACGAAGAACAACCCGATCCTGATCGGTGAGCCGGGCGTCGGCAAGACCGCGATTGCCGAGGGGCTTGCCCTGCGGATCGTCAATGGCGACGTGCCGGAGTCCTTGCGCAACAAGAAACTCCTGGCGCTCGATATGGGCGCGCTCATTGCCGGTGCGAAATATCGCGGGGAATTCGAGGAACGGCTGAAATCCATCCTCAAGGAGATCGAGGCCGCCGCGGGTGAGATCATTCTCTTCATCGACGAGATCCACACCCTCGTGGGCGCGGGCAAGACCGATGGCGCGATGGACGCGGCCAACCTCATCAAGCCGGCGCTCGCGCGCGGGGAATTGCACTGTGTCGGTGCGACCACGCTCGACGAATACCGCAAGTATGTCGAGAAGGACGCGGCTCTCGCCCGCCGGTTCCAGCCGGTGATGGTGACCGAGCCGACGGTGGAGGACACGATCTCGATCCTGCGCGGGATCAAGGAGAAATACGAGCTTCACCACGGGGTGCGCATCTCCGACTCCGCGCTTGTGGCCGCCGCGACGCTCAGCCATCGCTACATCACCGACCGGTTCCTGCCGGACAAGGCGATCGACCTCGTGGACGAGGCGGCGTCGCGTCTGCGCATGGAGGTGGACAGCAAGCCCGAGGAACTTGACGCGCTCGACCGTCAGATCCTCCAGCTTCAGATCGAGGCGGAGGCCCTGAAGAAAGAGGATGACGAGGCGTCCAAGCACCGGCTCGAGAAGCTCGAGCAGGAGCTCGCGGACCTTCAGGACCGCTCGAACGCCATGACGGCGAAATGGGAGGCCGAACGCCAGAAACTCGAAGGCGCACGAGATCTCAAGGAGAAACTCGACCGGGCGCGGGCCGATCTGGAGATCGCGAAGCGCGAGGGCAATCTGGCGAAGGCCGGAGAACTCAGCTACGGCGTGATCCCGCAGCTCGAGCGCCAGTTGTCGGAGGCGGAAGCCGCCGAGGCCGAGGGCGACGGAGACCTCATGGTCGAGGAAGCGGTGCGTCCCGAGCAGATCGCGGAAGTCGTGGAGCGCTGGACCGGTATTCCGACCTCGAAGATGCTCGAGGGCGAGCGGGAGAAACTCCTGCGGATGGAAGACGGCTTGCATAAGCGGGTGATCGGCCAGGACGCGGCGGTACGCGCCGTGGCGAATGCCGTGCGGCGTGCGCGGGCGGGGCTCAACGATGAGAACCGGCCTCTGGGCTCGTTCCTCTTCCTCGGGCCGACCGGCGTCGGCAAGACCGAGCTGACGAAGGCCGTGGCCGAGTTCCTCTTTGACGACGACAACGCGATGGTGCGCATCGACATGTCCGAGTTCATGGAGAAACACAGCGTGGCCCGCCTGATCGGTGCGCCTCCGGGCTACGTCGGTTATGACGAAGGCGGTGTTCTGACCGAAGCCGTGCGGCGTCGGCCCTATCAGGTCGTGCTGTTCGACGAGGTAGAAAAAGCGCACCCGGATGTGTTCAACGTGCTGTTGCAGGTGCTCGATGACGGTGTGCTGACCGACGGACAGGGCCGCACCGTGGACTTCAAACAGACGCTGATCATCCTGACGTCGAACCTCGGATCTCAGGCGCTGAGCCAGTTGCCGGAAGGGGCTGACAGTTCCGTGGCCAAACGCGACGTGATGGACGCGGTGCGGGCGCATTTCCGCCCCGAATTCCTCAACCGCCTGGATGAGACGATCATCTTCGACCGTCTGGGCCGGAAGGACATGGGCGGGATCGTCGAAATCCAGCTCTCTCGTCTCGAGAAACGACTGGCGAAACGCAACATCTCGCTGGCCATCGACCAGGGGGCAAAGGAATGGCTCGCCAACGAAGGATACGATCCGGTCTTCGGCGCGCGACCGCTGAAACGGGTGATCCAGCGCACGTTGCAGGATCCGCTCGCGGAGCTTCTGCTCGCCGGAGACGTGAAGGACGGGGAGACGATCCCGGTGAGCGCCGGTGCCGACGGGCTGATCATCGGGGACCGCAAGGGCGCGTCGAACCGGCCGAAACCGGACGATGCGGTGGTGCACTGAGCGAACAAACGAAAAAGGGGGCGGCCTTCCGGGGCCGCCTTTTTCCTGCCCTGTGGCAAGAGAGGGGCGTCTTTCAGCTTCGGCCCCACATGCCGAGATGGTGAAGAGACCGTATGCCGTTGAATGCAATGGATTTCGCCTCGCACCCGCGCGGATTCGGGTTGTCTTCTGCGGGAACTCTGTCAGGGTTGGAATGGATCTTCATGCAATCCGGCGAGGTTTTCGATGGCATTCTGGCACTGGGCGATGATGGCGCTTCAGGTTCTGGCGCTTGCGTTCGTGATGGTGATCGGGGTGGTGGCGCTCGTGGCCGTGGCGCTGTTCGTGCTCGACAAGAGGCAGACGAAGGACGCGATTCTGCGCAACTACCCGGTGATCGGCCATTTCCGGCACTGGTTCTCCACCCTGGGCGAGTTCTTTCGCCAGTATTTCTTTGCGATGGACCGGGAGGAGATGCCCTTCAACCGCGCCCAGCGGGACTGGATCTATCGCGCGGCGGATGGAAAGGGGAACACCGTTGCCTTCGGCTCGACACGCTCGCTGACCATTCCGGGGACGCCGATCTTCATGAACGCGCCCTTTCCGCCACTCGACGACCAGTTCGCGGCCTCCGAACCGATGGTGATCGGTCCGCATTGCCGCGTCCCCTACACGGCCACCTCGGTCTTCAACATTTCCGGCATGTCCTATGGCGCGATTTCCAAACCCGCGGTCCTGGCGCTGTCGAAGGGTGCGAAGGAGGCCGGGATCTGGCTCAACACCGGGGAAGGGGGGCTGTCGCCCTTCCACCTCGAGGGCGGGGCGGATCTTGTTTACCAGATCGGTACGGCGAAATACGGCATTCGCGACGAGAACGGCAATCTCGACGACAACAAGCTGCGCGCGATTGCGGCCAATGACCAGGTGAAGATGTTCGAGATCAAGCTGTCTCAGGGCGCGAAACCCGGCAAGGGGGGTATCCTTCCCGCCGCCAAGATCACGCCCGAGATTGCGCAGATCCGCGGTCTCCGTCCCGGCGAGGACGGAATTTCGCCCAACCGCCACCGCGAAGTGGACGATTTCGGCGACCTGCTCGATTTCGTCAACCACATCCGCGATGTGACGGGCAAGCCCACCGGCTTCAAGTTCGTCGTCGGCTCCTCGCGGCCCTGGGCGAAGTTCTTTGAGCTCATCAAGGAACGCGGCGACGAATATGCGCCCGACTTCATCACCATCGATGGTGGCGAGGGCGGCACGGGCGCTGCGCCGATGCCGCTGATCGACCTCGTGGGCATGCCGATCAAGGAGGCCCTGATCCGCATCGTCGACCTGCGCGACAAATATGGATTGCACGAGCGCATCCGCATCGTCGCCGCCGGCAAGCTCGTGAACCCTGCGGATGTCGCCTGGGCGATCTGTGCGGGGGCGGATTTTGTGACGTCCGCGCGTGGCTTCATGTTCTCGCTGGGCTGCATTCAGGCCCTGAAATGCAACCGCAACACCTGTCCGACGGGGATCACCACCCATGACCCGCATCTCCAGAGGGGACTCGTGGTCGAGGACAAATACAAGAAGGTGGCGGCCTATGCGCGTGCCACGATCAGCGAGCTCGAGACCATCGCCCATTCGGTCGGCGTGCTCGAGCCGCGGCAGATGCGGCGACGGCATGTGCGGATCGTCCAGGCCGACGGAACCTCCATCCCGCTCGACCGGATCGTGCCGAGCTATCACAGCGACGCGCAGAGCGTGGAAAGTTACAAGGTTCCAACGCACATGTGAGATGAGTTGGGTTTGAGCGCGCGGCGAAGCGGGGTAGCCTTTCCGCGGGCAGTCAGAGGGGAGGGCCGGATGGCCGGGCGTATCAACAGACCGTATTCCGAGGTGACGCCGGAGCGCGTCTATCTCAACCGGCGCGCGGTGATCGGCGGGCTCGCGGGCGCCGGGCTTCTGGCCGGTACGGGCGCGCGGGCGCAGGAGATGCCGCAATTCTCCATCGAAGGGTTCGACACGACGGAGGCGCCGAACAGCTTCGAGGAGATCACCAACTACAACAATTTCTACGAGTTCGGCACCGGGAAGGAAGATCCCGCCCGCTATGCCGGCGCGCTCACCACCGATCCCTGGTCGGTGGAGATCGACGG
>NZ_CP004393.1:775000-925000 GCF_000819565.1 Celeribacter indicus
ATCTTCACCTCCCAGATGATCTCCGGCGCCTGGATGGACAGATCCGCCGCCACCCCGCGCAGCCGCTCGGCATTCGACATGGCCGCGAGCCCGCCGCCGATGGCGATGAGGCAGGCGGAGGCGAGGAAGCTCGTCCCCTCGCGCAGCGTCGCCAGCACCGTCGCGTCGAAGATCCGCGGCTTGCGCGAGATCATGTGCACCATCCAGTCACGCCGGTACTGCGCCACGAGGAGCGAGGTGGAAACGCGCGACGCCGGCGGATTCTCGATAACATGCCCGAGCACCCCCCAGGCCAGAACGAGATAGACCACCGCGAGGAGGTCGAGCAGGGTGAAGAACTGGAATTGCGCAAAGATCGTCATGCCCCACTGATGCCCGATCCCGCGGCCTTTGTCAGGCCGGAATATCGCGTCCGGACAGCGCCGGTCGGTCGCCGGCGGGACAGGCGGCCCTGTCCGCAGGCCGCAGGGGACGCGCCGCGGGATGGACGGGCGGCGCGAAATCGCCGAAACTGTCCGCCTGGAGGACATGAGCGCGCCCCCAAGATCGCTGAAGTCTGATATGGGAACAGGGTGGGGTGGACCGATGACACGATGGCTGACGATCTTCTTTCTGGCGATGACCGCGCTGCCCGTCCGGGCCGGGGGCGCGCCGATGGCGACCGGGGCGGAGCAGGAGTGGCACGCGGTCGGGCGCATCGACTTTGCCGACAGGAGCTTCTGCACCGGCTCCCTCATTTCCGCGCGGTTCGTGCTCACCGCGGCGCATTGCCTGTTCGACCTCGACACCCATCGCCGCCACGCGCCGGCCGACATCACCTTCAAGGCCGGCTGGAGCGAGGGGAGCGCCTTCGCGATCCGCGCCGCCCGTGCGGTCCATGTCCATCCGGGGTTTTCCATGGCCGACCCCGCGCGCGCCGGGCGGCTGGCGATGGATCTCGCGCTGGTCGAACTCGACCGGCCGGTGCCGGACGCGACCATCCCGCCGCTGCCGGTCTCCTCCTCCGGTCCGCAGGCCGGGGCGGCGCTGGGCGTCGTCTCCTACGCCCATGACCGCAGCGAGACGCCGTTGCTCCAGGAAAGCTGCGATGTGGTGGCGCGTCAGGGCGGGGTGCTCATCACCACCTGCGCCGCCGATTTCGGCGCCTCGGGCGCGCCGATCCTCGACCTGTCGGGGCCGGAGCCGCGCATCGTCTCGGTGGTTTCCGCGAAGGCGGTCTTCCAGGGGCGGAAGGTTTCCGTCGGCACCGCGGTCGGGGAGGCGCTCGACGCGCTCATGGCCCTTGCCGGGGCCGGCGGGGCGCCGGCGGGGGAGGCCGCGCCGGGCCGTCTTCCCGTCCTGTCCGACACGCGGTTCATGACGGAGCGCGCGGGGCATCAGACCCCTTGAAACCGCCTCCGGGCCTTCCCAGATTCCTGATGTCGGGCGCCTGCGACAGGGTCCGGCATGTCGCCTGTCCGCGAAGCGGAAGGCATTCACATCGGAATCGCTCAATGGAGGATACCCATGCGCAATTTTGACCTCGCGCCGCTTTACCGTGCGACCGTCGGCTTCGACCAGATCGCCGACCTCATGGACCGTGTGCTGACCCAGGATGTCAGCCAGCCCAGCTACCCGCCCTACAACATCGAGAAGACCGCCGAGGACGGCTGGCGCATCTCGCTCGCCGTGGCCGGGTTCTCGACCGGGGACATCTCGATCGAGCAGCGTGAACATGCCCTGATCGTGTCCGCGCGCAAATCCGAGACGGAGGAGGAGAAGGGCCGGACCTATCTCCATCGCGGCATCGCCACCCGCGCCTTCGAACGCCGTTTCCACCTCGCCGACCATGTGAAGGTGACGGGTGCGTCCCATGAGAACGGCATGCTGCATATCGACCTGCAACGCGAAGTGCCCGAAGCGCTGAAGCCGCGCCGGATCGCGATCGCCGGACCCGACACCGTGGAGACGAAGGTGCTCGAGGGCGAGAAGACCGCCGAGGTCTGAGCCCGCGCCGACGCCGTCCGGCATCCGAAAGAAAACGCCCGCCGATCCGGCGGGCGTTGCTGTTTCCGGGGCGGAAGGCCGGGTTACATCCGGCCGATCGACCAGAAGAAGGTCTCGCCCGAGCTGTCGTCCACACCGTCGTTGTCGGTGGAGACGAAGATCTCGCCCTCCGGCGTGACCGCGAGCCCCTCGATCTTGTCGACGGCATAGCCGCCGAAGGATTTCAGGTCGGGGATCAGGTCGCGCACCTCTTCCTTGGAGACCACCGGAAGATCGCCGCCGAGCGGGACCGGCTGCATCTCGGAGACGGGGATGCGGTAGATCATTTTCGTCACGGCAGCCTCGCCGATCTGGTTGTCGCGTTCCACGACATAGACCCAGTCGCCATGGGCGACGATTTCCGACAGGCCGACCCAGCCCGTTTCCGGCTCCGCCTTCTCGTAACGCACCGCGCCCCATTCCTCGGTTTCGAGATCGTAGGCGACGAGCTTCACCGTGTTTTCCGGATCGTCCTTCCACTCGCGCTGAACCGCCATCCAGAGCGTGTCGCCGATCTTCGTGATGCCTTCGAAGCCGTAGCGCAGTTCGTGGGCAAGAAGCTCGGCAGGCAGGCCGATTTCCTCGTCGATCCCGCCATCGGCGCCGACATGGTAGATCGCATGCGGGATCAGGTGGTCGGTGCGCCCTTCGGAGGCGACCCAGTAGCCGCCTTCGCCATCGAGCGTGACGCCCTCCAGGTCGAGCTTCTGCGCCGGATGGCCGTCGCGGGTGATGCGCAGCGCGCCGGTGATGCGCGCCGGTTTTTGCGACGGGTCGATGGTGAAGATGGTCGGCTGGCTGCCATAGACGCTGTCGCTGACGGCATGGATCATGCCGTCCTCGTCCGCCACCATGCCGGAGATCGCCCCCCAGCCGATCAGCTCGTCGGTGCCTTCGGAGGTCAGCGTCGGATAGACCGCCTCACCCTCGGCACGTTCGAAGATCATCACATGCGCACGGGCCAGCCCATCGGCGCCGAGGTCGGTCTCGTTGGCGGAGACGAGCAGGTTGCGCGCCGGAATCGCGGCATAACCTTCCGGCCCGATGCCCGAGGGGAGAACCTGTTTCAGGACCGGGTTCGCCGGGTCGGTCACGTCGTAGACCGCCACCGCGGAGCCACGCTCGGAGCCGACGAAGACATGGGGCGTACCGTCATAGTCCGCGAATTCGATGCTTTCGGGCTCGACGCCCTTCGCATCCGAGCGGCTGTCGGGATAATGGCCGATCCGGACAAGCGCGTGTTCAAAGTCGGAATTGCTCTCGTAGACCACGGAGCCGTCCTTGTTCATGATGGTCCAGCCGCGCGAGCCGCCGTCCATGTCGCCCTCGTTCGCCATCGCGAAATGGTCGTTGTCGATCCATTTCACCGCGTCGGGTTCGCGCAGGCGACCCTCCTGCGTGCCGGTGAAGAGCAGTTCGCCATTGTCCTTCGTGTCGATGCCCGTGAGATCGACGGTGCCGGCGGAGAAGTGACGGATCACCTCGCCCTCCGCCGAGACGATCGCGATATGGTTGTTTTCCTGGAGCGTGACGACGGTCTCGCCCAACTCGTTCACATCCACGAATTCCGGTTCGGGATCCTCGGGAGAGATGTCGGCAAGGCCCGTCAGGTCGACATCCTGCGCGGTGGCGCAATCGGCCTTCCCGTCCGCGATCCGGATCATCGTGAGGAAACCCGCCGGCATCTGGCCGGTGCGCCCGTCGCCTGCGTCCTCGTCGCGCTCGTTCTCGATCGCGATGGACAGGAAGCCGCCATCCTTCGAGAGCGCGATGGAATCGGGCTGGCCGCCGAGCGCGCAGCTTTCCACGACCTCCTGCGTCTCGAGGTCGATCTCGACCATCCGGCCGGAAGGGTTCACATGGTCTTCCGACGTGTTCACCGCGACGAAGGCGGTAGAGCCTGTCACCGCCACCGAGGTCGGCTCGCCCGCCATCGCGATATTGCCGAGCGGCCTGGGCGCCTTCGGATCGGTGATGTCCACGAGCCCGACCACGCCGAGCGGGCTGTCGGTGTAGATCAGGGTCATGCCGTCCTCGGACGCGGCGATGATCTCCGACGAGGTTTCGCGCGTGCGATCCTCGCCCTCGGCCATGTTGTCGGGCGTCGCGAAGGAGGCGATGCGGTTGAATGTCATCTCGGCCTCGGCCGCACCTGCGCCGAGCGCGAGGACGGAGGCGGCGAGCAGCAATTGTCTTTTCATGGAAGTCCCTCGGGTTTGTGTGTCCCGAGGCGGGTGTGAAGCGCGTTGGTAACCTTTCCATGACCCTGCGGATTCATTTTTGTGAAACGGCCCTGTGCGCAACTTTGGATCACGATCCATGTCCGTCAGATTGACTTGATTGCGCAGACGCGCGACACCTGCCCGCCGAACGGAGGTTTATCCATGAGTCTGCAACCCCTCTTCGCCCGCCGCACGCGCAGGATGAAGGCGTCCGAGATCCGCGAGCTTCTGAAGCTGCTCGGTCAGCCCGACATCATCTCCTTTGCCGGCGGCATTCCCGATCCTGCCCATTTCCCGCGGGCCGCCTTCGCGCAGGCGATGGCGCGCGCGACAGAGGCGCAGGCGGCGGGGGTGGCGCTGCAATATTCGACCTCGGAGGGCTATACGCCGCTTCGCGACTGGATCGCGGATTACATGGCGCGGCACGGGGTGCCCTGTACCCGCGACAACATCCTGATCACCGCGGGGAGCCAGCAGGCGCTCGACTATCTGGGAAAGATCTTTCTCGATCCGGGCGACACGGCGCTCGTGACCTGGCCGACCTATATGGGCGCGCTCGGGGCGTTCAACGCCTATGAGCCCCGTTATGACCGGATCGACCCGCAGGCGAACCGCCCCGTGGAGGAGATCGCGGCCGAGGCGGAGGCGGCGGGCGGGCGCGTGAAATTCGCCTACCTCTCCTCCGATTTCGCCAATCCGACCGGCGTCACGCTGACCGAGGATCAGCGCCGCTCGGTGATCGCGCGCGCCGAGGCGCTCGGCTGCGCGGTGATCGAGGATGCGGCCTATCAGGAGTTGCGCTATCGCGGCGAGGCGGTGAAACCGATCCTCGCGCTCGAGATCGGGGCGAAGGGCACGATCGAGGACTGTCGCACGATCTATCTCGGCTCGTTTTCCAAGACGCTCGCCCCCGGCCTCCGCGTCGGCTGGGTCGTGGCGGCGAAGCCCGTGATCTCGCAACTGGTGCTGACGAAGCAGGCCGCCGACCTCCAGACCGCGACGATCAACCAGATTGCCGTCGCCGAAGTGGCGCGGGAGGTGTTCGACAGCCATGTCGCGGAGCTGCGCGAAGTCTATGGCGCGCGGCTGAACGCGATGCTCGCCGCGCTCGAGCGCCACATGCCGCCGGAGATCGACTGGACCCGGCCGGACGGCGGGATGTTCGTGTGGCTCACGCTGCCCGCGGAGATGGACGGCGCGGAGCTTCTGAAGAGGGCGCTGGAGGCGAAGGTCGCCTTCGTTCCCGGCGGCGCCTTCTATGCCGACGGCTCCCGTGCCAACACGCTGCGGCTCAATTTCTCCATGTCCGGCCCCGGCAGGATCGAGGAGGGCGTCGCCCGGCTCGGCCAGGTGATCCGCGCGGCGATGTGAGCGGGGCTGCGTGCACCAATCTTTCGCCCCCATACCCCGTGCCCGCGTTAACCTTAATCTACGTTAGGGTTAACGTGTCAGGATCCCGGATATTCACGCCCCCGGCGGCATGTCCGGCCCATTCCCGGACGGCGGCGCATGCCGCTCGCGCCGCGAAAGGACGACCGTGTCACACCGCAAGGCAGATATATTTCATCTCGAGATATTCCTCGATCCCGTGGCGCGAGCCCTCGCGCCCGAGGCCGGATTGCTTCACCCCGCCGAAGGGGGCGATCTCGGTCGAGATCAGGCCGGTATTGACGCCGACGATGCCGTATTCAAGCGCCTCCGCGACCTTGTAGACCCGGCTCAGGTCCTTCGCGTAGAAATAGGAGGCAAGGCCGAAGATCGTGTCGTTCGCCATGCCGATCACCTGTCCCTCGTCCCTGAAACGGATGAGCGGGGCCAGGGGAGCAAAGGTTTCCTCCCTGGTCACCAGCATGTCCTGCGTCACCTCCGTGAGTATGGTCGGCGCGACGAACGTGCCGCCGAGATCGGTTTCGCAGGCGGCATGGACCTTTGCGCCTTTCGAGGTCGCGTCCTCCACATGGGTGCGGTATTTTTCCACCGCATCCGTGTCGATGAGCGGACCGAGATCGACGCCTTCCTCGGTCCCGTTCCCGATCCGAAGCTTCGCCACCCGCTCGGTGAGCTTTTCGGTGAAGGCCTCATAGACGCCGTCCTGAACGTAGATCCGGTTCGCGCAGACGCAGGTCTGGCCGTTGTTGCGGAACTTGCACAGGATCGCCCCGTCCGCCGCCGCGTCGAGGTCGGCATCGTCGAAGACGATGAAGGGCGCGTTGCCGCCAAGCTCCATCGACACCTTCTTCACCTGATCCGCCGCCTGGCCCAGCAGGATGCGCCCGACCTCGGTGGAGCCGGTGAAGGTCAGCTTCCGCACGTCGGGGTTCTCACAGAATTCCTTGCCCACACCGGAGGAATCCGAGGAGGGGACGACGTTGAACACCCCCGCCGGAATGCCCGCCCGGTCCGCGAGGACGCCGAGCGCGATGGCCGAGAGCGGCGTCAGCGCGGCCGGGCGCGAGAGGAAGCTGCACCCGGCGGCGAGCGCGGGCGCGGCCTTGCGCGTGATCATCGCATTCGGGAAGTTCCACGGCGTGATCGCGGCGGCCACGCCGACCGGCTGGCGGATCACCATGATCCGCTTGTCGGCCTGATGGCCGGGAACGGTCTCGCCATAGACCCGCTTTGCCTCTTCCCCGAACCATTCGACGAAGGAGGCGCCATAGAGGATCTCCCCCGCCGCCTCGGCGAGCGGCTTGCCCTGTTCGGCGGTCAGGATCTCGGCGAGATCGTCCTTCGCGGCGACCATGAGGTCGAACCATGTGCGCAGGAGCGCGGCGCGCTCCTTGCCGGTCTTGGCGGCCCAGTCCCGTTGCGCGAGCTTGGCGCCGGCGATGGCCTTGGCGATATCGGCGCGGTCGAGGTCGACGACCTGCGCGATCTCCTCCCCGGTGGCGGGGTTCGTCACGGCAAAGGTCTTTCCCGATCCGGCGACGAGAAATTCCCCGCCGATATAGGCATGTGCGTTCAGAAGGCCGGGATCCTTCAGCCGGGCCTTGAGAGCGTCTGAGACGGAAACGGGCATGAACACCTCCTCTGGATCGCGGGACAGGGGGAAGCTAGGCCGCCCCCTGTCGAGATCAAACGGGGCGGGCGCCTCAGGAGCCGAAGCGCCCGAGTGCGCGGAAGTCGATCTGTTCGAGGACCGGAAGGATCACCGCCGTGTCGGCGCCGAAGGCCTGCACCAGCACGCGCCCCTCGACGAGGCCGGACATCTCGCCGTCCTTGTCGAGGAATTTCTCGCGCCCGACGCGCTCCACCTTCATCCCCATGGCGCCCGCGTTCTGGATCATGCCGCCCATCATCCCGATCATCGGCCTGTCCACGACATAGGCGAGGGTGAATTCCTCGCCGCATCGTTGAAATAGCGTCTCGCGTCCGCAGTGCCGCTGCCCATCATCGAGACTCCCGCGTCCGCGTCCTCAGCCGCCTGCCAGCCCTCGGGCGCGGGCGGGAAGAGGTCGCCGAGTGCGGAGGTCTGCATCTCCCGCATCAGGTTCCGGGCATAGTCACTTCCTCGAGCGCATAGGTCACATCCCCCTCGCCATAGGCTTTCAGCGCGTTTCCCAGCGTATCGGACACCTCGTCGGCCATCGCGGCGGCGGCCATCGCGGCACAGAAAGGGTCGTCTTCATCGTCCTCTCCGGGTTAAGGTTGCATCGCCGCCACCCAAACCACCCTGTCGCCCCGGTGCAAGGGGAAGTTTTCCGGCCGCGCGGCCTTCCTGCCCCGGCCAACAGAGGCACCCGACCGACCATGAGCACGCTCACCTCCATCGCCCTTCCGGTCCTGCTGATCGGGCTTGCCGCGCTCGTCCTGCCGGGCCTGCTCACGCCGCGCGGCACGCGCTCGCAGCGGCGGCTCGCGCTTTCCGTCCTGTCGAGCGCGCTGGTCCTGCTGGCTCTCGGCGCGGTGCTCTTCGGGCTGCTCTATGCGCGCGGCGGCAGTCCCGTTCTTGTGGCGTTGCGGGAGGCGCCGGGGCCGACGCTCGTCTTCCTGCTGCGCCGTTCGGCCCTCGCCGCACTGGTCTGGGTGCCGCTTCTCGCGCTCTCCTGGCTGGGTCTCGCACGCCGGATCGAGACGCTGCGCACGCGCGACGGCATCCGCGCCGCGGACGCGGCTGCGGAAATCGGAGAGGCAACCGACTGATCCCCCTCGCAAATCATGGCGGGGGCGGATAGACTGGCCGGCAACAGTCTTTCCCCGGCGCGAAGGGGCGGTTTCGCCATGATCGGATTTCTGCGCTTCATGATCATCGGTTTCGTGGTCCTGACCGTGATCTACGTCCTCTTGCGCCTCTACGTGCGCTCCCTCACCCGCGAACGGCTGGAGGAGGCCTGGGAGGCGGAGGGTTCCATCGGCGCGCGCGACGCCTATGTGGAGGAGGGGATACGGGAGTACGAGGCCTCGCTGCGGCCGAAGCTCCTGCTCCTCGTCTATATCGTGCCCGTGGCGGTCTTCGCCGCGGTCTTTTACATCACGAATTTCACCTGAGGCTACCGCCCGATGCGCTATGTCAAACTCGTTCTCGTCACCCTTCTGATCCTCCTCGTCGGCGGATTCCTTCACTACACGCTGCCGCAGCACGACATCGTGCGGATCGTGAACACCTATGAGGAACGCCAGGACATCTCCGGCTGGACCTCGATCTTCTGGCAGGCGCCCGACAACGGCACCGCGACGATCCAGAGCCGCGACGTGCAGTTCATCCAGGCGGTGACGCCGGAGGGCCGGACGCGGGTCTATCGCAACGAGGACACGGGCTGGGGCTGGCCGCCCTATTTCAAGTTCGACACCGCCAACCTCTATACCGAGGCGAATGACGCGATCTCCACGAAGGCGAACCCGGAATGGGTCGTGATCACCCACTACGGCTGGCGTTCGGAGATCCTGTCGACCTTCCCCAACGCCATGGCGATCAAGCCGGTGGCGGGGCCGGAGGTGACGGTCGTGCCCTGGGTCAGCGCCATCATCCTGGTGTTTCTCGCCATCGTGCTGCTGCTGGTCTGGCGCATGCTCGCGCAATTCCGCGAACGCGCGATCGACCCGCTGGTCGAGGACGTCGAGGAGGCCTGGGACGCCGTCGACGAGAAGAAGGACAACGCGGTGGAGCGGATCAAGGGCTGGTTCCGCCGCAAGTGAGGCGGCACAGTCCCCTCATCCCTCGCCGTAGGGCACCCAGATCGTCCTGACCTCGGTCGCCTGCGCAAGCCAGTCGCGTGCCGGCCATGTGCGGGCAAGGCCGTTGTTCACCCATGTGCGCTTGAGGTTCCCGGCGCTTTCCCGTTCGATCCGGCCGGAGAGATCGGCGGAGGAAAAGCTCCAGACCGCCTCCACATCCATATGCCCGGCGAGCGTCTTCGCGAGGTCCTCGTGCGGCCCGGTCAGGATGTTCACCACGCCGCCCGGCACATCGGAGGTGTCGAGCACCTGGTAGAAATCCGTCGCCGCAAGAGGCCAGGCTTCGGAAGCCACCGCGATCACCCGGTTGCCCATGGCGATGGCGGGGGCGATCACGCTCACGAGCCCGGCGAGCGGCCGGTCGTCGCAGAGCGCGCCGATCACGCCGACGGGTGCGTTCATCGCCAGCGCGACGCCGCGCATCGGCACGGGTTTCGCCGCGCCGTCGAGCTTGTCGGCCCAGGCCGCGAAGGTGAAGAGCGTGTCGATCGCCTCCGCCACTTCCGCCCCGGCCTTTGCCGCCGTCGTGCCGGTCATGTCGCGAAGGCGCGCCGCGAATTCCTCCGCCCGCGCCGACAGGTTCTCCCCGATGTAATAGAGCACCTGCGCACGGTTATGCGCCGTTGCCGAGGCCCAGCCCCGTGCCGCGCGTGCGGCCTCGACCGCGTTGCGGACGTCCTTGCGTGAGGCGAGGGAGACATGGCCGAGGAGCCGGCCCTTCGGTGAGAACACCGCCTGGGAATAGCCGCCGTCGGGCCGCGCCTGCTTGCCGCCGATATAGAGTTTCGCCGTGCGGTCGAGGCCGCCCACCTCCATCTCCTCGGGCTTGGCGGCGGGTTTCGCGGGTTTCACCGGGGCGGCCCGTCCCGCCGGTCTGGTATAGGCCATGAGCCCTTCCCAGCCGCCTTCGCGTCCGAAGCCGCTTTCGCGCAGCCCGCCGAACCCTGCGGCGGCGTCGAACATGTTCGATCCGTTGACCCAGACCACGCCCGCGACGAGTTTCGGCGCGATGTCGAGCGCGAGATTCACGTTCTCGCTCCAGACCGAGGCGGCCAGCCCGTAGCGCGTGTCATTCGCCATCTGCACCGCCTCCGTCGGCGTGCGGAAGGTGGTGGAGACGAGCACGGGACCGAAGATCTCCTCCTGCATCAGGAGCGAGGAGGGCGAGAGCCCGGTGACGAGGGTGGGCGGGTAGAAACAGCCTTCGGGCGCGGGGACCGGCTGATGCACATGACCTTCGCCGCCGCCCCTGGCCATCAGCCCCTCGATGTGGCGGAGCTGTCCGGGATCGACGATGGCGCCGATGTCGATCGACTTGTCGAGCGGGTTGCCGATCCGCAGCTTCGACATGCGCTCCACGAGGCGGGCCGCGAACTCCCCCGCGATCCCTTCCTGCACCAGAAGCCGAGATCCCGCGCAGCAGACCTGCCCCTGATTGAAGAAGATCGCATCGACCAGCCCCTCGATGGCGCTGTCCATATCCGCGTCGTCGAAGACGATATAGGGCGACTTGCCGCCAAGCTCGAGCGTGAGCGACTTGCCCGATCCGGCGGTGGCCTTGCGGATGCGGCGACCCACGGCGGTCGAGCCGGTGAAGGCGATCTTGTCCACCTCCGGGTGTGCCACGATCCGCTCGCCCACCGTGCCGTCGCCGGTCACGATATTGACCACGCCCTTCGGCAGGCCCGCCTCCTGGCAGATCTGCGCGAACAGCAGCGCGGTGAGGGAGGTGTATTCCGCAGGCTTCAGCACCACCGTGTTGCCCATGGCGATGGCGGGCGCGATCTTCCAGGCGAGCATCAGCAGCGGGAAGTTCCACGGGATGATCTGACCGCAGACGCCGAGCGGTTCGCGCCCCGGCAGCTCTTCCTCCATGAGCTGCGCCATGCCGGCGTGATAGTAGAAATGCCGCGCCACCAGGGCAACGTCGATATCGCGGCTCTCGCGGATCGGCTTGCCGTTGTCGAGCGTTTCGAGGACCGCGAAGAGGCGGCCGTGCTTCTGGACGAGCCGGGCGAGGGCGTAGAGGTATTTCGCCCGCGCCTTCCCGCCGATCCGCGCCCATCTGCCCTGTGCGCGCCGTGCGGCGGCGACGGCGGCGTCGACATCGGCCGCGCTCGCCTGCGTCAGATGCGCCAGAACCTCGCCCGTCGCGGGATTGCGGGCCTCGAACACCTCGCCGGGCTCCGTCATCGCGCCACCTATGAAATGTCCGAAGCGGTCGCCGCCATCGACCAGCCAGGCCAGCGCCTCCGCCGCGCTCTCGGGCGCCGCGCCATAGTCCATCGTGTCGAAAATCTCTTTCACGGTCATCTTTCTGTCCTTCTGGCGGGCTCAGCCGAGAGGGTGGCGCCATGCGGCGGAATAGCGGCCTGTCACATGATGTTCCAGTTGCCGCTCGATGTCGCCCAGCAGGGACGAGGCACCGAAGCGGAACAGATGCGGGGAGAGCCAGTGATTGCCGAGCTCCTCCTTCAGAAGCGCAAGGTGGACGAGCGCGTCCTTCGCCTTCGAGATGCCGCCCGCCGGTTTGTAGCCGATGCGGTAGCCGGTGCGGCGGTGATAGTCCCGGATCGCCCGCATCATCACGAGCGAGACGGGCAGGGTGGCGTTGACGCTCTCCTTGCCGGTCGAGGTCTTGATGAAATCGGCGCCGGCCATCATGCAGACCTGCGAGGCGCGCGCGACGTTGCGCAGGCTGCCCAGTTCGCCCGTGGCGAGAATGGCCTTCACATGCGCTTCGCCGCAGGCCTCGCGATAGGCGCGCATCTCGTCGTAGAGCGCCTGCCAGTCGCCGGTGAGCACATGGCGGCGGGAGATCACGATGTCGATCTCCTGCGCGCCCGCCTTCACGCTCTCCCCGATCTCCTTCACGCGCAGGGGAAAGGGCGACAGCCCGGCGGGAAAGCCGGTGGAGACGGCGGCCACCGGAATGCCGGTGCCCTCGAGCGCCTCGACCGCGGTTTCCACCATCTCGTGATAGACACAGACCGCGCCCGTCGTGATCGGCCCCATCCCGAGCGCCTCGAGGATGTCGGCGCGCACCGGATGGGCGGCCTTCGCGCAGAGCCGCCGCACCCGCCCCGGCGTATCGTCGCCCGCGAGCGTGGTGAGGTCGATCATCGTGATCGCCTTCAGAAGCCAGGCGGCCTGGTGGTCCTTCTTCACGCTGCGCCGTCCGGGCAGGGTCGCGCAGCGGCGCTCCACGGCGGAGGTGTTGACCCGCTGCGCGGCGATCACGTCGAGGTCGAGCGGCTGGCCCGGATTGCGCGGCTCGTGCAACTGCGGCAGATGCGCGGTCGCGCCGGCCTGCGCCGCCGGGGAGATGTCGGTCGTGCCCATCGAAAGCTCCGTTCTCGGTCGGGGGACAGGCTGGCACGCGGGGCGGGATTTGGCAATCGTTGACCGCCCGGTCAAAGCGGCTGGACCACGCCCTTCTGGTGCTTCACGCGGTATTGCCGTGGCGTCATGCCGAAGCGGGTGCGGAACAGCCGGTGGAAATGGCTCATGTTCTGGATCCCGATCTCCTCGGCGATCTCGGTGAGCGAATCCGGCGTGCCCTTGAGCTGGCGCGCGGCATAATCCATGCGCAGCCGGTTGACGTAATCCGACGGGGTCTGTCCGAGACAGGCCTGCATCGTGCGCGCGACATGGGCATGGGCCTTGCCGCACTGCGCGACGAGCCCCGCGGCGCCGTCGCGGAACACGGCCGGGCTCTCCACGGCGATCAGTGCGTCGGCGAGCCAGGGCGGGACCTTCGCCGCCTCCCCGCGCGCCTCGCTGGCGAGTTCCGCGATGAGCGGAAGCAGGAAGGCCTCGAGATAGAGCGCGCTGCGCGGCGCCGCCTCGAGCGCCTTGGCCGAGCTCGACAGGCGCGAGAGGTGGCGGATGTCGCGGTGGAACTGCACCGGCGCGTTTCCGGCGGCGGGGAAATAGCTGGAGATCTCCGGAAACCGCGCGACGAGGGAGGCGATGCGCTCCGGCCGGATGACGATGTTGACGATATGGCTTTCCTCGCCCACGCCCTGAAGCCCGTGCGGCAGGCCGGGCGAGAGAAAGACCACATCGCCCTCCGACAGGGACATACGCCCGCCTTCGGTCACGAGCCGCGCGCGGCCGTTGTGCAGCCAGAAGATCTCGTAATAGTCTTGGTCGTGCAGCGCCTTCGGACGGGCACGCGAGAGCACCGAGCGGGAGAAATGGAATTCTTCGCCGGGCGCCAGGATCTCGGATTGAAACAGAGTGGCGGCTGTCATGGCGCGAAGCTATCATAGCGCTCCGCCTTCATCGCGGGAAATTACGCAGTTGCGGCGTCATTTCGCCCATGTCCCGCGCCCCCTGCCGCATTCCCGTGCAGACCGCAGCGCGTGACAGGGTGACGCAAAACGGCTAAGGCCTCCGGGCAGAGCACAGAGCCCGAGGAATCGCCCGATGACCGCCCAGATATTCGACCGTTCGATCAAGATCGCCCCCTCCATCCTCTCCGCCGATTTCGCCGCTTTCGGACAGGAAATCGAGGCCATCGAGGCGCAGGGGGCCGATTGGGTGCATGTCGACGTGATGGACGGGCATTTCGTGCCCAACCTCACCTTCGGCCCGGCGATGTGCAAGGCGATCCGCCCGCATATCACCACGGTGATGGACGTCCACCTGATGATCTCGCCGGTCGATCCCTATATCGAGGCCTTTGCGGAGGCGGGCGCCGATATCATCACCGCCCATGTCGAGGCCGGGCCGCATATCCACCGCACGCTCCAGGCGATCCGGGGCGCGGGGGCGAAGGCGGGTGTGGCGCTCAATCCCGGTACGCCGGCCGAGCATGTCGCGCATCTGCTGGACATGATCGACCTCGTCTGCGTGATGACCGTGAACCCCGGCTTCGGCGGGCAGAAATTCATTCATTCCCAGGTGGAAAAGGTGCGCCGCCTGCGCGAGATGATCGGCGACCGTCCGGTCCACATCGAGGTGGACGGCGGCGTCGATCCCTCCACCGCGCCGCTCGTGGCGGCGGCCGGGGCGGATGCGCTCGTCGCGGGCTCCGCAGTGTTCAAGGGCGGATCGGTCGGCGATCCCGCGCCCTACGGCCGCAACATCCGCGCCATCCGCGCCGCCGCCGAAGACGCGCGCTGAGCCGGCTCAGCCGGCGGTCACCGGCAGGATCATCGTCAGGTCGTCGCGGGCGGCGAGCGTGGCGACATCCGCCTCGTAGCGTTCCGTGACCGCGGCGAGCGCCGCCGCGTCCCAGCCGGGAATGTCGCAGACCGGATCGAGCACCTCCTCGAGGGCATATTTGTCGAGAAAGGCCAGCACCGTGCGCTCGTATTGCTCATCCGTGCGCGGCGGGTGAGCCTTGAGGAAGATCTCGAGCCGCGACAGCCCCTCGGGCTTCATCACCTGGCCGAGCGGGAGCAGGCTTTCGGTCGCCGGCGCCCCCTCCGGCAGGCCCGCGAGGCTGCGCAGGAGGCGCGGCCAGATCAGCGGCAGGTCTTCCTCGCACCACAGCGTCAGCGGCACCTTGGCGGGCAGGGCGGCGCGCAGGTCCACGACTGCCTCGAGCCAGCCGACCTCCGCCGGATCGGCCGCGCGCAGGAAGGCGTCGAGCGCGCCGCGCGCGGTCTTCGCCTCGATCGCCGTCTGGAGGAAATTCGCCGGATTGCGCAGCGCCATGCTGACCGAGAGGTCCTGGGAGGAAAACAGCTCGGCCACCGTGGCCGCATGGGAGGCGATGCCGGAATAGAGCCGCCCGCTCGTGCCCAGTGCCTCCGGCAGCGGCGAGGCCCAGTTGACGTCGAACAGGACCATCCGCTCGGCGCTCCGCCCCCCGAGTATCGTGGAGATCAGCTCCGCCTCTTCGGCGTCGATCGGGGGCAGCCCGTCGAGCCGGTCGATGAGCGCGCGCACCGCCTGCCGGTAGACCCGCCGCACGGGTAGCGCCGTGCCGCTCTGTGCCGCATTCGTCCGCAACGCGTTGAAGACCTGCGTCGTCGTCGTGAAATATGCCCCGATATGCAGATGGACCTGCATCGCTTCTCCTGCCTCTCATGCGGCGCTCAATGCGCCGTCTCTCCGCGTTCTACCGTGAAGAAGAACGCCTCCTCCGGGTCGCGCGCGATCACCTCGTCCGGCACGCTCTCCGGTCCCGAAAGGAACACGTTCGCGCCGAAATGGCCGTGCAGCCGGCTCAGCTTTTCCATCCGCGCGCCGGTGAGCTCGGCATAGAAGGCCGCGTAGCTCTCCGTCGCGCGCAACGCGTCGATCTTCGCCCGGTGGGCGGCGACGCAGGCCTCGTGCATCGCGCGGATCTCCGGATCCGCGAGCAGCCGGTCGAATTCCGCCCGCGCGCGGGGGATCATGCGCTGGATCGAACGGTCCTCCTCGGCGTTGTTGTTCATGCGAAACCAGTAGGCCAATCCCTGATCGCGGTCGACATGGTTCACGCGCCCGCGGTCGCGTTTCACCAGAAAGCTCTCAGCCGAACGCACGGCGTAGTGGTTGAGTTGCACCATGTCATAGCCATAGGTCGAGGCATTCGACCGCCAGGCATTGCGGTATTCCTCTTTCGGCATCGGCTTGCCGGAGCCGTTGTACCAGCGGATCCTGTCCCAGATCTGCGGTTTCAGCCCCTTCGGACGGTGCACGCCGAGCTTCTTGAACAGGCCGACGTTCTTGGCGAGGGTCTTGAAGCCCCAGGCCTGGTGCGGCTTGTTGGCGAATTCGGGGGCGCAGCGGAAGAACTGGTCGAGCAGGAAGTCATCGCGGTAGCCATGCACGTCGTTGTTGCCGAACAGCCGCCAGGTGCAGGAGATGAGATTGGCGTCGGGCAGGGTGCCGAACAGCGCCGCCATCGTCCCGTCGCCGACCTTCACATTGACGAATTCGTCCACGTCCATCGAGATCACCCAGTCGCTTTCGGTGACGACCGGCTCCGTCTCCGCGCTCTGGAGCGCGTGGTGCTGCGGCTTCAGCCCGGTGCCGTGGAAGCGGTTGTCGCGGTGTTCCACATACCCCTTCGCCTGCAACAGCTCGAGCAAGGCATCGGTGCCGTCGGTGCAATCGTTGGTGTAGACGAGAAATCCCTCGATCCCGATGGCGCGGTGATAGGCGAGCCATTCGAGGATGAAGGGGCCTTCGTTTTTCATGCAGGTGACGATGGTCACCGAATTGTCGCCGCGCGGCGGGGCCTCGACCTTCTCTTCGGGCATCAGGATCGGCTTGTGCCCCCATTCGCTCTCTGCCAGCGCGATCAGCGGCGGGTGGTGGATGAGCGAGGCTTTCGGCACGATGCGCGAGACCGTCGGCGCGTGGTGGCGCAGCGCCATGTAGCGATAGAATTCCCCGGCGGCGGCCGGGACGATGCCGCCGACCCGCACCAGCCGCAATACCGCGCCTTCGGGCAGGCGGGACGGGGCCACGCACCAGCGCCCGCGCCGTTTCGTCTCGTCGAACTGGACGCAGACGTGATCGGCAAAGCGCACGCACTCCCCGTCGCGGACGCGCCACGGATAGACCTGGCGTCCGGCGAGTTGCACCACCCCGTTCCCGGCCTCCTGCGCGAGGTCGAACACGCTTATCGCGCCCTGCCGCGGGATCAGGTCGTGGACGTCGATATTGGCGACGGCGCGCGCGGTCTGGAGGTACATCCGGCGCAGGAATTCGTAGAGCAGGATCTCCGCGAAGGGCGCGGACCAGGGATCGGGTTCCGGCTGCTCCATCCGGTCCTTGCCCGGCGCGCCGGGGGTCAGGAACGGGTGGGCCTCGGGTCCGGTGTCGCGCAGGCCGAGCGGCACGTCGAAGCTCACGAGCAGCACGCGCAGGCCGGGCGGGAGGGCGTGCAGGCCGGCCTCCAGCTCAGCCGCGAAACGCTCCGCCGCCTCCGGCGCCGCGCGGTCGAGGATCACCGCGCCGTCCATGCCCTGATGGGCACCGTTGAAGCGCAGCCAGTCGAGCACGGTCGCCGCGCTTTCCCCGTTGCGCGTCGCGAGGGCGACGTTCCGGCCGCGAAGAAGCTCGGGGTCGGGCGTCAGCGGCCGGATCTCCACCCGCCGGCTGTCGACGAAAGCGTCGATGCCCTCCGGCCGCATCCGGCCCCGGAGCCAGGGTGCCTCGCCGACCGAGGCGATGTCCGCCTCCTCGAGCAGGGTCCCGGCCATCGCCTCCGACAGGTGGCTGTCATGGCTGAAGAACAGCTCGGCGCGGTCCTCGCCCGTGGCCACCGCGCCGAGCAGCACCGCCGGGCCGAGGTGCCGGGCCGTCATCATGCGTCGGATCAGCTCAGCCATGTCACTCCCTCGCGTCATCCCTGCTCTGCGCGGCCTTCAGCCGGGCGAGATGGCCGGCGAGCTGCGTCGGTCCGGGGGGCGTCGATCCTGCCATGAGCGTGAGCTGCCACATCAGTTCGACCACCGGGCGGCGCGTCACCAGCTCCCGGAGCCGGGCGCGCTGGGCGGCGATGCTCGCCTCGTGCAGCGGCTCGAACGCGGAAAGCTCCGCCCGCGCCGCCTCGCGCGCCGGGCGCATGGGCGCGATCCGCCGGTCCTCGGTCACGTTGAAGTTGCGTTCCGCCCAGTAGCCGGTGCCGATCGGGCGGTCCATGTGGTTGGGCAGGCCGCGCACCGCCTTGAGCACGAATTCCTCGATCGACCGGACCGAGTAATGATTGAGCCAGGCCCGCTCACCCTCCGGTTCCGTGCCGAACAGGTTGATGCGGGCGGTCTGCTCCGCGAATCCGTTCGGCAGGTCCCGCCCGCGGGCACTCACCCAGCGGGCGGCCTTGCCCTTCGGGCGGTGCACGCCCAGCCCCTTGAAGGCGGCGGGACGGTGCAGCGTCTTGAAGAAATGCGCGAGCGGCAGCGCGATGCCATCGGGCGCCGCCATGGTGAAGCGGTCGGGCACGGGGCGGTCGTCCCAGCTCCCGAGGCCGCTGTTGCCGAAGAGATGCCAGCGCAGCGGCACGGCATCCGCCCCCTCGGGCAGAAGCGTGTCGAGGGAGATGCCGTCGAGCACGAGGTATTCGTCGACGTCGAAGAACATCGCCCGTTCCGCGCCGAGATAGGCGGGGTGTTTCGACAGGAGCTTCATCGCCTGCCATTGCACCGATTTCCCGCCCTCCGGCGTGAAGGGGACATGGGTCACCACCCCCGCCGCATCGAGCGCGTCGAGAAGCGCATCCGTCCCGTCGCTGCACTCATGGGAGGCGATGAGGAAATGCGAGAATCCCGCCGCCCGGTGATGGGCGATCCAGTCGAGAAGCCAGGGCCCCTCGTCGCGGACGCAAGTGATCGCGAGTGTCGTCAAACCAGCCTGTCCCCCGTGCGACGCCGACACGTCTTCGCGCTTGTTCTGCCCCGGAAAATGGGTCTCACAGGACCAGGGTCAAGTCAAGTTTGCACCCTTTCCCCGGCTGGACCCGAGATCCATATGTGATAATCTCGCCAGGGCTTTGGCAGGAGCGGGAAAGCAGGACATGGACAGACTCCCCGAAATCGCGTCGCTCTGGATCGGCGGACGGCTCAGCTGGCTCGAACAGCTCTGCCTGAAGAGCTTTGCGGATGCGGGGCATCACATCACGCTCTATTCCTACGAGCCGATCCCGAACGTCCCGCCGGGGGTCCATACGGCGGATGCCGGGGAGATCTATCCCGGCACGCCGATGCTGCGCCACGCGCGCACCGGAAGCCCCGCGATCCATGCCGACATGTGGCGGCTCAACCTTCTGAAGAAGACCGCGAAGATCTGGGTCGATGCGGACATGTATTGCTACCGGCCGTTCGACTATGCCTCGCCCTATGTCTTCGGCTGGGAAAAGCCGGGGCTGGTCTGCAATGCGGTCCTCGGACTGCCGCCGGACAGCGCGGCGCTGAGCGGGCTTCTGGAGTTCTTCGAGGATCAATATGCCATCGCCCCCTGGCTCAAGCCGGAACAGATCGCCGAGCTCGAGGCCGAGCGGGACCGGGGCAGGCCGGTGCATATCACGGAACAGACCTGGGGCTTTACCGGTCCGGCCTCGGTCACGCATTTCCTGATCGAGACGGGCGAGATCGAACATGCGCAGCCGGAGGCGGCCTTCTATCCGGTGGGCTTCAAGGAGCGAAACCACCTGATCCTGAGCCGGTTCCGGCCCGAGGAGCAGTTCACTCCCGACACGCGAGGCGTGCATTTCTGGGCGCGGCGGATGAAGCCGCGGCTCGAGGAGAAGGAAGGGAACACGCCCCGGCGCGGCTCCTTCATGGAGGGCCTGCTGAAGACGCACGCGATCGACCCTGCCGCCGCGCCGATCCCGGCGAAACGGGCCAACGCCAATGCGAAGGCGCCGACGGACGATCCCGCCTTCCAGGCCGAGGTGGGGCTCGCCGCGATCCGCGGGGAGCTGTCGATGGACAAGATCTGTCGCGACTATCTGGTGGACCGGAAATTCGTGAAGGACTGCCGCGACCGGATCGTCGCCGGGGCGGCGGATCTGTTCGAGGCGAAGGCGAAGAGCTGAGCGGGACGACGACGCCCGAGCCCGGATGCGCGGCTCAATACCCCAGGCGGCTGGCGATCCGCGTGAGGAGGGTGGGCGCGACGGCCAGAAGCATCACGATCCGCACGAGGTGGTGGATCGAGATATAGGCCACCTCCGCGTGCATCGCGAGGGCGACGAGCGACATCTCCGTGAGCCCGCCGGGCGCGTAGGCGAGCAGCACCTGTTCGACCGTCTGCCCGAAGAAGCCGTGCATCAGCACCGCGATGCCGAGCGAGAGCGCGAGCATGACCAGCGTGCCGACGGAGGTGAGCGCGAGCATGCCGAAGACGAGGGAGGACTGTGCGCCGCGGAAGCGTGTGCCCATGGAGCTGCCGAGCACGATCTGCGCCGCGATCACGAGCAGGGCGGGGGGCGAGCTGTGCGTGATGCCGGCCATATGCACCACGCCCGAAAGGATCATCGGCCCGAGAAGCCCCGGCGCGGGCAGGCGCAGCTTGTCCCCGACCCAGGTCCCGACCACCGCGCAGCCCAGAAGGATTGCCGCCGCCGCCAGCGTCAGCCCCGGTCCGTCGCGGGAGATGGTGATGCCGGTGACCTCATAGCCGAGGATCACCCGGAACCAGATGGCGATCACCGAGATCGACACCACGATCCGCCCGGCATGGGCGAGGATGATGCGCTTCTCGTCGCCGCCGAGCGCACCGCCGATCACGGCCATCTCGTTGAGCCCGCCCGGCATGGCGGAGAAGAAGGCGGTGACCGGATCAAGCCGGCCGATGCGGATGTAGAGCGGCACGACGAGCGCCGCGGCGAGCGCGAGATAGACGGCGAGCCCGGCCAGCGACAGGCTCCACTGGGTCAGGTGGGCGAATGTGTTCGTGTCGAAGCTCGATCCCAGCATCACGCCGATCACCGGAATGACGACCGGCCGCAGGCGGTCCGGCGCCTCGAGCGGCGCGCCGAACATGACGCAGGCGAAGATCGCGAGCATCGGCCCGAGCATCCACGGCAGGGGAAGGCCCGCCACGTAGAACCCGATGCCCCCCGCCGTACCGATCCCGAGTGTCAGTGCGATGAGCGAGAGCTGTCGGGGGGTGGGCAGGACGGGCAAGGATGCGGACCTCCGGGGGGATGTGGCTGCGGGCGCACTCTAACGCGCACGGTCCCGAAGGCAAGCGCAACAGCGGGCGCAGGCCGTGCCGGATCCCTGCGGAGGGGCTGTGCGAAACCCGTCGCGCAGGGCCGGGGCAGGCACCGGGGAGACGTCATAAAAGTTTTTCGAAACCGTCACGTCCGGGTTTCACAACCGGTGCCTTATGCCGCGCAAGAACCAGGAGGGTGGGACATGCTCGAGGTCAAGGGGCTGACGAAGCGTTTCGGCGCCAATGTCGCGGTCGACGCGGTCAGCCTTTCCGTGGACCGGCCCTGCATGATCGGTGTCATCGGGCGGTCCGGCGCGGGCAAGTCGACCCTCCTGCGGATGATGAACCGGCTGACGGAGGCGAGCGGCGGGGAGATCCTGTTCGACGGGCGCGACGTGCTCTCGCTCACGGGCCGGGAGAAACGCGGCTGGCAGTCCGACTGCGCGATGATCTTCCAGCAGTTCAACCTCGTGCCGCGCATGGATGTCGTCTCCAACGTGCTCCACGGCACGCTCGGCCGCCGCTCGACCCTTGCCACGATGTTCAGCCTCTATCCCGAGGAGGACATCCACACCGCCATCGACATCCTCGATCGCCTCGGCATCGCCCAGCATGCCGCCAAGCGCGCCGAGGCGCTTTCGGGCGGCCAGCAGCAGCGCGTCGCCATCGCCCGCGCGCTGATGCAGGATCCGAAGGTGATCCTCGCCGACGAACCCATCGCCTCGCTCGACCCGATGAACGCCCAGACCGTGATGGAGGCGCTGCGCCGCATCCATGACGAGGACGGGCGCATGGTGATCGCGAACCTGCATACGCTCGACACGGCGCGGCGCTATTGCGACCGCATCCTCGGCATGCGTGACGGACGCATCGTCTTCGACGGCACGCCTGAACAACTCACCACGGGCGTCGCGCGCGACATCTACGGCGCGGGGACCGATTTTTCCGAAGCCGCCACCTCGACCGAGATCCGCGACACGGCGCCGGTCGCGGCGGTCGAACGCCGGCTCGCGAAAGTGACCGTCTGACCCTTTTCACAAGGCCCGCCCGGAACCGGACGATGGCGGGACACAACCACCGGAGAACGAGATGAAATACCTCATTGCTGCTGCTCTTGCCTCCACCGCGCTCGCGGGTGCCGCCTGTGCGCAGGAGATCACCGAATTCCGCCTTGGCATCCTCGGCGGCGAGAACGCCCAGGACCGCGTCGCCTCCAACCAGTGCTTCGCCGAGAAGATCGCGGAGGCGCTGGGCGTCGAGGTGAAGATCTTCACTCCCGCCGACTACAACGGCGTGATGCAGGGTCTCCTGGGCGGCACGATCGACGCGGCCTGGATGGGCGCCTCCGGCTATGCCGGCACTTATCTCGCCGACCCGGAAGCGGTCGAGCCGGTGCTGGTGAAACAGAACCTCGACGGCTCCATCGGCTATTATTCCATCGGCATCGCCCGCAAGGACAGCGGCGTGACCTCGCTCGACGACATGGAAGGCAAGGTCTTCGGCTTCGGCGACCCGAACTCCACCTCGGGCTATCTCATCCCCTCGATCGAGATCTCGAACGGCGGCTATTCGATGCAGCCGGGCGAGTATTTCGGCGATGTCGTCTTCACCGGCGGCCATGAGCAGACCATCGTCGCGGTCGGCAACGGCGACGTGGACGCCGGCGTGACCTGGGCCGACGGCCTCGGCGCCTGGGAAGACGGCTACAATTCCGGCGCGCTGCGCAAGGCGGTGGATGCGGGCCTCGTGGACATGAACGACATGGTCCAGATCTGGCAGTCGAACATCATCCCCGAAGGCCCCTTCGTGATCCGCAAGGCGCTGCCGCAGGACGTGAAGGACAGCGTCACCGAGCTGACCGGGAACCTCTGGGAAGAAGACCCGGACTGCGCCTATGGCGTGGCCGCGGGCGAGGCGAAGGATTTCATCCCGGTCGAACACGACACCTACGCCTCCATCGTCGCGGCGCGCCAGGCCGTCTCGAACTGAGCCGCTCCGGCCCATCGGCTCCGCGCGTGACCCGCGCGGAGCCTTCCGTTCGAGGATCGCGCCCATGGCCCATTTCGCCGACACGCCGCTCGCGGAGACCCGCGCCGCCTATCTCGCGCTCGTGCGCCAGCGCCGCCTCTATGGCGGGCTGATGCTGGCGATCTTTCTCCTGCTGCTCGCCGCCGGCTTCGGCATCGCCAACGACCGCAATGCCGGTGGCTTCCTTCCGGGACTGCCGCATATCTTCGACTTCCCGGCCGATGTCGTGGCCGAGGCCTGGCAGAAGCGCGCGAACCTTCCCGGCCATCTCCGCGACGCGCTGCCCGCGCTGATCGAGACGATCAACATCGCCGCCCTCGCGACCCTGTCGGGCGCCGCCGGGGCCATCGTGCTCTCGCTGCTCTCCACCGCCGGCCTCGCGCCCTGGCCGCGCCTCATCCCGCTGTTCCGGCGGATGATGGACCTGATGCGGGCCGTTCCCGAACTGGTGATCGCGCTCGTGCTGATCTTCGTGCTGGGCGGCGGGCCCGTCCCGGCGGCCATCGCCATCGGCTTTCATACCGTCGGCGCGCTCGGCAAGCTCTTCTCCGAAGTCAACGAGAATGCCGACACGAAACCGCTCGAGGGGCTCGCCTCCGCCGGCGCCACCTGGTCTCAGCGCATGATGCTGGGCCTCCTGCCGCAGGTCGCGCCCAACTGGTTCTCCTATGCGCTCCTGCGCTTCGAGATCAACATCCGCGCCTCCGCCATCCTCGGCTTCGTCGGCGCGGGCGGGATCGGCTATGAGCTCAGGAACGCGATCTCCTTCGGCCAGGGACGGTTCGACGAGGCGGCCGCCGTCTTCATCCTCCTCTTCCTCACCATCGTGCTGTTCGACCAGCTCTCCTCCGTCCTGCGCCATCGCCTCACCCATGGCGCCCGCAAGGAAACGCGCCCGTGACCCTCGCTTCCGCCGGAATGCCGGCCCCCGACATGCACGCGGCCGCGCGCCGCCTCATCGCGCGCAAGCGGGTCGTGGCCATCGCCCTCCCGCTTCTCCTGCTCGCCTATCTCGTCTATGTCTTCTTCGCCTTCGACATTCCGGGCCTCGCCCAGCGCGCCCGCTGGGACAACGCGCGGATCCTCGTCTCCGACAGCTACAGCTACAAGACCCATGTCGAGCGCAACAACCGCACCGGCGCCTTCACCGTCGCCGTCGAGGGCGAGCGCAAGGGCACCTATGACGACACGAACCTGCCCGGCTGGGTCGCGCTCGGTGACGGCCGTGCCGACGTCACGCTCGACGACGGCGGACGGATCGAGATCGACGGCGACACCGTGCGCTACGATGTGCCGGGCTTCGGCCTGATCGAGGCGCGCCAGACGCAGGCGGAGGGGGTGACGACGAACCTCGACGCCGGCACGCTTCCCGACTGGATCTCCTATTCCGACACGCGGCTGATGGTCACCACGCCCGAGGCGCGGCTCACGCTGACGCGGGCGCGGACCGAGGTCTTCGTCTACGCCTTCGGCTGGGAGCTCTTCTTCTTCACCCTCGACAGCCCCTATCACGGCGAGTCCCTGCGCAACATCCTGTTCGGCCCGCAGATCGACCCCGCGCGCGGCAACATCGCCGGGGCCTGGCAGGATTTCTGGGGCAATTCGATCTGGCGGCACGGCGACACCGCCTGGGCCCTGTTCGAGACGGTCCTCATGGCTTTCCTCGGCACCTTCGGCGCGGCGGTCGTCGCCCTGCCGCTCGCCTTCCTCGCCGCGCGCAACTTCGCGCCGCTGATCGCCATCCGCCTCGCCGCGCGGCGGCTGTTCGACTTCCTGCGCGGGGTCGACGGGCTGATCTGGACCATCCTGCTGTCGCGCGCCTTCGGCCCCGGCCCGATGACCGGCGCGCTCGCGATCCTGTTCACCGACACCGGCTCCTTCGGCAAGCTCTTCTCGGAGGCGCTCGAGAATGTCGATGGCAGGCAGATCGAAGGCCTCGCCTCCACCGGCGCTCGCCCGGTCCAGCGCTATCGCTTCGGCGTGATCCCGCAGCTCGTCCCCGTCCTGCTCTCGCAGGTGCTCTATTTCCTCGAAAGCAACACCCGCTCCGCCACGATCATCGGCGCGATCACCGGCGGCGGGATCGGCCTGCTGCTGACCCAGGCGATGATCACCCAGAAGGACTGGGAGGAGGTGAGCTATTACATCATCCTCATCGTACTCCTGGTCATGGCGATGGACAGCCTGTCGGGCTGGCTCCGGCGCAAGCTGATCCGCGGCGACTGACCGGCCGACACGGGCCTTGCATCCGGTCTCCTTTGTGCGGGAAATACTCCCGCCGGAGGCTCCTCTCCTCGTCACAGGTGACACATGCCGAAACTGAGCGCGACAGATCCCTTCCTCCATCCCGGCGCTTCCGTGGCGGGGTCTCGTTTCGGCGCCTATTGCGAGGTCGGCGAGGGGGCGCGGGTGCTGAATTCCGATTTCCTCGACTATGCCTATTGCGAGCGTTTCGCGGATATCGCGAACACCAGGGTGGGCAAGTTCGCCAATATCGCGGCCTTCGCTCGGATCGGGCCGACCGATCATCCCTATGACCACGCCTCGCTGCACCATTTCCTCTACCGCTCCTCCTGGTATTGGGAGGATGTGGAGGACGATGCCGGTTTCTTCGCCCGCCGCGCCGCCCGCCGCGCCGTCATCGGCCATGACACCTGGATCGGCCACGGCGCCATCGTGAAGCCGGAGGTCACCATCGGCAACGGCGCCATCGTTGCCTCGGGCGCGGTCGTGACGAAGGATGTCGCGCCCTACATGATCGTCGCCGGCGTGCCGGCCACGCCGCTGCGGGCGCGCTATCCCGACGGGATCGCCGAGCGGATCGAGGCGCTCGGCTGGTGGGACTGGAGCCATGAGCGGCTGCGCGCGGCGCTCGGGGATTTCCGCGCGCTGACCGCCGAGGCCTTCCTCGAGAAATACGAATAGCGCCTATTCGGCGGCAAGCGCGAGATCGCGGCCCGCGCGCGCCAGCCTCTGTGCCACGCCGCCGGCGAGATAGGCGAAGCGGCCATGGGAGAGCGTCGCCTCGATCTCCCGGCTTTCGGCATTCACGATCACGAGATCGGCGCGTTTCCCGGTCCCGAGCGTGCCGCGATCGGACAGTCCCATGATCCGTGCCGGCCGGGTGGAGATCATCGCCCAGGCCTCGGGCAGGGTCTTCAGCCCCTGATCGACCAGCGCCCAGGCCGCCGCGGGGAGCGCGGGATAGTGATAGTCGGAGACGAGCGCGTCGCAGAGCCCGCGCTCGACCAGCCTGCGGGCGCTCACATTGCCCGCCTGCGATCCGTCGCGGACGACGTTGGGTGCGCCCAGCAGCACCGGGTCGTTCATCGCCTTCGCCGCCGCTGCCGCCCTTTCCGACAGCGGGAACTCCGCGACATGCGCGCCGAGGAGGCGGAATTCCTCCCGCGTTTCCGCGTCGGGATCGTCATGGCTGCCATAGGTCACGCCGAGCGTGTCGAAGGCTTCCGCGAGCGTGCAGAGATGCCGCGGCACCTCTCCCTGGCGGTCCTTGGCCGCACGCAGGACCCGGATGAACTCCTCGCTCGTGCGCCCGCCGCGCTTTGCCCAGCCGGCGAATTCACCGGGCTCCCTGCGGGCGATCTCGATCGCTTCGGGCAGGTGGTTGTTGAACACCACGTAATCGACCCCGTGCCGCCGGATCGCGGAGAGGAGCCGGTCGCGGCTGTCGATCATGTGGATCTCGCAGCGGATCTGGATCCGGATGTCGATCGGCGCGCGAGGCGCGTAATCGGCGGCTTCCGCGAGGAGCGTCTCGGCATAGTCCGGCCCCCGGAGCCCGCCTTCCCAGCTCCAGCACTGCGCGAACCAGGCCGTCGTCACCCCGTGCGCGGCAGCGTCGCGCGCGGCGGAGGACAGGCCCGCGCGGATCGGGAAGGGCGCGCGCGGGCGGGGGGCGATATGGCGCTCGAAGGCATCCCCGTGCAGGTCGACGATCCCCGGCAGCAGCAGATAGCCCGTAAGGTCCACCGCCGGAAAGGGGCCGCGTGCGATCCGGCCGTTCTCGACCGACAGCGACCGGCGTTGGAGCACCCCGTCGCACAGGATCGTCGCGCCGGTGAAGCGCAGGGGAGGAAGGACTGACATCGCTCGACACCTGAAACACGTCTTTCGACTGAACCTAGGCGGGTTCTGTGTCGGGCGCGTGACGGCAGGATCAGTCCGGTGTGACAGTGAGCGTGATGCGGTCTCCCGCGAACCACGTCAGGCCGTGCTCGATCGGCACGCCCTCCGGCGTGGTGTTGAGGCTCACCGTGCGCAGGAGCGGGTCGCCTTCCCGCAGCCCGAGATGCAGCGCCTGGGTCGCCGTGGCGCGTTCCGCGCTGACCCGCGTCTCGGCGCGGATGTAATCGCCGATGCCTGCCGATTTCAGCGCTTCGGTCACGGAGGTGTTCTCCTCGAGCGCCTGTGCGAGCCCCGGCAGGCGCGCGGCGGGAAAGACGGAGACGAAGAGCGCGACCGGCAGGTCGCTGCTCAGCGACAGCCCCTCGTAGACAATCACCGGATCGCCCTGCGCGAGGGCGAGCGCGGCGGCCTCCGCGGCGTCGCAGGGCCGGGTCTCCCGGCGCAGCACGGTCTTTTGCGGCAGGCGCCCGCCGGCGCGGATGTTGCGGTGAAACCGCACCCGCCGGCCGAGCGCGTAATCGACCGGCGCGCTCTGCACGAAGACGCCCGCCCCGCGGCGGGAGCGCACGATCCCGCGTTCCGCGAGGTCGGAGAGGGCATGGCGCACCGTGTGCCGGTTCACCCCGAACCGTGCGGAGAGCGCCGCCTCGGTCGGCAGCTTGTCCCCCGGCCGGTACCGGCCCCTGGCGATGTCCTCGCCGAGGCTTTCCGCGATGGATTTCCAGATCGGCGTCCTGGGCATCTTTTCGCTCCGTCACTGAAGTTTCACGAAACCGCGCTTGCCTTGTGGCCGAATGCGGCGCATTATTTGTCTAGTTGTATAGTAAACCCGACAAATCCGCAAGGTGTCTAGATGGATGATCCGGAGAAAGACGAGATGACCGGGCTGACGGCGCGGCAGGGCTGGATGGGCCTGCTGGCCGCCGCCGATCCGGGGGCACTCGCGGCGCGGCTTGCCGCGCTGGGCGAGCTTCCGGCCTTCGAATGGCTGCGCGCGCCGGAGGTGGGCGGCGTGATGGTGCGCGGGCGTGCGGGCGGGACCGGGGCGCCCTTCAACCTCGGGGAGATGACCGTCACCCGCTGTTCGCTGCGGCTGACGACGGGAGAGGTCGGGCATGCCTATGTGCAGGGGCGCGACAAGGCCCATGCCGAACGCGCGGCGCTCGTCGACGCGCTGATGCAGGGCCCGCAGGCCGCGGCGCTGCGCGAGGCGGTGCTCGTGCCGCTGGCCCGGATGCGGTCGGCCGCCCGCGCCGCGCGCGCCGCGAAGGCGGCGGCGACCAAGGTCGATTTCTTTACCATGGTACGGGGAGAGGACTGATGGAGAGGCAAAGGAACATGCAAAGCCTGTCCGGAGGATTCCGGGATCCCCCCGCGCAGTCCGCCCGCGCCTTCCGCGCCGCACTCGAGGCGATGGCGCGCCCCGGCACGGTGCAGGAGGTCTCCGGCGCTGCCGCTCCCGCGCCGGTCTCCGAGGCGGCCGCGACGCTCCTGCTGACGCTCTGCGATCCCGAAACGCCGCTCTGCCTCGCCGGGGCGCATGACAGGCGGGAGATCCGGGACTGGATCGCCTTCCACACCGGGGCTCCGCTGGTCGGGGCGGAAGAGGCGGTCTTCGCCCTCGGCACATGGGAGGCGCTCGCGCCGCTCGGGCGGTTCGCCATCGGCACGGCGGATTATCCCGACCGCTCCGCGACGCTGATCGTCGAATGCGACGCCTTCGGGACGGAGGGGGCGGCGCGGCTCACGGGGCCGGGCATTCGCGACAGCGCGCAATTCCCGCTGCCCGATGTGGCGGCCGTGCGGGAGAATGCCGCGCTCTTCCCGCTCGGGCTCGATTTCTACTTCACCTGCGGCACGCGCCTCGCCGGCCTGCCGCGCAGCACCCATGTGGAGGCGGACTGATGTATGTGGCGGTCAAGGGTGGCGAACGGGCGATCGACAACGCCCATGCCTGGCTCGCGGAAGAGCGGCGGGGCGACCCCTCCGTCGCGGAACTGTCGGTGGCGCAGATCCGTGAGCAATTGCGCCTCGCGGTGAACCGCGTCATGGCCGAGGGCTCGCTCCACGATCCCGATCTCGCCGCGCTGGCGATCAAGCAGGCGCGCGGCGACCTGATCGAGGCGATCTTCCTCATCCGCGCCTATCGCACGACGCTGCCGCGGTTCGGACATGCGCAGCCGGTGGACACGGCGGAGATGGCCTGCGACCGGCGGGTCTCCGCGACGTTCAAGGACGTGCCGGGCGGGCAGGTGCTCGGGCCGACCTTCGACTACACACACCGGCTTCTGGATTTCAAGCTGATGGCGGAGGGCGGGGTGCCGGAGGCGGAAACCGCCGCGCCGCGCGACGAGCCGGTGCCGCATGTGACCTCCTTCCTGAACCGCGAAGGCCTCATCCAGAGTGAACCCGAGGGCGATGAGGTGCCGCCCGACCTGACCCGCGCGCCGCTCGAGCTTCCGGCCGACCGCGCGCTGAGGCTCCAGGCGCTTGCGCGCGGCGACGAAGGCTTCCTCCTCTCGCTCGCCTATTCGACGCAGCGCGGCTACGGCAACAGCCATGCCTTCGTGGGCGAGCTGCGCATCGGCACGGTCGCGGTGGAGATGGAGATCCCGGAGCTCGGCCTTGCCGTCGGGATCGGGGAGATCGGGCTGACGGAATGCGAGACGGTCAACAAGTTCGCCGGCTCCAGGGTCGAGCCGCCGCAATTCACCCGCGGTTACGGCCTCGTCTTCGGCCAGTCGGAGCGCAAGGCGCTCTCGATGGCGCTCGTGGACCGTGCGCTGCGCTCGAAGGAGCTGGGCGTGGAGGTCTCCGGTTCGCCCGCCCATGACGAGGAATTCGTCCTGTCGCATTGCGACAACATCCAGGCGACGGGGTTCCTCGAACATATCAAGCTGCCGCATTACGTCGATTTCCAGTCGGAAATGGAGCTGGTGCGGAAGATGCGCGCGGAGATCGCGGCATGTCGGGCGAAGGAGGCGGCGGAATGACCCATGTGGTGTTCGACATCGGGAACGTGCTGATCCGCTGGGATCCCCTCCATGCCTTCGCGGATGCCTTCGGCGGGGCCGAGGCGGCGGGGGCCTGCCTCGCCCGGATGGGGTTTGCCGGGCTGAACGCGCGTGCGGACCGGGGGGCACTTTTTTCCGAACTGGCCGCGGAGATCGCGGACGAGGAGGACCGCGCGCTGTTCGCGAGCTATCCCGAGCGGTTTCACCTGACCATCGCGGAGCGGGTGCCGGGAAGCTGGGAGATCCTCGCGCGGCTGAAGGCGGCGGGGGTGCCGCTGCATGCGATCACCAACTGGTCGGAAGAGACATGGCCCGCCGCGCTCGCGCTCTACCCCGCGCTGGCGGAAAGTTTCGGCACCATCGTCGTCTCCGGGACGGAAAGGATGATGAAGCCCGAGCGCGCGATCTTCGACCTGCTCTGCGCGCGGGCCGGTGTGGCGCCGGGGGACTGCCTGTTCATCGACGACAGCCCGAAGAACGTCGACGGCGCGCGCGCCGCGGGCATGGAGGCGCTGCTCTTCACCGATGCGCCGGCGCTCGAACGCGACCTGACCGAAAGGGGCCTGATATGAGCGACTACAATTTCGCCTATCTCGACGAACAGACGAAACGGATGATCCGCCGCGCGATCCTCAAGGGCGTGGCGATCCCCGGCTATCAGGTGCCCTTCGCCTCGCGCGAGATGCCCATGCCCTATGGCTGGGGCACGGGCGGAGTGCAGGTCACGGCGGCCTGCCTGACGCCGGAAGACAGGCTCAAGGTCATCGACCAGGGCGCGGACGATACCACCAACGCGGTCTCGATCCGCAAGTTCTTCGAACGCACCGCCGGGGTGGACACGACGGAGAGGACGGGGGAGGCGACGCTCATCCAGACCCGCCACCGCATCCCCGAGGAGCCGCTGACCGAGGGACAGATCCTCGTCTATCAGGTGCCGATCCCCGAGCCGCTGCGGTTTCTCGAACCGCGCGAGACGGAGACGCGGAAGATGCACGCGCTCGAGGACTACGGGCTCATGTATGTGAAACTCTACGAGGACATTTCCCGCCACGGCCATATCGCCACGTCCTACGCCTATCCGGTGAAGGTCGAGGAGCGCTATGTGATGGACCCGTCCCCGATCCCCAAGTTCGACAACCCGAAGATGGAGATGGCCGCGCTCCAGCTCTTCGGCGCGGGGCGCGAGCAGCGGATCTATGCCGTGCCGCCCCATACGAAGGTCGTGAGCCTCGATTTCGAGGATCACCCCTTCGTCGCCTCGAAGGCCGATCACGCCTGCGACCTGTGCGGCGCGGAGGACAGCTATCTCGACGAGGTGATCGTCGATGACGCGGGCGGGCGGATGTTCGTCTGTTCCGATACCGACTATTGCGCGACCCGCCGGGCCTCGGGCCACCGTGGCCGGATGTCGCCCGCGGAGGAGGCCGCAGAATGACCGCTCAGGGTTCCGAAACGCCGCTCCTGTCGGTGCGCGACATCGCGAAAAGCTACGGCGGGCGCATCGGCTGCACCGACGTGTCCTTCGATCTCTGGCCCGGCGAGGTGATGGGCATCGTCGGCGAATCCGGGTCGGGGAAGTCGACGCTCCTGAGCTGCCTTGCGGGGCATCTGGCGCCCGACCGGGGGCAGGTGGTCTTCGACACCCGTGACCGCGGCCCGCGCGACACGCGCACCATGTCCGAGCCGGAACGCCGGATGCTCGGACGCACCGACTGGGCCTTTGTCCACCAGCACGCGCGCGACGGGCTGCGCATGTCGGTCTCCGCCGGCGGCAACGTGGGCGAACGGCTGATGGCCGTGGGCGCGCGCAACTACGGCGAGATCCGGGGCAAGGCGGTCGACTGGCTCGACCGGGTGGAGATCGCGGCCGACCGGGTGGACGACCGTCCGGCCCAGTTCTCCGGCGGCATGCAGCAGCGGCTCCAGATCGCGCGCAATCTGGTCACCGGGCCGCGCCTCGTCTTCATGGATGAACCAACCGGGGGTCTGGACGTTTCGGTTCAGGCGCGCCTGCTCGATCTGATCCGCGGACTGGTGCGCGACATGGGGCTCTCGGCCATCATCGTCACGCATGACCTTGCGGTCGTGCGGCTTTTGGCCGACCGTCTCATGGTGATGAAATCGGGACGGGTGGTGGAGACGGGTCTCACCGATCAGGTGCTGGACGATCCGCAGCACGCCTACAGCCAGCTGCTCGTCTCCTCCGTGCTACAGGTTTGAGACATGCTATATGCCTATCGCCCGACTGCCTCCCAACTCGAACGCCTGCCGGCGGGGGACGATCTGGCGGAGGCGCTGTGGGTCGATCTGCTCAATCCCCTTCCCGAGCAGGTGGCGGCGGTCGAACGGCTCGGCGTCACCGTGCCTTCGCTCGCGGACATGGAGGAAATCGAGGTCTCGAACCGGCTCTACCGCGACGGGGAGACGGAGGTGCTTACCATCGTGCTGCCGGGCCTCGACAAGGAGAAGCGGCCGAAGCTCGGGCCCGTCGCCTTCCTGATCACGCCCGAGCGGCTGTTCACCGTGCGCTATCACACCCCGCGCCCGTTCGAGACCTTCGCCGCCCATGCCGCGCAGACCAGCGCGGGGTTCGCCGGGCGCCGCCGCCTCTTCCTCGGCCTCACCGAGGAGATCATCGCGAGGCTCGCCGACCTTCTCGAAGGGGTCGGGCAATCGGTGGATGCGCAATCGCATATCGCGTTCCGGGATCCGCCGCCGCGCGGCGACGACCTTGCCGATGTGCTGCGCGCGCTCGGCCGGCAGAGCGAACAGGTCGCCAAGTACCGGCACGCGCTGCTGACCCTCGACCGGGCGCTGTCGAACTTCGGCCTCGGACTGAAGATCGAGCGGGACAAGATCCTGCGCGACATCCTCAAGGCGCAGGTGGGGGATATCCAGGCCCTCACCGTGCACGGCGATTTCCTTGCCAACCGGGTTGCCCAGCTCACGGATGTGACGCTGGGTCTCATCAATCTCGAACAGAGCGACACGAGCCGCATCCTGTCGGTGGTGGCGGTCCTGTTCCTGCCGCCGACGCTCGTCGCCTCGGTCTACGGGATGAACTTTCCCTTCATTCCCGGACTTGAGAACCCGCATGGCTATCTCATCGCCACGGCGCTGATGATCGGATCGGCGCTCGGCACCTATCTCCTTTCCAAATGGCAAAAATGGTTGTGATCCGATGATCCAGATCGAAAATGTCTACAAATCCTTCACGCTGCACAACCAGGGTGGCGCGGAGATCCCGGTGATGGCGGGCGCCTCGCTCCGCGTCTCGCCCGGCGAATGCGTGGCCCTCACCGGCAATTCCGGGGCGGGCAAATCGACGCTGATGCGGATGATCTACGGCAATTACCTCGCGCAATCCGGGCGCATCCTCGTCGGCGGAACCGACGTCGCCTCCGCCGCCCCGCGCGAGATCATCGCGCTGCGCCGCAAGACGCTCGGCCATGTGTCGCAATTCCTGCGCGTCGTGCCGCGCGTGCCGACGCTCGAGGTGGTGGCCGAACCGCTCCGCGCGCTGGGTCGTCCGCGCGCGGAGGCTCTCGGACGCGCCCGCGACCTGCTCTCTCGGCTCAACATCCCCGAAACCCTCTGGGGCCTCTCGCCCACCACCTTCTCCGGCGGGGAGCAGCAGCGGGTGAACATCGCGCGCGGCTTTGCCCATCCCTATCCCGCGCTTCTCCTGGACGAGCCGACCGCCTCGCTCGACGCGATGAACCGCGAGACCGTGCTGGCCCTCATCGAGGAGGCGAAGGCGCGCGGCGCGGCGATCGTCGGCATCTTCCACGACGCGCCGGCCCGCGACCGGGTGGCCGACCGGGTGATGGATGTCGCCGCGTTCACACCGGCGAAGGCGGCCTGAAATGGTGGGACGTCTTTACGCCGTCGTCGGGCCCTCGGGCGCGGGCAAGGACACGCTGATCGAGGCGGCTCTGGCGCAGCGCGGCGATCTGGCCGTGGTCCGCCGGGTCATCACCCGGCCCGCCGATGCCGGAGGCGAGGAGTTCGAGAGCGTGAGCGAGGCCGAATTCGACCGGCGCGCGGAGGCCGGGGAATTCGCCCTGCACTGGGAGGCGCATGGCCTCAGATACGGCGTGCCGCTCAGCGTGGACGATGCCCTTGCAGAGGGGCGGGACGTGCTGTTCAACGGTTCCCGCGCCGTTCTGCCCGAAGCCTATGCGCTCTATCCCAACATGGGCGTGCTGCTCGTCACCGCCTCGCCGCGGGTGCTGGCCGAACGGCTGGCGAAACGCGGCCGCGAAAGCCGCGCGCAGATCGAGAAGCGGCTGGCGCGTGCGGAATACGACATCGCGCCGGGCCTGCCGGTGCGGCGCGTGAACAACGACGGCGATCTCGAGGATGCCGTCACCGCCTTTCTCGCGGCGCTTCAGCCGGAGAGGGTGTAGCGGTGCAGCAGGTGGAAGCGCCCGTCCTCCGCCTCACCGAAGAGGCACAGATCCTCAATGCGGAACGGGACCGGCAGGAGCGGTGCGAGGTGCGGCGCGAGGGCGGCGCGGACCGCCTCCGCCTCTTCCTGCGGCAGGTTGCCGGTCAGGGTGAGGTGGAAGCGGAATTCCTCCATCACATAGGGATAGCCCCATTGCACGAGATAGGCATCCTGTTGCGGGGTCAGCCCGGCGGCGCGGCGACGGGCAAGCTCGGTCTCCCCCGGCTGCGCGCGATGCGGGTCGAGCGTCGCGACCGCCGCCCCCGCGAGGTCGGACAGCGCGGCGGTATCCCCCTCCGGCACGAGCGCGAGGAAGCCGCCGAGACGGCTCAGGCGCAGGCCCGGCATCTCGACGGGCGCCCGGCTCGCGCAGAAGGCTTCGAGATCGGCGGTGAGCTCGGCGCGGCTGCCCGTCAGCCGGAACGGCGGCTTGATCGTGCCGTGAAAGCCGTATTTGCGGGGGGCTTCGGTGATCTCCGGGATCGGGCGGGGCAGCCCGTCGACCGCCGGGTGCACCCGCGGCACGCCTTCGAACGGATCCCATCCGAGCCAGTCGGCGCAAAACTCCGCGAAGCCGCCCGGCCGGGGTGCGTAATAGATCGCATATCTCTTGAATTCATCCATGACGCTCTCCCTATCCCGTGCGGATCACAGTCCTGTGACACCGCCGCCGCCGGGGGGCGTCTTTGCAAAGGACCGTATCCATGACCGACCTGATCCTGACGAATGCCCGGATCGTTCTCGACAGCGAGCTTATCCATGGCAGCCTGCATGTGAAAAGGGGCAGAATCGCGGATGTGGGCACCGGGCGGATTTCCGGCCCCTCCGCCGTGGATTGCGCCGGCGACCTGCTCATTCCGGGCCTCATCGAATTGCACACCGACAATCTCGAACGCCATATCGAGCCGCGCCCGAAGGTGGACTGGCCGCACAGGGCGGCGATCCTCGCCCATGATGCCGAACTCGCCTCGGTCGGCATCACCACGGTCTTCGACGCGCTGCGCGTGGGCTCGATCCACACCGTCGGCGATGCGGGTTATCGCAAATACGCCCGCGCGCTGTCGCGCGAGATCATGGGCCTGCGCGATCTAGGCGCGCTGCGGATCAGCCATTTCCTGCACCTGCGCGCCGAGCTCTGTTCCGAAACGCTCGAGGAGGAGATGGCCGAGTTCGGCCCCGAGGACCGCGTCGGCCTCGTGTCGCTCATGGATCACACGCCCGGACAGCGGCAATTCCGCGACCTGTCTAAGCTCCGGAATTACGTGCAGAAGAAACGCGGCATGACCGACAGCCAGTTCGACGATCACGTGAACCATCTCTACGACCTGCGCGATCGCTATGCCGCGCGGCATGAAACCGTCGCCGTGGCGGAGGCGCGGCGCTATGGCGCGGTGCTCGCCTCCCATGACGACACCACGGCCGACCATGTCGAGGTGTCGCGCCGGCATGGCGTGCGCGTCGCGGAATTCCCCACCACCGTGGAGGCCGCGCAGGGCTGCAAGCTGCATGGCATCGCGGCGATGATGGGGGCGCCGAACCTGATCCGGGGCGGGTCGCATTCCGGCAACGTGGCGGCGCATGAGCTGGCGGAGCGCGGGCTGCTCGACATCCTGTCCTCCGACTACGTGCCCTCCGCCCTGATGAGCGCGGCCTTCCTGCTGGCCGATCTCTGGGACGACCTGCCGCGCGCGGTCGCGACGGTCACGCGCAACCCGGCGGAGGCGGTCGGTCTCGACGACCGGGGCCGGATCGCGCCCGGCCTCCATGCCGATCTCGTGCGGGTGACGCGCATCGACGGAATGCCGGTGATCCGCGGGGTCTGGGCGCATGGCCGCCAAGTCGCATGACGCCGCGACCGGGGCAGGGGCGGGGCGTGCGGGCTGCTTCCTTCACCCGGCGAAGGTGATCGTCGCCTCGATCGCCCGCTTCCACGCGGCGTATTTTCGCGCCCTGTCGGGCTCCGGCATGGCGGGGGTGAAATCCGCATCCTTCTGCCAGCGCGCGGCAAAGGCCTCCCTGTCCGGCAGGACGCCGGCCTTCTGCCCGGCGAGCCAGGCGGCCCCCATCGCGGTCGTCTCGAGGACCTTCGGCCGTTCGACCGGCTGGTCGAGGATGTCGGAGAGGAACTGCATCGCCCAGTCCGAGGCGCTCATCCCGCCATCGACCCGGAGCGTCTCCATCCGCACCGTGCCGCGGGCGGCCTCCCAGTCGGCCTGCATCGCCTCGATCAGGTCGCGGGTCTGGTAGCCCACGCTCTCGAGCGCGGCACGGGCGAATTCCCGCGGCCCGGAATTGCGCGTCAGCCCGTAGATCGCGCCGCGGCAGTCCGCGTTCCAGTAGGGCGCGCCGAGCCCGGTGAAGGCGGGCACGAGGACAAGCTCCTGTGTCGCATCGGCCCGGTGCGCGAGGGGCTGGGTCTCGGCGGCGTTGCGGATGATCTCCAGCCCGTCGCGCAGCCATTGCACCACGGCCCCCGCGACGAAGATCGAGCCTTCGAGCGCATAGGTGGTCTCGCCCCCGATCCGATAGGCGATGGTCGTGAGCAGGCGGTTTTGCGACATGACCGGCGTATCGCCCGTGTTCAGGAGCGCGAAACAGCCCGTCCCGTAGGTCGATTTCACCATGCCCGGCGTGAAACAGGCCTGGCCGATCGTCGCCGCCTGCTGATCGCCCGCGATGCCCAGGATCGGGATCGGGCGCCCGAAGAGATCGGCCCGCGCCTCCCCGAAGTGCGCGTCGCAGTCGCGCACCTCGGGGAGCATGTCCATCGGAATGCCGAGCCTTTCGCAGATCTCGTCGCACCAGCATTGCGCGCGAATGTCGTAGAGCATCGTGCGGGCGGCATTGGTCACGTCGGTGGCATGGACTTTCCCGCCCGTGAGGCGCCAGACCAGCCAGCTGTCCACCGTGCCGAAGGCAAGCTCTCCCGCCTCCGCCCGCGCCCGCACGCCGTCCACATTCTCGAGGATCCAGGCGAGTTTCGTCGCGGAGAAATAGGGATCGAGCAGGAGGCCGGTCTTTTCCGTCACCACGTCCTCGAAGCCCTCCGCCTTCAGCCGCCGGCACATCTCGGAGGTGCGCCGGTCCTGCCAGACGATCGCATTGTAGACCGGCTTGCCGGTCCTGCGGTCCCAGACCACCGTGGTCTCGCGCTGGTTGGTGATGCCGATCGCCGCGATCCCTGCCGCATCCGTGCCCGCCTTCTCGATCGCCGCGCGACAGGTCGCCGCCGTCGTCGACCAGAGGTCGGAGGCGTCATGCTCGACCCAGCCGCTTTGCGGAAAATGCTGCGCGAATTCCGCCTGTGCCGAGGCGGCGACGGAGAAGCTGTCGTCGAACAGCATCGCACGGGTCGAGGTGGTGCCCTGGTCGATGGCGAGAATATGGGTCACGTTGTCCTCCCGCTTGCCTGCTTCCTGTAGAGACGCCCGCCCCTCGTCTTGCGCCCGGTGTCCTCGATGCCGGGAAAGGCGCCGGCGCGCACCCCGCGCAGGACTGCGTTGCCGAGCCGGACCTTTTCCCCGATGGAGAGGTCGTTCCATCGCGCTCCGACCGCCTCCGACAGGTGAAACGTTCCCTCGGGCTGCGCGTCGAGCGCGTCCCGGATCATCCTTTGCCGTTCCGGTGTCATTCGGTTCCTCTCCCGTGTTTGCCCTTCGCCGCCGCGCCCGCGACGCTCATTCCGCGGCCTCCTCCGCGCGCCGTTCGGCCGTCATCCAGCGGTCCAGCGCGGCAACCTGTGCCGGGTCGAGCCGCAGGCCGAGTTTCGTGCGCCGCCAGACGACGTCTTCCGCCCGCCGGGCGAATTCGTGGCGCATCAGCCAGCGCACCTCCGCCTCCGTCAGCGTCGCGCCGAAGGCCTCGCCCAGTTCCCCGGCCGTCGCGGCCGTGCCGAGGATCAGCACCGCCTCGGTCCCGTAGCTGCGCACGAGCCGCCATGCCCATGCCTCCGTCAGGAACGGAAAGCGACCCCGGAGATCCGTCACCAGCGCCGCGGCCCCGTCCACCGGGAAATCCCCGCCCGCAAGCGGTGCCCCGGCGGTCCAGGGGCCGCGGGTGACGGTCAGGTGCGTCCCGATCTTCTCCAGCGCGGCCTCCGCGAGGCGGCGATAGGTGGTGATCTTGCCGCCGAAGACATTGAGCAGCGGAGCGCCGTCCCCGGCGGCGAATTTCAGCGTGTAGTCCCGCGTCGCCGCCGTGTTGGACGCCGCACCCTCGTCATGGAGCGGGCGCACCCCGGAATAGGTCCAGACGATGTCCGCCTCCGTGACGGGCGTCCTGAAATACCGGTTGGCGAAATCAAGGAGATAGCGCTGCTCCTCCGGCGTGCAGACCGGCGGCTGCGACGGGGCCGGATGATCCGCCTCGGTCGTGCCGATCAGGGTGAAGTCGCCCTCGTAGGGGATCGCGAAGATGATGCGCCCGTCGGTGCCCTGGAAGAAATAGCACTTGTCGTGATCGTAGAGGCGCCGGGTGACGATATGGCTGCCGCGCACGAGGCGCACGCCCTCGCGGGAGGGCAGGTCGATCCTGTCATGCAGGATCTCTCCGACCCAGGGCCCGCCGGCGTTCACGAGCAGGCGCGCGGAATGCGTCGCCGTCCCGCCGGTCTCCATGTCTTCCGTCTCGATCCGCCACAGCGCGCCCTCGCGGGCCGCGCGGACGACCTTCGTGCGCGTGAGGATCGCCGCGCCGCGCGCCGCGGCGTCGCGGGCGTTGAGCGCGACGAGGCGCGAATCCTGCACCCAGCAGTCGGAATATTCGTAAGCCCGTTCGAACCGCTCCTGAAGCGGCGCGCCCTCCGGCGTGCCTGCGAGAGAGAGGGTCTGCGTGCCGGGCAGGATCTTCCGCCCGCCCAGCGTGTCGTAGAGGAAAAGCCCGAGGCGGATGAGCCAGGCCGGCCGCTGTCCCCTGAGCCAGGGCATCGTCAGGCCAAGCAGGCGCGAGGTGGGGGTGGTGCTCTCGAAGCGCATGTCCTCGTGATAGGGCAGGACAAAGCGCATGGGCCAACTGATATGCGGCATGGCGCGCAGCAGAACCTCGCGTTCCTTCAGCGCCTCGTGGACCAGCCGCAGCTCGAAATATTCGAGGTAGCGCAGCCCGCCGTGAAAGAGCTTCGTGGAGGCGGAGGAGGTCGCGGAGGCGAGATCTCCCATCTCCGCGAGGGTCACGGACAGACCGCGCCCCGCCGCGTCGCGCGCGATGCCGCAGCCATTGATGCCGCCGCCGATGATGAACAGGTCTGAAATGCCGGTGCCGTCGATCTCGGCCATGCCGCCTCCCGGAAAACCGCCCCGACCCTAGCCCGCAAGGCCCCGGACCCGCAAGCGGCGGCGTTGGGTCGCCTTCGTCTTGCGTCCTGTGCGGGCGGGATCATCCCGCGCGCCCTGCTCGACCTATGGCCGCGGGCGGAAAAATCAAATCTCTTTCGGCAGAAAGGGGGCGGCGCGAGGGACGCACCCTGCGCCGCGGCCGCCGTCAGCCGCAGGACACCGCCCTGCGCCCCCTGCGGCACGCGCGTCCGGTGATCCCGCTGGCGAAGGCCGGCGGAGGGCCGACCGAACGCCGCGGCGGGGCGGGGGTCAGGACCAGTCCATCCCCTTGAACTCCTCGCGGAACGCGAAGCGTTCGAGATGATTGTCGACGATCGCCTTTGCGCGGACCAGCCCCTCTTCGTCCTCCGCAGTGACGTCGAAGACGAGCGCATCGGGATGCGCCACGCCCGTCGCGGGACCGACGGGGAGCGGGAAGTGGGCGGTGTTCCCCTCTTCCTTCACGTCGAGCTTGTGGCCGAAGTGCTTCGCGAGCTGGGTGAGATATTTCTGGGCGTTTTCGGTCTGGAAACGACCGGTCGAGCTGAGCATGCGGTTCTCCAATCTTTCTTGCGGGAATACAGGCTGGACCTGTCCGCGTCTATATCTTATCGAAATACTCGGATTGTTGAACCGATTACAGCACCGCATCAGATCCGGGAGTTCCTGATGAAACGCATTCTCGCCAGCGCCTTCTGCGCCGCCACCTTCCTCCTGCCCGCCGCGACCGCCTTCGCGGATCCGGTTACCGTCGCGACCGCCGCGGGCGAGGTCCGGCTCGACAGCCGCCCGGAGCGGGTGGCGGTCTACGACATGGCCGCGCTCGACACGCTCGATGCGCTCGGGGTCGGGGCGGTCGCCGGGGCGACGAACGACACGTTCCTGCCCTATCTGGAGAAATACGAGGGCGACCTCGGCACGCTGTTCGAGCCGGATCTCGAGGCGCTGAACGCGCTTGCCCCGGATCTCGTGATCGCCGGCGGCCGCTCCGGCCCCCAGATCGGCGCGCTGTCGCGCATCGCGCCCACGATCGACATGACCATCGGCACCGACATCGTCGGCGACGCGAAGGCGCGGCTCGCAGCCTATGGCACGCTCTTCGGCCGGGAGGCGGAGGCCGAGGCGCTCGGCCGGGAGCTCGACGCCCGGCTCGAGGCGGCGCGGAGCGCGATCGCGGGCAAGGGGACCGGCCTCGTCATCCTCACCAACGGCCCGAAGATCTCCGCCTATGGCGCGGGCAGCCGCTTCGGCTGGCTCCACGAGTCGCTCGGACTGCCGCAGGCCGCGGAGGATCTGGACGCGGAAGCGAACCACGGAGAGGCCGTCTCCTTCGAATTCATCCGCAAGACCGATCCGGACTGGCTCCTGGTGATCGACCGGGTCGCCGCCATCGGTGCGGAGGGGGCGGGGGCCGCGGCCACGCTCGACAATCCGCTCGTGGCCGATACGACGGCCTGGAAAAACGGCCAGGTCGTCTATCTGAACGCCGGCGAACTGTATATCGCGGGCGGCGGCTATACCTCGCTGACGCATACGCTCGATCTCATCGCGGACGCCTTCGGCGACGGCGCCTGATGATCCGGGAGCGCGTCCTTCCGGCCTCGCTCCTGGCGGGGCTGATCCTCGCGAGCCTGCTCACGGGGGTCGCCTCGCTGTCGGGGGACGGGCTGTTCCTGCTGTCGGTGAGCCGGCTGCCGCGCACGCTCGCCGCGCTGCTCGCCGGCGCCTCCCTCGCGATCTCCGGTGTCATCATGCAGATGCTCGTGCGCAACCGTTTCGTGGAGCCCGCCACCGCCGGAACGGGAGAGGCGGCGGGGCTCGGGCTCGTCGCCGTCACGCTGCTCGCCCCCGGCGCGGCGATCTGGGTCAAGATGGCCGCCGCCACTTTCGGCGCGCTCCTCGGCACCGGTCTCTTCCTCGCGCTCGTCCAGCGCCTGCCGCGGCGCGATCCGCTGCTCGTGCCGCTCACCGGCATCGTCTATGGCGGCATCCTCGGCGCCGTCGCGACCTTCGTCACCTTCGAACGCGACCTGCTGCAATATATCGGCGTCTGGATGTCGGGAGAGTTCTCCGGCGTCATGCTCGGGCGCTACGAATTCCTCTGGATCGCCGGCGCCCTCGGCGTGCTCGCCTATCTCTATGCCGACCGCTTCACCATCGTCGGCATGGGGGAGGAGACCGCGACCGGCCTCGGCCTCGACTATCGCGCGGTAATGGCGCTCGGGCTGCTCATCGTCTCGGTCACCACCGCCGTGACGGTGGTCAGCGTCGGCATGATCCCCTTCGTCGGGCTCGTCGTCCCCAATATCGTCGCGCGGCTCCACGGCGAGAACCTGCGCCGCACCCTGCCGCTCGTCGCCTTTTCCGGCGGCGCGCTGGTGCTCGCCTGCGACATCCTCGGGCGGGTGATCCGCTATCCCTACGAAATTCCCGTCGGCACGGTGCTGGGCGTGCTCGGTGCGGGGCTTTTCCTGTGGTTGCTCCATGCCCGTCGCTAGCCGTCCGCTCATCCTCACGGGTCTGGTGACGCTGCTCGCCGCGGGCGCCTTCATGACGCTCGGGGCGCGGGGCAACTGGGATTTCGTCCTGACCTTCCGCGGCGGCAAACTGCTCGCCCTCGTCACCGTCGCCGTCGCGGTCGCGCTCTCCACCGTGGTCTTCCAGACCCTGACGGCGAACCGCATCCTCACACCCTCGATCATGGGCTTCGACGCGCTCTACCTGCTGCTCCAGACCCTGCTCGTGTTCTCGCTCACCGGCGCGGGCTACGCCGGCCTGCCGCCGCTCGCCAAGTTCGCCGCCGAGGTGGTCCTGATGCTCGGCGCCTCGCTCGCGCTGTTCGGCATGGTGTTGCGCGACGCGCGCGACCTGTCGCGTCTCGTGCTCACGGGGATCATCTTCGGCGTGCTGTTCCGCTCCCTCACCGGGCTTCTGAACCGGATGATCGACCCGTCGGAATATTCCGTCGTCCAGTCGGCGAGCTTCGCGCGGTTCACCTCGGCCGATCCGTCGCTGACCTGGATCGCCGCACTCGTCACCGCAGGATGCGGCCTGCTGCTTTTCGTCCGCGCGCGACGGCTCGACGTGCTGGCGCTCGGCCGCGACAGCGCGGTCTCCCTCGGGCTCGACCATGCCGGCGAGACCCGTGTGCTGCTCGTGGTCGTCGCGCTGCTCGTCTCCGTCTCGACCGCCCTCGTGGGGCCGGTGATCTTCTTCGGCCTCCTCGTCTCCGCGCTCACCTATCGCCTCGCCGGAACCTGGCGACACCGGGTGCTCCTGCCGCTCTCCTGCCTCGTGTCCGCCGCGATGCTGATCCTCGGCCAGACCCTGTTCGAGCGTGTCCTGTCGCTGCAAACCTCGGTTTCCGTGGTGATCGAGGCGCTGGGCGGACTGCTTTTCCTCATGCTCATCCTCAAGGGACGCACCTGATGATCGACACGCGCAACCTCTGCGTCTCGCTCGGCGGCACGCCTGTTCTCCACGATATCTCCGTGACGGTGCCCGCGGGCCGGCTCACCGCGCTGGTGGGACCGAACGGGGCGGGCAAGTCGACGCTGCTCGCCGCGCTCGGCCGGCTGGTCGAGCCCCGGCGCGGGGAGGTACGGCTGGAGGGCCGGCCCCTCGAAGACTGGCCGAAGGCGCAGGTCGCGCTCAAGCTCGCGATCCTGCGCCAGCACACGGCCATCGCGCCCCGGCTCACCGTGGAGGATCTGGTCGCCTTCGGCCGCTATCCACATTCTCACGGACGAATGACCGACGCCGACCGGGCGGAGGTCCGGCGTGCCATCCTGCGGCTCGACCTGGAGGATTTCGCCGGACGCTATCTCGACACGCTTTCCGGCGGCCAGCGGCAGCGGGCCCTGATCGCCATGACGCTGGCGCAGCAGACCGGCGCGATCCTGCTCGACGAGCCGCTGAACAATCTCGACCTGGCCCATGCCCGGCGGGTGATGCGCATCGCACGGGAGGAGGCGGAGGCGGGCCGGACCGTCGTCGTCGTGCTGCACGACCTGACGGTCGCCGCGGCCTATGCCGACCATGTGGTCGCGATGAAGGCGGGGCGCGTCCAGGCCGTCGGCCCGGTCGGGGAGGTGCTGGCCTCCGGTCCCCTCTCCGAGCTCTACGATACCGAGGTCGAGGTGATCGAGACGGGCGGGCGCAGGATCGTCCTTCCGGTGTGATGCGCCGCGCGCGGAGACGGCGGCGCGGCCGCTCCGAAAGGGGGCACAGGTTTTCTCGCGCGCACCGGGAACCGGCAGGGCCGGATGGCGTTGAGCGCCCATGCCAGAGAAACATGACGATCCGGCGTCCGATCCCCCGGAGGAACAGTCCGAAGCGGTGCAAAAACCATCCGAGGAACGGTCGGTCGCGAGCGCGGCGCGGCTGTCGGCCCGTCTCATCTATGAGGTGATCCGACGCGACGGGGAGGCGGAACTGGGGCGGCCGGCGATCTCGCTGATCTGGTCGGGCCTCGCCGCCGGCATCCTCATCAGCTTCTCGGTCGTCGCGCAGGCGGTCCTGCATGCCTATCTGCCGGAGGCGGACTGGTCGATCCTCGTCGAGAGCCTCGGCTATTCCGTCGGTTTCATGATCGTGATCTTCGGACGGATGCAGCTGTTCACCGAAAACACGATCACCACCGTCCTGCCGGTCGTGGCCGGACGCCTGCCGGGCCGCGTCCTGCGGATGCTGCGGCTCTGGGGGATCGTGCTCGGGGCGAATATCCTCGGCACGACGCTCGCCTCCTTTGCCCTGAGCGTGCCGGGGGTGCTGCCCGCGGAGATCCTCGAGAGCGCTCTGGCAGTCTCGCGTCACGCGGTGGAAGGCGATGCGGGGGCGAATTTCCTGCGCGCCATGCCGGCCGGCGTCGTCATCGCCGCGCTCGTCTGGCTCCTGCCCGCGGTGCAGAGCAATTCCTTTTTCATCATACTGATGCTGACCTGGCTCATCGTGGTCGCGGGTTTCGCCCATGTGATCGCGGGCTCGGTGGAGGCGGGGCTCCTGGCCTGGAGCGGGGAGATCACGCTCGCCGATGCCGTGCTCCGCTTCTTCCTGCCCGTGCTCGCGGGCAATGTGATCGGCGGGACGGCGATCTTCACGCTCACCACATGGGGCCAGGTGAAGAACGAGGTCGTCCATGAGGAGGACGAGCCGCAGACCTGGCCCCGCAGCCCCCGTGAGCGGCGGTGAGAGCGCAGGCGGGGTGATGATCCGAGGCGGGACCACGGGGAGGGGGCTCCCTCCCGTGACGGGGAGGGGGCTCCCTCCCGTGACCGGGTCCTTGCCTGAGCGGAGTTTCCCCCGCCGCAGGCGTTCGCCGGCTCCGCGCCACACCTCTCCGGCCTCCTTTTCAGATCTGCGGCAGGCAAGGCGGCTGCACGACCGGCAGGAGCCAGGACGAGGCGGGTCGCGACGCGGCACCTGCGGTCCCGTCCCGGCAGGGAGATGCGGCCCCTGCTCAACGGAAAACGCCCCGCTGCCTGGGCAGCGGGGCGTTGCATGTCGTCCTGGCCGGGCCGGTCAGATGTCGTATTCCGGCATCTGTTCGAGCTCTTCCTCGGTCGACTCCACATGCAGCGTGATGTTGTCACCGTCCTGCTGAAGCTGGATCTGGGACGGATCGAGAGCGACCTGCTTTTCCCCGATCCCGAGGAAGCCGCCCACGTCGACGATGATCTGCGACACTTTCATCTCATCGTCGAGCACCACATCGCCGATTTCGCCGATCTCGTCACCGTTGGTGCCGTAGACGGTCTGGCCGGTCAGGTCTTCGGCGGTGAACTCGTCCCAGGCGGCGAGCTGGTCCTCGTCGGTCATCGCCGCGCCGGTGCCCGCGGTGCCGTCCGTGCGATCTTCCGTCATGGCCCGATCGGTCGCGCCGGTTTCGTTGTTGAGCGGATCGGCCGCAGGGTCGGTGGTGGTGCCGGGAGTGCCGGTCACGGCCGCGCCGTCGGTCGTGCCGTCGAGCGTGGTGCTCCCGTCAGCCCCGATGGTGTCATTGGTCTGCTCCTGATATTCGGGCGCCTCCTCGAGCGCAGCGCGCGAGCCGGTCAGCACGAGGAAATAGTCGTCGGCACTGTCGCCGTCGGGAACCATGTTGAGCTCGTCGAGATTGACCGCGACGGTCTTCTCGCCCATGCCGAGGAAGCCGCCCACGTCGACGAGCACCGCTTCGACATCGCCGTTGAGGCTGATCACCACATCGGAGATTTCACCGATGTCTTCCCAGTTCTCGTCGGCATCCGTCATGTTGGCGGAAGTGTCGACATCGCTTTCGGTCGAGTAGACGCGCTTGCCGATGAAGTCGGACGCCATCACGGCGTGCTCGACGGAGCCATAGAAGACGTCGCCGCCGGTTTGCGCGGACATGTTCTGATCGGTGGTCATGTCGGTCGTGGCGGCCGGTTCGTCCGTGGCGGGATTCGGATCGGGGGCGGTGTCCTGAGCGACGGCGGGCATCGCCAGACAAAGGCCCAATGCCGTGGTAGCGAACAGCTTTTTCATACTCATACTCCGTTTGTTTTCGCCCTGAACAGGACGGGCCGTCCCGCGACGCTCTCCTCCGCGTCGCCATGTGAGTGACCAACACGAAGCCTTGGGCAGAGTTCCGAAGTTTACGGAAATTTTTCGCCGATGCGTCGGATTGAAAGGTTCTATGTTGACATATTGCGGAAATATTCCGGCAACGATTGCAAATTATTGATGCACATGAATTTCCCGTGACGCGACTTCCGGGCGGAAACGCGCTGATGGAGGCCGGTGTGGAGCGGGCGCTGCGCTCAGCGGCGCAGCGCGGCGAGGGCGAGAAGCGCCCCGCGGATCGTCTCCATCTTGTCGATCACCCCCGGCGAGAGCACGAAGGGATAGAAGGTTTCATGCCCCATCGCCTGGTTGACGGCGTTGAGCGCAATGGTGAGCGCGACCCAGTCGCCGGCGAGGCGGGACATGGGGTGGTGCAGGAGGGCGGCGGGATCCTGTGCCCCCGTGCCCTCCAGAAGCCCGTAGGCCTGCGCGGTCTCGAGCCCCCCGAGCATGTGCAGCACATGCGCCCAGGTCTCCGCGAAATCTTCCCAGGGATGGGCCGTGGCATAGGCAGAGATGAAGGTCTCGTCCCAGTCGGCGGGGGGGCCGTTTTCGTAATGGGCCGCGAGGGCGGCGGCGTAGTCCTGCCGCTCGTCGCCGAAGGCCGCGCGCAGCCGATCGGTCCAGCCCGGCTCCGCCGCCGTCAGCACATCCCAGTAATGATGCGCGATCTCGTGGCGGAAATGGCCGAAAAGGGTGCGGAAGGGCTCGTTCATCTGCTGGCGGATGCGCGCGCGCTCCACATCGTCGGCCTCCGCGATGTTGAGCGTGATCGTCCCGTTCTCGTGCCCGGTCAGCACGCGCGGGGCGGTTTCGTCGGGCGGATCGGCGCGGAATTCGAACCGGGGGGCGGGGGCGCCGCTGGCATCGGCCAGCGGCAGGCCGAGATCGCGCACCTGGAGCAGGACGGCGCGCTTGGCCCGTTCGAGCCGCGCCCATTTCGCCGCCGCGCCCTCGCGCGACAGGTCGGGAATGACGGTGGTGTGGCGGCAGTCGTCGCAGAGCGCCCCGGCGGCCTGGGCCGGGCGGTTGCAGCCGATCAGCGCGCGGTTGGCGCAGCCCGGCCTGTCGGTCGTCAGCGCGAGGAACCCCGCGGCCGGGTCAAAGACGACTTCGGTGCCGCAGCGCAGGCAGGCGGTGTTGCCGGGATAGAGGCCGTGCCCGCAGGTCGGGCAGGAGGTGCGGCGCATCGGGGATCCTCCTTGGGCGGGGTCCGCGGGAACAGGCGTGCTCCCGCGGTTGCGGCGCCGGCCTCGGGCGGCGCGGTCCGGCTCAGAAGGTGATGACCCTGTGGGTGCCGATGTTGGGCTTCTCGTCCTCGTTGAGATTCGCCTTGGCGATCTCGAACCCGAACTTGAGCGCACTGGCGGAACTGCCCCAGAGCGCCGCATCCTCGAGCGCGAGGCGAAGCATGGTGAGGTCGGGATCCTCCTTTCCGCCGTGGAACCACGCGGCGGCGACCGGCGACCAGATCTCCTCGAGCTTGCCGGGATCGCGCGTTTCCGTCAGCGTCCCGCGCAGGCAGGCGTCGAAATCCTGATCGGCGCTCATCACGCAGAAATGCGCCTTCGCCCCCGGCGACAGGGATCTCACCAGATCGGTGTCCTTCGAGGTCAGGAACCAGATCTCGTTGCGGTCCCAGTCCGGATAATGGGTCATGGGCTGCATGTGCTGATGCGTTCCCTCGACCCCGAGCATCCCGGCGCGCAGGTCCTTCATCTCCTTGATCAGGGCTTCGCGGGGATCTTTCTCGACGGCTTTATGGGCGTTCATGGATCTCTCCCTTGTCTGGATGTGACGTTCCACAGTCAACGGTTTCGCCGCGCCCCTGTTCCTGAGCCCGGCGAAAATATGCGTGTCCGCGATCACTTCAGCCTCGCCGCCTTGCGCAGATCCTCGACGAAGGCCGCCCGCGCCTCCGCCCGCTGCCCCGCGTCGCGCAGGCGCAGGAGATAGGCCGGATGCACCGACAGCAGGACGGGCGTGCCGTCCTCGGCCTCCTCCACCTTGCCGCGCCGCTTCGTCATCGCCTCGCCGGAGCCGGTGAGGGCGCGCGCGGCCGTCGCCCCGAGCGCGAGCAGCGCCTTCGGACGCACCGCCTTCCGTTCGAGGTCGAGCCACCAGCGGCAGGCCTTGATCTCCCCCGCATTGGGACGCTGATGCAGCCGCCGCTTGCCACGCGGGGTGAACTTGAAATGCTTGACGGCATTGGTGACATAGGTCTGGGCACGGTCGAGGCCGGCCTCCTCGGCACAGGCGTCGAACAGCCGGCCCGCCGGCCCGACGAAAGGCCGGCCCGCGAGATCCTCCTGATCTCCGGGCTGTTCGCCCACCACCATCAGGCGCGCGCCTTCGGGGCCCTCGCCGGGCACACCCTGGGTGGCGCAATCTCCGATCGGGCAGCGGTGGCAGGCATCGAGGGCGGATTTGAAAGTTTCAAGCGTCACGTCACTCTCCATCAGCGACTTCGGTCGGTCAGAACGAATACGCCCGGCGCGGGGATGGGGTTCCGTGGGCAGGGCCGCCTGCATCGCCCCGGCGCGGCCGGGCGCGCTGCGGATCATCCCTTCGATGAGCGCGGCCTCGGGCAGGTTCTTCCAGTATCGGCGCGGCATTTCGGAGGTCATGGCAGAGATCCTGAGCCGCGCAGGATTGAAGATATTCGCGAAATAGACGCGCCACAGCTCCTCGGTCGCGTCCTCGGGCGGCCGGTCGGCCCCGCGCGCGCTCCCGAAGGAGAGCTTCCCCGCCTCGAACCGGGCGGTGAGCCTGGGGGTGGCGATGATCCAGTCCATGTCGCCGAAGCGCCGGGTGAAGAAGGGCGCGGCGGCCTCGAGCACCGGATGGTCCGGCTCGAACCACGCCGCGAAGCTGCGGCGCGGAGCGCCGGGGACGCCGATCTCGCGGAAGCGCACAAAGGCGTGCATCTTGTGGATCTCGCGCCGCACCGCCTTTTCCTGGGCGAGCAGGCGGCAGAGCGCGGGGTCGGTCCGGTCGCCCCAGCGCAGCTCCCCGCGCGCCAGCCGCAGCACGATCTCATAGGCGCGGGCAAAGCGCTCCGGGTCGCGATGATGGAGCGCGGTCTCGAGCACGGGAAGGGCCGCGCGGGGCAGGGTGAGCGCGACGGGATCTGCGGCGGGAACTGCGGCGGGCCGCGCCTTGCCGAACAGGTCCGGCTCGGCCCGCCCCACGCTCCAGCGCAGCTCCGCGCCCGGCACGCCGGCGGCGGCGAGCCTGCGCGCCTCGCGCCGCCAGGCGGCGACGGTGCCGGTCTCCGGCAGGATCACCTCGTGCATCAGAACAGGCTCAGTTGCTCGGGCGGCGGCGCGACGCGGGCGCGCAGGTCCGCGGCATCCGTAAGGCCGCGGGGCGACCAGCCGGGCAGGGCGATGAAGGGCCGCGCATGTTTCATCACGCAGCCCAGGCGCAAAAGGTCCTCGTAGCGCAGCGTTCCGTGCCGCCGTGCCTCGAGGATGCGGGCAACGGAGCGGGTGCCGAAGCCGGGCACACGCAGCAGCATGTCCTTCGGCGCGCGGTTCACCTCCACGGGAAAACGGTCCCGGTGCGCGAGCGCCCAGGCGAGCTTGGGGTCGATGTCGAGATCGAGCATCCCGCCCGCGGGTGCGAGTTCCGTGGCATCGAACCCGTAGAACCGCATCAGCCAGTCGGCCTGGTAGAGCCGGTGTTCGCGCATCAGCGGCGGGCGCCGGAGCGGCAGGAGCTTCGAGGCGTCGGGGATCGGCGAAAAGGCGGAGTAGTAGACCCGCGTGAGCCTGTAGCCGGTGTAGAGCCGCGCGGCGCTCGCGAGGATATCGCTGTCTTTCGCCGCATCCGCGCCGACGATCATCTGGGTCGACTGTCCCGCGGGGGCGAAGGGGCGGGCGCGGCGGCCGGTGAAGCTCGTCTCCCGCGCCGCCTCGTGCCGGCGGCGCAGCTCCGCCATGGCGCTGCGGATCTGCCGGGCGCTCTTCTCGGGCGCATAGGCGGCGAGCCCGCGCTCGGTGGGCATCTCGACGTTGATCGACAGCCGGTCGGCCCATGTTCCCGCCTCCTCCAGAAGCTCCGGCGCGGCGTCGGGAATGGTCTTCAGGTGGATGTAACCGCAGAAATTCTCCCGTTCGCGCAGGGTGCGGGCGATGCGGACCATGTCGGCCATCGTGTCGTCGGGAGAGCGGATGATGCCGGACGACAGGAACAGCCCCTCGATATAGTTGCGCCGGTAGAATTCGAGCGTGAGCCCGACCACCTCCTCGACGGTGAACCGCGCCCGCTCGACGCGGGAGGAGGCGCGGTTGATGCAATAGGCGCAGTCGTAGATGCAGAAATTCGTCATCAGGATCTTCAGCAGGGAGATGCAGCGTCCGTCCGGCGCATAGGCGTGGCAGATCCCGGCTCCGCCGGAGGAGCCGAGGCCGGCCCCGTCGCTGGAGTCGCGCCGCTCTCCGCCGGAGGAGGCACAGGACGCATCGTATTTTGCCGCATCCGCAAGAATCGCGAGCTTGTCGGAAAGGGATCTCTTTACCATTTGTTCACGATATGTTCCTGCCGCGGCAAGTGCAACAGCCGCGCACCCGGAGGCTCAGCTCCGGCCGATCACGTCTTCGGCAAAGCTCGGATGGGTGCCGGTGGCCTGCGACAGCGTCTCCCGCGTCGCCCCCGCGGCGAGGAGTGCTGCGAATCCCGCGATGAGATCGGGCGCCGCCTTGCTCAGAAGCCCCGCCCCCGTCAGTCGCCCCTCCGCGTCATAGGCGAGGCGCGAGCGGCTGCGGTCGAGCCCCGATCCCTCCCGCGCGAGCACCCAGGTCTCGAGCGGGTGGAGCGTCGTCTCCTCCGTCCGTCCGCCCTCCGGCGACAGGTGTCCGACCTGCGCCATGGGCGGGATCGTGTAACAGGCGGTCGCGACCAGCGACAGGTCGACCTGCGTGCCGCCCCTGCCATGGAGCATGTGCGCGAGCGTTTCCCCGTCGCGCACGGCGACCGGCGTGAGCGGCAGGCGGTCCGCGACGTCGCCGATCGCGAAGAGGCCGGGTTGCGAGGTCTCGAACCGTGCGTCGACGGCAAGCGCGCCGCTTTTCGCACGGTCGAGCCCGGCGACCAGCGGGCCGAGCGTGTCGACATTCGGCTGCCGTCCGACTGCGCTCAATACCCGGTCCGCCGTGACCGGCGGCCCGTCCCCGAGCACGACCTGAAGCCCCTCCGGACTCTGTGCGAGGCAGGTCGGGGCGGTGCCGAGCCGCAGCGTGATCCCGCGCGCCTCCAGCATTTCGCTCACGGTCGCGACGAGTTCCGCATCGAATTCCGACAGGATGCGGTCTCCCGGCTCGATCAGCGTCACCTTTGCCCCGAGCGCCGCGAAGATGGAGGCGAATTCCGCCCCGATATAGCCGCCGCCGAGAATGGCGAGCCGTTCCGGCACGGCGGTCCAGTGGAAGACCTGGTCGCTTGTCGCCGCAAGTCCGATGCCGTCGAGATCGGGCTGCTGCGGCCGGGCGCCGGTCGCGATCACGATCTGCCGGGCGCGATGGGGCTTTCCGTCGATCTCGACGCAGCCCGGCTCTGGCAGGTGCGCCGTGCCGCGCAGGAGCGTGACGCCCTTTTCCGCGAGCTTCGTGGCATAATCGTCGTGGATGTCCGACAGGCGCCGCTGGATCGCCTCGCGCAGGGTGCGGAGATCGAACCGCGCCGCGTCCGACAGGCCGAGGCGCGCGGTCTCCGTCGTCCGCGCCATCAGGGAGGCCGCTTCCCACATCAGCTTCTTGGGCACGCAGCCGCGGTTCACACAGGTCCCCCCGATCGCGCCCCGCTCGACGAGCGCGATCCGGGCGCCGTTCTGCGCCGCCTCCTGTGCAAAGGCGAGGCCGGCGGAGCCTGCGCCGATGACGATGCTGTCGAAATCAGGGGCCGGGGCGGATGGGGTCACGAGAGATCTCCGTTCTTTTTCTTCCAGTCCAACGGCGTAGCGACCGATCCGTTCCCCGCAATCGCCGAAGGCGTTCCGGCGCGGGACAGGCCGGGCCGGACGATGCGAAAAAAATCGCCCCGCGCGCGGGAACCTTCGCACGGTTCAGGCGTTGAAGGCGGCAACGCAAGACAAGAAGAACATAAGCGGGGGGAGACGGAATGAGCATGATGGAGATCGCCGTGAAGGAAAATCTCCGGTTTCGGCATGCGTTGCGCAAGGCGGTCCAGGCCGACCACGATGCGACCGAACGTGTCTTCGCCCGGTTCGACCAAGAGGGCACCCGCCATCTTTCCTGGTTCCTCGCGGCGCAGCGCGCCGGCCTCTGGGCGCTCTACGAGTCCTGCGGCAATCGCGACCGGCTGCTCTGCGGCCCTGCGCTCATCGACCTCATCGAACGGCTCGACTTCGATCTCGCGATCGAGGATGTGCGGCCGCGGTCGCTCGAGCCGGATTGCGTGCTCGACTGCCTGGCCGTGGACTATCTCGTTCTGGGGTCGCGGCTCGGCACCGAAGCCATCCGCCGGAAACATTTTGCGGAGGTCCCGCGCGAACAGATCCCGACCTATTTCCTCGCCGGCTCGGACGGGCGGCTGTGGAAGAAACATTGTGATGCGCTCGACGGCATCGCACCGGGATCGTCCCGCGCGCGCCGCATTTTCGAAGATACGAGAAAAGGTTTTGCGCTGTTCGAGAGAGCCGCGGCGGCCCAGGACAGCCCAGGATGACCAAGCGTCCCACGAGGACATGACGCCGGCGCCCGCGTCGACCTGACGAATTGCGACCGCGAACCGATCCGCCTTCTCGGCCGCGTTCAATCCTATGGGGTGGCCGAACGCCTCGCGGCGGCCGGCGTGCCCTTCGCGCTCGCGACGGGCTATGGCGCGGACGGCGATCCGGTCACGGCCTATCCGCGCCGCGAGATCGTGCAGAAGCCGTTTTCGGAAAGCGCGATCCGGGAGGCGATGGCCCGCGCCTTTTCGGCCTGAGCGCGGTCAGATCACCCGTCTCAGCCCCGCCTGTACCTTCAGGAGCTTCGGGAGATAGGTCTCCTCGAGTTCCCCGTCGGTCTGCTGGCCCGCCGCCATGCCGGTGTTGAGCGCCGCGACCACCCGCCCGCGCCCGTCGATCAGCGGCACGGCGATGGAGCACAGGCCGGTTTCGACCTCCTCGCTGAGGATCGCGAACCCCTGCGCCCGCGCCCGGTCGATCCGCGCCATGATCTCCTCGGGATCGGTCGCGGAGCGCGGGGTGCGCGGGGTGAGGTCGGAGGCCTCGACGAGCGCCCGCGCCTTCTCGCGCGGCAGGGCGGCGAGCAGCACCCGGCCCATCGAGGTGCAATAGGCCGGAAGCCGCGAGCCCGGCATCAGGCCGATCGACATCACCCGCTTCTGTGCGGCGCGGGCGATATAGACGATCTCCGTCTCGTCGAGCAGCGCGACGGAGCAGCTCTGCCCGATCTGTTCGGAAAGCTGGTCGAGCCAGGGCTGGACGATCTGCGACAGCGGCAGCGAGGCGAGCGCGGCCATGCCGAGGCGCAGCACCCGCGGCGTGAGGGTGAAGAACTTGCCGTCATACTCCGCATAGCCCTCCCGGTGCAGCGTCAGCAGCACCCGGCGCGCAGTGGCGCGGTCGAGCCCGCTCGCGCCGGCGGCTTCGGAGATCGAGAGGCGCGGCGTCTCCGCGCCGAAGGCTTCGATCACCCTCAGCCCCTTCACGAGGGAGGCGACGTAGTCGGTGGGTTTGTTCAACATGCGCACGAGGCTATCCATGAATTGAACAAATATCAACATATGAACAATGTGACTCGCGGTCGGGGGGGCAGGAAGAGTATGTCAGGGCCAGTCAAGGGAGAACCAGCATGAAGAAAGTCACATCCACCGTGGCCGAGGCGGTCGCGGAGATCCCGGACGGGGCCCAGGTCATGATCGGCGGTTTCGGCGGCTCCGGCGCGCCGATCGAGCTGATCCACGCCCTCATCGACCGGTTCCGGGAAACCGGAAGCCCGAAAAACCTCACCGTTATCAACAACAACGCCGGCAACGGTGCGATCGGCATCGCCGCGATGATCAAGGCGGGCATGGTCGCGAAGATGATCTGCTCCTTCCCGCGCTCCTCGAACGCGGAGGCGTTCAACGAGAAATACCTCGCCGGAGAGATCGCCCTCGAACTCGTGCCGCAGGGCACGCTGGCCGAACGCATCCGCGCGGCGGGGGCGGGCATTCCCGCCTTCTACACCCCGTCGAGCTACGGTACGGAACTCGCCGAAGGCAAGCCGGTCGAGGAATTCGACGGTAAGATGTATGTGCGCGAACTCTGGCTGAAGGCCGATTATGCGCTGATCAAGGGCCAGAAGGGCGATCACGCGGGCAACCTGACCTATCGCCTCGCCGGCCGCAACTTCAACCCGCTGATGGCGATGGCGGCGGCGAAGACCATCGCGCAGGTGGCGGATCTCGGTGCGCCCGGCTCGATCGACCCCGAACAGGTCGTCACGCCGGGCATCTTCGTCGACATGGTCGTCGAGGTGCCCGCCCCGCAACAGGAAGAAGTGCTCGTGCGCGAAGGAGTGGTCTACTGATGTCCGATTTCGACCTGATGGAAGACAAGCTGACGAATGCCCAGATCGCCTGGCGCGCGGCGCAGGATCTCGAGGACGGATCCTACGTGAACCTCGGCATCGGCTTTCCCGAGATGATCGCGAAGTTCCAGCCCGAGGGCCGCGAAGTGACCTATCACACCGAGAACGGCGTGCTGGGCTTCGGCAAGGCGCCCGCACCGGGCGAGGAGGACTGGGATCTCATCAACGCCGGCAAGAAGGCGATCACGCTCAATCCCGGCGCGTCCTTCTTCCACCATGCCGACAGCTTCGCCATGGTGCGCGGCGGGCATCTCGACCTTGCGGTGCTCGGCGCCTACCAGGTCGCGCAGACCGGCGACCTGGCGAACTGGCGCGTGGGGTCCAAGGGCGTTCCCGCCGTCGGCGGCGCGATGGATCTCGTGCATGGCGCGAAACGGGTGGCGGTCGTCACCGATCACGTCACGAAGGACGGCAAGCCGAAGCTCGTGGAGACCTGCACCTTCCCGCTGACCGGCGTGGCCTGCGTCACCCGCGTCTACACCTCCCTCGCCGTGATCGACATCGAGGCGAAGGGCTTCGTGCTTCGCGAAAAGCTTCCGGGCATCTCCCTGGAGGATCTGCAATCCGTCACCGGCGCCACGCTTCACACCGACGGGCCGGTCGGCGACCTCATCGTCCCGGAGGACATCTGATGACCGACGTCTATATCTGCGACTATATCCGTACCCCGATCGGTCGCTACGGCGGCGCCCTCTCCCCGGTGCGGGCCGACGATCTTGCCGCGATCCCGCTGAAGGCGCTGGCCGAGCGCAATCCGCAGATGGATCTTTCCGCCATCGACGAGGTGATCCTCGGCTGCGCCAACCAGGCCGGCGAGGACAACCGCAACGTCGCGCGCATGGCGCTGTTGCTCGCGGACTATCCCGACAGCGTGCCGGGCACGACGATGAACCGGCTTTGCGGGTCGGGCATGGACGCGGTCATCACCGCGGCCCGCGCGATCAAGGCGGGCGAGGCCGAACTGATCGTGGCCGGCGGCGTCGAGAGCATGTCGCGCGCGCCCTTCGTGATGCCGAAGGCAGAAACCGCCTTCTCGCGCTCGAACGCGGTCTACGACACGACGATCGGCTGGCGGTTCGTCAACAGGCTGATGAAGGCGCAATATGGCGTCGACTCCATGCCGGAAACCGCCGAGAACGTCGCGGAGGATTTCAACATCTCCCGCGAGGATCAGGACGCCTTCGCCCTGCGGTCGCAACAGAACGCCGGCGCCGCGATGGCGAACGGACGCCTTGCGCGGGAAATCGTCCCGGTGACCATCCCCCAGCGCAAGGGCGATCCGGTCGTGGTCTCCGAGGACGAACATCCCCGGCCGTCCACGACGCTCGAGGCGCTGCAAAAGCTCAAGACCTTCGTGAAGGCGGACGGCACGGTCACGGCGGGCAATGCCTCCGGCGTGAACGACGGCGCGGCCGCCCTCATCCTGGCGACGAAGGAAGCCGCGGAGAAACACGGCCTCACGCCCGTCGCGAAGGTGCTCGGCGGTGCGACCGCTGGTGTCGCCCCGCGCATCATGGGCTTCGGCCCGGCGCCGGCGTCGAAGAAGCTGATGGCGCGCCTTGGCCTCGGGCAGGAGGATTTCGCGGTGATCGAACTCAACGAGGCCTTTGCCTCGCAGGGGCTCGCGACGCTGCGCGATCTCGGCATTGCCGACGACGACGCGCGGGTGAACCGGAACGGCGGCGCCATCGCGCTCGGCCATCCGCTCGGCATGTCCGGCGCGCGGATCACCGGGACGGCGATGCTCGACCTGAAGCCGGGGGAGAAATCGCTCTCCACCATGTGCATCGGCGTGGGGCAGGGCATCGCCATCGCGCTCGAAGCGGTCTGAAGACGGCCTTGCCCCCTCTCAGCGGGCGGAGAAGTCCTTCGCCCGCCGATGCAGCAGCCCGGCGAGGAAATCCGCCGGGCTGTCGCGCGTGAAATCGAATTTCCGCGTCAGCCCCACCGCCCCCGTCATGTAATCCACGCCGAGATCGAGTGTGGCAAGGCGTCCCTCCGACAGCTCGCGCTCCACCACCCCGCGCGAGATGAACCAGAACATGTCGGATTGCTCCACGAGTTGCAGCCCCACCGGCCGCGCCACCGTCTCGAACCGCACCGACAGGCTGTCGGTGAGGCCGGTCGCGATCAGGTATTGCATGACCTGCTGGCGGATGATCGAGCCGGGGTTGGGCAGGATCACGGGATAGCGCCTGAGCGCCTCGACCGGGGGCAGGGCGCGCCCCGGATGATCCTTGCGCGCCACGAGATAGACGGTTTCGTCATAGAGATATTCGAAGGACAGGCCGGCCATCTCGTTGGCCGGCCCCATGCGCCCGACGACGAGATCGAGCCCGCCGGAGCGCATCCGCTCGATCAGGTACCGGTTCGGCCCGGTGATGACCGCGATGCGCGCATCCGGGCGCAGCCTCGAGAATTCCAGCGCGGCGGTCGGAAACAGCCCGCTCGCCACCGTGGGCAGCACGCCCACCTTCACCACATCGGTGCGCGCGCCGCCCTTGAGAACGCGCACCCCGGCCTCGAGGCTTTGCAGCGAGGACAGCGCGTGGCGGCGGAACGCCTCTCCCGCCGGGGTGAGGACCGCGCGCCGCCCGGTGCGTTCGAAGAGCTGCGCGCCGAGCAGCGTCTCGAGCTCGGAGATCGTCTTGGAGAGCGCGGGTTGGGACACGTTCCTCGCCCGCGCGGCCGCCGAGATCGTTCCCGACTGGGCCACGGTCAGAAACGCCTCGAGATGGCGCAGTTTCATGCCGTTCGGTATATCCATTTGGTTATGCTTATCGCATGAATTTGTATTTTATGAAATGGAAATATTATGGCAATCTCTGCTCAGGAGGATCTCATGCAGGCATTGACATGTGACTGGGGCACGATGCACCTGCGCGCCGACGGCGGCGCGGAAGAGGGCACGACGCTCGTTTTCATCAACTCGCTCGGCACCGACCTGCGGATGTGGGACGAGGTCGTCGCGCGTCTGCCGGAGGGATGGTCGAGCCTGCGCATGGACAAGCGCGGCCATGGCCTGAGCGAGACCGCGCCGGAAGGCTACGGTATTCCCGATCTCGCCGGCGACGTGCTCGCGGCGATGGATCATGCCGGAATCGGGCGCGCGGTGATCGTCGGCTGTTCCATCGGCGGGCTGATCGCGCAGCATGTGGCGCTGATGGCGCCGGAGCGGGTCGCGGGGCTCGTCCTGTCGAACACGGCGCCGATGCTCGGTGCGGCCGAGGGCTGGCACGCGCGCATCGATGGGGTGCGCGCGAACGGCATGGCGGCGATGGCGGAGGGCATCCTGCCGCGCTGGTTCGGCCCCCGGATGCTCGCGCGGCCCGAGGCGGCGCTGTGGCGCACCCTGCTCGCGCGCACCGACCGGGAGGGATATATCGCCACCTGTGCGGCCATCGCCGGGACCGACATCACCGACCGCCTGGGCGAGATCGCCCGGCCCGCCCTCGTGATCGGCGGCAAGCACGACCTGGCGACCCCGCCCGACGTGGTGGAAAAGCTCGCCCGCGCGCTGCCCCGCGCCGATCTCGTGATGTTCGGGGACACGGGCCATCTGCCCGCCATCGAGGCGCCCGCGGATTTCACCGCGGCGCTTGTGACATTCGTCGAAAGGATCAATTCGTGAACGACACGTTCGACAAGGGAATGAAGGTGCGCCGCGAGGTGCTGGGCGACGCGCATGTGGACCGCGCCGAGTCGATGAAGACGGAGTTCGACCTGCCGTTCCAGACGCTGATCACCGAAAGCGCCTGGGGCACGGTCTGGGCCTCTGACCGCATCACCCGGCGGGAGCGGTCGATGCTGACCCTCGCGCTTCTCGCGGCGACGGGAAATTTCGAGGAAATTCCGATGCACATCCGCGCCACCGCCCGCACCGGCGCATCGAAGGAAGATGTGGCGGAGGCGCTGCAACATGTGGCGATCTATGCGGGCGTGCCGAAAGCCAACCACGCGTTGAAGCTTGCAAGGCAGACCTACGCGGAAATGGAGGAGAGTGAAGAATGACAGACCTCATCACGCAGGATCAGGGACCGCTGATCCCACGCAACCGGGCGATCCATCCCGAGCCCTACGATCCGGGATACAAGACGAGCGTCGCACGCTCGCCGAACCTGCCGCTTTTGTCGATGGAAAGCACCCCGTCGGAGGAAACCGGCCCGACCTTCGGCCATAACCGGCTCGGGGCGCTCGACAACAACCTGATCCTGAACTGGACCAAGGGCGAGGCCCCCGCCGTGGGCGAGCGCATCCTGATGCACGGCCGCGTGCTCGACGAGAACACCCGTCCGGTGCCGAACACGCTGATCGAGATCTGGCAGGCCAATGCCGGCGGGCGCTACCGGCACAAGAAGGACACGTATTTCGCCCCGCTCGACCCGAACTTCGGCGGCTGCGGGCGCACGATCACGGATGAGAACGGCTATTACGAATTCCTGACGGTGCGTCCGGGGGCCTATCCCTGGCCGAACCGCGCGAACGACTGGCGGCCGATGCACATCCACGTTGCGGTCTACGGCCACAGCTTCGGCCAGCGCCTCATCACCCAGATGTATTTCGAGGGCGATCCGCTGATCGACCATTGCCCGATCGCGGCGACGATCAAGGATCGCAGCCAGCTCGACCGTCTCGTCGCGCCGCTCGATTTCTCGAAGTCGCGCCCGCTCGACTTCCTCGCCTACAAATTCGACATCGTTCTGCGCGGCCGCCGCCAGACCATGTTCGAGAACAAGCTGGAGGGTATGTGATCATGGTCCAGAAACTCGACGTCCTGCAAGAAACCCCGTCCCAGACCGCCGGCCCCTATGTCCATATCGGCCTGATGCCGACCTATGCGGGCAATGGCGGCTATTACGAGGAGGAAATCGGCACCACGCCCTTCCTCGACGAAAGCAAGGCCGAAGGCGAGATCATCGAGATCGTCGGATCCGTCTTCGACGGCACCGGCTGGGCGATGCGCGATGCGCTCATCGAAAGCTGGCAATGCGACGGCAACGGGATCTTTCCGGGCCAGGAAGGTGCGGATCCGCATTTCACCGGCCATTGCCGTTTCGCCGCCGATGCGGAAACCGGCGAGTTCACCCTCCGCACCGTGAAGCCCGCGGGCTACAAGGGCCGCGGCGGGGTCGCGAGCGCGCCGCATATCTCCCTCTGGGTGGTCGCGCGCGGGATCAATATCGGGCTCAACACCCGGATCTATTTCGAGGACGAGGACAATTCCTCCGACCCGCTTCTCGCCCGGATCGAACAGCGCCCGCGCGTCGATACGCTGATCGCGAAGAAGACCGGGGAAAAGACCTACCGTTTCGACATCCGCCTCCAGGGGCAGGGCGAGACGGTCTTCCTCGACCTGTAAAGATATGACAAAAGCGATTATGAAGGGGCGGTGCAGACCGCCCCTTTCGCCATGAGGAGGAGCATGTGACATGAGCGTTTCCGTTTTCGACCATCCGTGGCTCGGGGGGCTGTTCGGCGATCCCGAAATGGCCGCGATCCTCGCGCCCGAGCGGCAGATGGCGCATATGCTCGCCTTCGAGGCCGCGTGGAGCCGCGCCTGCGGCAAGGCCGGGCTGTTCGACCCGGCCCGCGCCGAAGAGGCCGCGACCGCCATCGCGGCGGCGCGGATCGACCTCGCGGACATCGCCGCGGGCATGGCCGAGGACGGCGTGCCGGTCCCGCGCCTCGTCAAGCAGCTCAAGGCCATCGCCCCCGCCGAGGCCGTGCACAAGGGCGCCACCTCGCAGGACGTGGTGGACACGGCGCTGGTGCTCACGCTGCGCGAGGCCTCCGGCCTCATCGCGGAGCGGCTGACGACGCTCGACACCGCGCTGGTCTCGCTCGAGGCGCGCTTTGGCGATGCGCCGCTGATGGGCCGCACGCGGATGCAGGCGGCGACGGAGATCACCGTGCGCGATCGGCTTCTCGCATGGCGGCTGCCGATCGCGGATCACCTCATGACGCTCGAACAGAAGCGGGCGGATGTGGAAAAGGTCCAGATCGGCGGCGCGTCGGGCGACCGCAAGGCACTCGGCCACAAGGCCGGGACGGTGGTCGCGGCGGTGGCGGAGGCGCTCGATCTCGCGCCGACAGACAAGGCGTGGCACACGATGCGCCACGGCATCGCGGGCTATGCCTCCTTCCTGTCGCTCATCACCGGCAGCCTCGGCAAGTTCGGCCAGGACGTCGTGCTCATGGCGCAGCAGGGTCTCGAGGAAATCGCCATGTCGGGTGGCGGCGGCTCCTCCGCCATGCCGCACAAGCAGAACCCGGTGGCGGCGGAACTGCTCGTGACGCTCGCGCGCTTCAATGCGACACAGGTCTCCGCCATGCACCATGCGCTCGTCCACGAACAGGAACGCTCCGGCACGGCCTGGACGCTCGAATGGATGGTGCTGCCGCAGATGCTGATGACCACGGGGCGCGCGCTCGCCGTGGCCATCGACATGTCGCAGCGGATCACGCGGATCGGGACCGTTGCATAGCCGGCCCGGAGGTCAGAACGGCAGGCCGACGTAATTCTCCGCCATCTCGCGCCGCGCGGTTTCCGACTGCGCGAGATGGGCGAGCGTCGCCTTGCGCATCCGTTCGGCAAAGGCGTCCTCGCCCTCGAACCGGTGCAGCATTGTCGTCATCTGCCAGCTGAAGCGCATCGCCTTCCAGATCCGGGCGAGGGCGCGGGCGGAATAGGCGTCGATCCCCGCGGTGCCCCGGCCCTTGACCGCGTCGGTCAGTGCGCCGTGGAGATAGAACACGTCCGAGGCCGCGAGATTCAGCCCCTTCGCCCCCGTCGGCGGCACGATATGCGCGGCGTCCCCGACGAGGAACAGGTTGCCCCAGCGCAGCGGCTCGGAAACGAAGGAGCGCAGCGGCGCGATGCTCTTCTCTATCGACGGTCCGGTGACAAGGCGTCCTGCCGCTTCCGCCGGGATGCGGCGGGAGAATTCCTCCCAGAACCGCTGATCGGACCAGTCCTCGATCCTGTCGGAGAGCGGCACCTGCACGTAGTGGCGCACGAGCCGCTCGTTGCGCATCGAGGCGAGCGCGAAACCGTGGCGGGAGTTCGAATAGATCAACTCGTCATGGACCGGCGGCACCTCCGCCAGGATCCCGAGCCAGCCAAAGGGATAGACCCGCTCGAAGTCGCGCCGCTTCTGCGCCGGAATCGTCTGGCGCGAGACGCCGTGGAACCCGTCGCAGCCCGCGACATAGAGGCAGTCGAGCCGCTTGCGCCGCCCCTCATGGGTGAATTCCACATGGGATCCCGTCCGCTCGGGATCCCGGATCTCGACATCCGTCACCTCGTGCAGGATCGTGGTCCCCTGCGCGTCCTGCGCATCGTAGAGATCCCGCGTCACCTCGGTCTGGCCATAGACCATGACCTGCTGTCCCGTGAGCGCCCTGAAATTCACATGCACCATCAGATCCTCGTCGCTCAGGACACAGCCGTCATGCGCGATCCCCTCGCGATCCATCCGCGCCCCGACGCCCGCCTCGCGCAACAGCCCGACCGTGCCCCATTCGAGGATCCCGGCCCGGATCCGTCCCAGCACATGCGCGCGCGTCGACCTTTCGAGGATCACCGTCGCAACCCCGGCGCGGTTGAGCAGCTGCGACAGGAGAAGGCCCGATGGCCCGCCTCCGATGATGGCGACTTCAGTGATCAATCTGGTCATGGTCCCGTCCTCCCGGAGATCGGGGCCAATCTAGCGCCGCGGAAGGGGCGGCTGAATGGACGCGCCCGGCATAGTCTGGTACTTTCCGGGCATGACGGACGGAACGCTGATCCCGCATTTCACGCTTTTCGGAGAGACCTCGGCCTTCCCCGACGTTATCCATTGCGAACGCATCTTCGACCGCGCGCGGCTGCACGACTGGACCATCTCGCCGCATCGCCACAGCCAGATGGCGCAGGTGCTCCACATCGAACGCGGCGCCGCGCGGGTGGTGCTCGACGGGCGGGAGCGGCCGCTCGGAAGCGGCGAATACCTTTATGTCCCGCCGCAGATCGTGCACGGTTTCGCCTTCACCCGCGGCACGGAGGGCGTCGTGCTCTCCTTCCCCTCTCCGGTGGTGGCACGGCTCGGTCCCGAAAGCGCCGCACTCGCGCGCTGGCTTTCCGAACCCTGCTGCGGCCCCCTGTCCGGCGAAATCGCCCCGCTGATCGCGATGCTGGCCGGCACCTATGAGAAAACTGGCATATTTCGCGCACAGCGCCTCGTCGCGCTGACCCATATGCTGCTCGCGGCGCTGGCCGAGGACAGCGCGACGCGCCATCCCGCCGCACCGGCGCCGGACCGGCAGATGCAGCGGCTCGACGCGCTGCTCGCGACGCATCTGGGGGAGGGGTGGACCGCGCGCGACTATGCCGGTGCGCTCCACATGACCCCCGGCCATCTCAACCGCATCGTGCGCCGCGCGGCGGGAATGAGCCTCACCGCCTATCTGGAGACGGCGGTGATGACCGAGGCCTGCCGCCTCATCGCCTTCACCCGCCTGCCGGTGGCCGGGGTAGGCTACCGCCTCGGCTATGCCGACCCGTCCTATTTCTCGCGCCGGTTCCGGGCGCGCATGGGGGAAACCCCCTCCGCCTATCGCGCGCGCGTGGCCGGGGGCTGAGCGCGACGATCGCTTTGACCTTGGCGGCGAAGGATGGTTTGTTGCGCCGCGAACAGCATTCCGGGAGGATCGCCATGCAGGGTTGGGGCATATTCGCGGCGGCTTTCGCCGTCTTCTTCCTGAGCCATGCCATCCCGGTGCGCCCGCCGGTCCGGCCCTGGCTCGTCGCGCGCCTCGGGCCGCGCGGCTTCACCGCCGCCTATTCGGTCCTCTCCCTCGCGATCCTCGCCTGGCTCATCGTCGCGGCGAACCGCGCGCCCTTCGTGCCGCTCTGGTTCGCGCCGGTCTGGATGAGCCATCTGGCGCTCACCGTCATGCTCGGGGTCTGCCTGCTCCTCGCGCTCACGCTCGGGCGCCCGAACCCGTTTTCCTTCGGCGGCGCGCGAAACGCGGCGTTCGATCCCGACCGTCCGGGGCTGATCCGCTACATGCGCCACCCGCTGCTCGTGGCGCTGGGCGTCTGGGCGCTCGCGCATCTCCTGGCGAACGGCGATCTCGCCCATGTCATCCTGTTCGGCGCCTTCGCGGGCTTCGCACTCCTCGGCGGCCGGATGATCGACCGCCGCAAGCGCCGCACCCTGCCGGATTACGACGCGCTCCGGGCGCGCAGCCGCAAGGGCCGGGTGATCCCGCCGCGCGGGGAGTGGCCGGCGGTGGCGGGACGGCTGCTCGCGGGGCTCGTGCTCTACGGCGTGCTGCTGACGCTCCACGGCCCGGTCATCGGCGTCTCCCCGCTGCCCTGAGCGGGGGGCGGCTCAGACGCGCCTGCCCCAGAGGTCGTAGTCGCCGGCCTCGTCCACCTCGACCGTCACGATATCCCCGACGCGAAGCCCCTCCGTCCCCTCGTCGATGAACAGGTTCCCATCGATCTCCGGCGCATCCGCCTTCGTGCGGCAGGTGGCGATGCCCTCCTCGTCGATCTCGTCGACGATCACCTCCTGGAGACTGCCGACCTTCGCCTGGAGCTTCGCCTCGGAAATCGCCTGAGCCGTCTCCATGAAACGGTCCCAGCGCGCCTGCTTCACCTCGTCCGGAACGTGGTCGGGCAGCGCGTTCGATCGGGCGCCTGCGACGTTCTCGTACTGGAAACAGCCGACGCGGTCGAGCTGCGCCTCCTCGAGCCAGTCGAGAAGATACTCGAATTCCGCCTCCGTCTCGCCGGGATAGCCGACGATGAAGGTGGAGCGCAGGGTGATCTCCGGGCAGACCTCCCGCCAGGCCGCGATCTCGTCGAGCACCCTCGAGGAAGCCGCCGGCCGCGCCATGCGCTTCAGCACCTCCGGGTGGCCGTGCTGGAACGGGATGTCGAGATAGGGCAGGACCAGCCCCTCGGCCATGAGCGGGATCAGCTCGCGCACATGCGGGTAGGGATAGACGTAATGGAGCCGCACCCAGGCGCCGAACTGCCCGAGCTCGCGCGCCAGATCCGTGATATGCGACCGCACCACGCGGTCCTTCCACGGGAAACCCTCGTAGCGGCGGTCGAGCCCGTAGGCGGAGGTGTCCTGCGAGATCACCAGAAGCTCGCGCACGCCGCTCTCCACGAGCTTCTCGGCCTCGCGCAGCACCGCATGGACCGGGCGCGACTGCAACCTGCCGCGCATGTCGGGAATGATGCAGAACTTGCAGGCGTGGTTGCAGCCCTCGGAAATCTTGAGATAGCTGAAATGCCGCGGCGTGAGCCGGACGCCGGAGGCGGGCAGGAGGTCGACGAAGGGATCGGGCGCGGGCGGCACCGCCCCATGTACCGCGTCGAGCACCTGCTCGTATTGATGCGGGCCGGTGACGGCGAGGACCTTCGGATGCACGCCGGTGATATAGTCCGGCTCCGCGCCGAGGCAGCCGGTGACGATCACCTTGCCGTTCTCCTGGAGCGCCTCGCCGATCGCCTCGAGGCTTTCGGCCTTGGCCGAATCGAGAAACCCGCAGGTGTTGACGATCACCGCATCGGCGCCGGAATAGTCCGGGCTGATCTGGTAGCCTTCCGCGCGCAGCCGCGTCAGAATGCGCTCGCTGTCCACCAGCGCCTTCGGGCAGCCGAGGGAGACCATGCCGATGGTCGGCTGGCCCTCGCGCCGGTTCGGGTCGAAGACGGCCTGCGGGGCGAGGTCGGGGCGGAGATTCGGAGGGTTGGTGCTCATGGCGCGCTTGTATATCGACTCGCGCCGCTCGGGAAGATGCGCGTGTGGCCGTCGGCGGATGCCTCCGGCGGGGATATTTCCGAGCAGATGAAGGGGCAGGTCGCGCACCCGACCCGACCGCATCCGGGCTGGGCCGGCGAAACCGGGCGGGTGCGCCTTCACCTGCTGCGGCCATCGGCGTCCCCGCCTGTTCCGCCTTTCCGGTAGATCACGCCGCGGTTAAGAAATCCTTTCCGCGCGCTTCATCTGCTCGGAAATATCTCGGGGGTGAATGGCGCGGCACGCGCCAGAGGGGGCAGCGCCCCCTGTGACGGGGGCGGCCCGGATCTGTCGGCCGGACAGTTACCCGGCGATCATCGCCTCAATGGAAATCTCGATCTCCACCTCGTCGGAGACGGCGGGGGCGAACATGCCCATGTCGAAATCGGACCGCAGGATGGTGGTCTCCGCCTTGAACCCGAGCCAGGGCTTGTTCTCCATCGGGTGCATGCCCTGCTGCGTCAGCTCCGCGTCGAGCGTGACGGATTTCGTGATGCCGTTGATCGTCAGATCGCCGGTGATCTCGCCCTCGTCCTCGTCCTCGATGGTGATCGAGGTGGAGCGGAAGGTGATTTCCGGATGCTCCTCCGCGCCGAAGAAATCGCCGCCCAGGAAATGCTGGGTCCGGGCGTCGAAGCCGGTGATCAGGCTGTCGGTCGGAAAGGCGACCTCGACGGAGGAGTTCGCGGGATCCTCCTCGTCGAACAGGATCGTGCCGTTGAAGCCCGAGAACATGCCGGTCGTGGTGGAGAAGCCGAGATGTTCGTACTGGAAGACGATCTGGCTGTGGCCGGGGTCGAGCGTGTATTCCACGGGCTCCGCGACGGCGGCGGTGGCGCCAAGGACCAGGGCGGAGGAGAGGAGGAGATGTTTCATGACAAGGCTCTCTTTGGACGTCGGTTGAACGTGTCCCAAGGCTAACCTGCCCTGCGCGGCGCACAACCCGGAAAGCGCACACAAATTCTGTGCGCCGCTGCGGAGATCCCTGCGGAAATCGCGGAACGCTGTGGGAAAATCGCAGGGGTCAGCTTTTCAGCCGCCAGCCGGTGCGGAAGATCCGGGAGATCACCGCGAGGCAGAGCGCGAGGAACACCGCGATCGCGCCGAGCGACAGGCCCACGGGGACGTCGGCGACCTGGAAGAAGGACCAGCGGAAGCCGGAGATGAGGTAGAGCACCGGGTTGAACTTCACCACCACCTGCCAGGGCCCCGGCAGCATGGAGGCGGAATAGAAGGCGCCGCCGAGGAAGACGAGGGGCGTGATCACGAGCATCGGGACGATGTTGAGCTGTTCGAAGGTCCGCGCCCAGATCCCGAGGATGAAGCCCAGCAGCGAGAAGCTGAGCGCGGTGAGCAGGAGGAACAGCACCGCCCAGAACGGGTGCGCGATGGTCAGGTCGACGAAGACGAAGGAGGTGGCGATGATGAGCACCGCGACGAAGAGGCTTTTCGTCGCCGCCGCGCCGACGAAACCCAGCGTCACCTCGAAGAAGGAGAGGGGCGCGGTGAAGAGTTCGAAGGAGGTGCCGGTGAATTTCGGAAAATAGATGCCGAAGGCCGCGTTGGTGATCGACTGCTGGAGCAGGGAGAGCATCACGAGGCCGGGCACGATGAAGGCGCCGTAGGGCACGCCCTCGACCGTCTCGATCCGCCCGCCGATGGCCGCGCCGAAGACGACGAAATAGAGCACGGTCGAGAGCACCGGCGAGACGATGGACTGGTAGATCGTGCGAAAGAACCGCGACATCTCGAAGCGGTAGATCGCGACTATGCCGCGCCAGTTCATGCCTGTTCCTCCTCGACCAGCCGCAGGAACACGTCCTCGAGGCTGCTTTTCTCGCTGTCGAGGTCGCGGACCCGCAGGCCCGCGTCCGCCAGGTCGGAAATGAGCCGCGTGATGCCGGTATGTTCGGCCGCCGTGTCGTAGCCATAGACGAGATGCGCGCCGTCCTCCGACAGGGTCAGACCGCGGCCCTCGAGCCCTGCGGGCAGCGCGGTGACCGGCTCGGCCAGTTCGAGCGTCAAAAGCTTCCTGCCGAAGCGTTTCATCAGATGCGCCTTGTCCTCGACGAGGAGGATCTCGCCCTTGTTGATGACGGCGACGCGGTCGGCCATCTCCTCGGCCTCCTCGATGTAATGGGTGGTCAGGATCACGGTCACGCCGGAGGCGCGCAGCTCGCGCACGAGGGCCCACATGTCGCGGCGCAGGTTGACGTCCACGCCGGCGGTGGGTTCGTCGAGGAACAGCACCTTCGGCGCGTGCGACAGGGCCTTGGCGATCATCACCCGCCGTTTCATTCCCCCCGACAGTTCCTTGCACTGGTTGTCGCGCTTGTCCCAGAGCGACAGGGACTTCAGCACCCGTTCGAGATGGGCGTCGTCGGGCGGCAGGCCGAAGAGGCCGCGCGTGTAGCGCACGGATTTCCACACGGTCTCGAAGATGTCGAGCGCGATCTCCTGGGGGACGAGCCCGATCTGGCTGCGGGCGCGGCGCGGATCGTGCACCACGTCATGACCGCCGACCGTCACCGTGCCCCCGGTGATCCGCACGAGGCCGCAGACCGCGCCGATCAGCGTGGTCTTGCCCGCGCCGTTCGGGCCGAGAAGCGCGATGATCTCCCCCTCCTCGATGTCGAGCGACACGCCCTTGAGCGCCTGGAACCCGTTGTCATAGGATTTTCTGAGATCCGTGATGGAAATGATCGCGCCCACATGGTCCTCCCGCGTCGCATGTGGACCCAATGTAGAGGCGGCTCGGGGGCAAGCAAGGGGGCGGCGGTGCGTCACGCCCCGTCACCTGCGCACAATCACCTGCGCACAGTCGGCGCCACAGGACAGGAGCCGCATGAAAGAACCCGGCGCCGCGGGGCACCGGGTCCGTCGGGATGGGGAGGGGCCGGGCGCTCAGCGGCGGCGGTCGCGGCGCGTCGACATCGGCTGGAAGGCGACGCCGACATGGGCCTCGCAATAGGGCTTGCCGGGCTGGGAGGGCAGGCCGCAGAACCAGAAATCCTCCGTCGCCGGATCGCCGACCGGCCATTTGCAGGTCCGCTCGGTCAGTTCCATGACGGAGATCCGCTTTGCCTTCTTCTCGATCTCGCTGACCTTGGCGAGCGCCTCTGCCGGGATCTCGTTGGTGGAGGGCTGCGGCGGCAGCGGCTGGCCCGCGGGAATGATCTGCCGGCGGGCGGGGGCGGCGGCCTTGGGCGCGGCCTCGGCCTCCTCGGCGATATCCTCCGGCATGTCCACGGCGGCGGGCCTTGCCGTCCTGGCTCTCACCTCGGGTTTCGGCTTCGGCACAGGCTTCGCCTTCGGCGCGGCGGCCGGCTTCGCCGCCGGGGCGCCGGTCGCACCCGCGCGGTTGGACAGGCCGAGGCGATGCACCTTGCCGATCACCGCGTTGCGGGTGACGCCGCCAAGCTCCTTGGCGATCTGGGAGGCGGATTGCCCTTCGCCCCACATTTTCTTCAACAACTCGACGCGCTCGTCAGTCCAGGACATCGTTTTTTCCTTCGCTTGTCTCATGCGGGGGCCGCGCGCGGGGGCGCACCGGAACCAGGGCCGCAAAAAGCGACCCCGCACAACCCGTTTGCGGGCGGAGCCACTTTAAAATTCCTCTCGCTCCCTATTTAAAAGCGCGACGCACCGGATACAAGTTCGGGAACGGCGATGCGGCACTATAGCAAGGGGGACGGCCGATGAAAATGGTACAGGATGCAGGACAGATGGGCGTGCGCCGCTTCGGCAGGGTCAACTGGCTCGGCCTGTGGACGCTGGTCCTGCGCGAGGTGAACCGCTTCCTCAGCGTCTGGACCCAGACCCTGCTCGCGCCCCTGGTGACGGCGGGGCTGTTCCTCACGATCTTCACCCTTGCGATCGGCCCGTCGCGCGGGCCGGTGATGGGCATGCCCTTCGTGCATTTCCTCGCCCCCGGCATTCTCACCATGACGGTGATCCAGAACGCCTTCGCCAATACGTCCTCCTCCATCATGATCTCGAAGGTGCAGGGCAATATCGTCGACACGCTGATGCCGCCGCTCGCGCCCTTCGAGCTGGTGATCGGCTATCTCGCGGGCGGCGCGGCGCGGGGGCTCGTCGTGGCCGTGGCGATCTGGCTCGGCATGGCGGTCTCCGTGGGGCTTCCGCTCGCCCACCCGCTCTTCGCCCTCGCCTTCGTCCTGCTCGGCACGCTCTTCATCGGCGGGCTCGGCGTGCTCGCCGGGATCGTCAGCCAGAAATTCGACCACATGGCGGCGATCACCAATTTCATCATCACGCCGCTGTCCTTCCTCTCCGGCACGTTCTATTCGGTCGAGACGCTGCCGCACTGGTTCCGCGTGCTCACCCACCTCAATCCGGTGTTCTACCTGATCGACGGGGTGCGCTATGGCATCATCGGACGGTCGGACAGCTCGCCCTGGCTCGGCCTCGCCGTGATGAGCGCGGTCACGGCCGCGGTGGTCCTGCTCAACTGGCTCTTCTTCCGGCGCGGCACGAAGCTCAAGTCCTGATCCGCCGCGGAAAGGGGGTATCCCCCCTTTTTGCCGTAGACTTTTCCCCATAAATATTCTTTAAGATAGGGCCTCGGGGCGGATCGGATGAGCGATCTGCCCCGTGTCGAGTATCATTGTGCAATGTCGTTGGTGAATTTTTGTCGCTTCCTCAACGATAGGTTGATCTGATAGCTTTTGGAACAGGGCGGAAGGAGAGCGCCGCGGAATGGTTCAGCGCACGATCGACGATGTCTATGTCTACAACGGGGCCCTGCTCCACAGCAACGGGCTGCTGCGCACCGTCGCCCTCTCGTCCTTTTCCGGGCCGACCAGCGGCACGCTCGGCGTCACTGACACCGACCGCGACCTGAGCTGGGACGCGGGCGAGGCGGCCCAGTGGAACGGCGCCGACGCCACCCTGATCGGCAGCGGCACCTCCTCGGCCGGGGTCTCCATCCTCGGGATTCCGATCAACCTCGGCTCCACCGTGCCGGTCAATCTCTGGTCGGCGGGCGGGCGCACCTATGTCGAATATCCCGAGGGCGATCCGGCCGCCCTGCTCGACGGGCTCCTGACCCAGGCGCTCAACACGCCCTTCCTGCGGCTGCTGGGCGTGACCCGGCTCACCAACCTGATCTCGCAGAACGCCCTCCTGAACTTCACCCTGACCGATCCCGGAGAGATGGCCCTCCCGGTCTGTTTCGGACGCGGCACGCTCATCCAGACCGTCTACGGCGCCGTGCCGGTCGAGGAGCTGCGCGCCGGCGATCTCGCCATCACCTATGACCACGGCCCGCAGGAGATCCGCTGGATCGGATCGACGCGGGTCAGGGCCGAGGGCGCCTTCGCCCCGGTCGAGATCGCGCGGAACACCTGTGGCAACCACCGCACGCTGCGCGTGTCCCAGCAGCACCGGATCCTGATCGCGGATCCGAAGGCGGAACTGAACCACGGAGATCACGAGGTTCTCGTTCCGGCCAAACATCTCGTCAACCACGACACCGTGCGCATCCGCGAAGGCGGGGAGGTGGAATATTTCCACATCCTCTTCGACCGGCACGAGGTCGTCTTCGCCGATGGCGCGCCCGCCGAGAGCTTCCATCCGGGCGACACCGGCGCGACGGCCCTCGACCGGGCCGCGCGCGACGAAATCCTCGCACTGTTTCCGCAGCTCGCCGCAGGTTGGCACGCCTACGGCCGCGCCGCCCGTGTTTCGCTCCGGGCCTATGAGGCGCGCGCGCTGTTGTCTGAAGGCATGTGAGGTTCCCTGGGCCGTCCGGCGTCGGGCTGTTCGCCGGACGGCCATTTTCTCCCGTCCCGCCCAATTTCCGCCGGATTGCGCGGCTAGACCGGGGGGATCATCCGCCACGGGAGGTGTCATTGGCCCTTTGCCGCAGTCCGGCCGCGCTCGTCCGCGGGCTCGTCTTCGCACTCATCCTGCCCGCCGCGCTTCCCGCCGCCGACAGCCTGCCCTCCGAACTCGACGCCGCGGAGCGCCGCGCCGAACTCCTCGGCTGGGAGGCGGTCGGGCGGCTCGACATCGCCGGGCGCTCCACCTGTTCGGGCACGCTCATCGCCGCCGATCTCGTGCTGACCGCGGCCCATTGCGTGGTCGATACCGTGAATGTCCCCGTGCCGGCCGGGCAGATCCTGTTCCGGGCGGGGCTCAGGAACGGCGACGCCATCGCCGCCTCCCGCGCCATCGCGCTCGCGGTCGCGCCGGGCTATGACGTCACCGGCGACATCACGGCCCAGAACATCCGCCACGACCTCGCGCTGATCCGGCTCGCCTCTCCGATCCCCGCCGCCCTCGCGCGCCCTTTCCCGATCCACCGCGGCCCGCAGCCGCGCGGCGAACTCATGGTCGCCTCCTACGGGCAGGGCCGGAATTCCGTCCTGTCGATCCAGCGCGAATGCCATGTCCTCGACCACGAAAGCGGCATCTACGCCTTCGATTGCGACGTGACCTTCGGCTCCTCGGGCGCGCCGGTCTTCGCCCATGACGGGGTGCGGCCGGCGATCCTCTCGGTCGTCTCCGCCATGGGCACGCGCGACGGGCGCAAGCTGGGCTTCGGCATGGCGCTGGCCGACGCCGTTCCCGCCCTCGAACGCCAGCTCGCCCTCGGCGCCCCCGCCGCTCCGCCCCCGCCCGTCACGGCAAGGCGCCTCGACGCCGGAGCGGCCGACCGGACCGTGGGAAACGCGAAATTCCTCCCGGCGCGCTGACGTCCGTCAGGACAGCCGCGGGCGGGATGTGTCCCCGAAACGTCCACACCGCATGGACGATGCTTCGCGGCTCGACCTGCCTTCGTTCCAGGCTCGGTCCCAGGCTCGGGCCGAAATGCCTCAGGGCCTTTGACAGGCCCCGGTTTTGGCGCTATTGCACAGGCCCATGAACACGACCCGCCTCTCCACCTCCGAGTCCCGACGTCGACGCTGAGCGCGTCCCCGACGTCCGTTCATCCGCACCCCGTTGCGGCACTTTCGCGCCAGATCGGCGCAAACCACCCCCAAAAACCCATAAACCGTTGACGCCCGTGGCGAAACGCGCCACTTCAGGGGCTCTTCCCATCCAGAGGACAAATGCGATGATTTCCTCCGTTCTGCCGACCTACAACCGGGCTCCGCTCTCCTTCGTGAAGGGCGAGGGCTCCTGGCTCGTGGAGGCGGACGGACGACGCTTCCTCGACCTCGGCGCCGGCATCGCGGTGAACACGCTCGGCCATGCCAACCCCGATCTCGCGCAGGTGCTGAAGGACCAGGCCGACACGCTCTGGCATGTCTCGAACCTCTACAGGATCCCGGCGCAGGAGGCGCTGGCCGACAGGCTCGTCGAACTGACCTTCGCGGACACCTGCTTCTTCACCAATTCCGGCACGGAGGCGGCCGAGCTCGCGATCAAGATGGCGCGCAAATACTGGTACGAGAAGGGTCATCCCGAAAAGACCGGGATCATCACATTCGAGGGCTGCTTCCACGGCCGCTCCACCGGCGCGATCGCCGCCTCGGGATCGGAGAAGATGGTGAAGGGCTTCGGCCCGCTCATGCCCGGCTTCGTCCACCTCCCCTTCGGCGACTGGGACAGCGTGGCCGATCACGTCACCGACAGCAGCGCCGCGATCCTGATCGAGCCGGTGCAGGGCGAGGGCGGCATCCGGGTCGTGCCCGATGCGGCGCTGAAGACCCTGCGCAGGATCTGCGACGAAAAGGGCGCCCTGCTGATCCTCGACGAGGTACAATGCGGCGTCGCGCGCACCGGCCGCCTCTTCGCCCATGAATATGCGGGGGTGACCCCCGACATCATGATGATCGCCAAGGGCATCGGCGGCGGCTTCCCGCTCGGCGCGGTGCTCGCGACGGAGGAGGCCGCCTCCGGCATGACCGCGGGCAGCCATGGCTCGACCTATGGCGGCAACCCGCTGGGCTGCGCCGTCGGGCTCAGGGTGCTCGACATCGTCTCCGATCCCGGCTTCCTCGCAGAGGTGAACCGCAAGGGCGCGCTCCTGCGCCAGAAGCTCGAGGGCCTCACCGCCGCCCATCCCGACCTCTTCGAGGAGGTGCGCGGCGAGGGGCTGATGCTCGGCCTCAAATGCCGCATCGCCCCCGCCGATCTCGTGGCAAAGGGCTATGAGGCGGGGCTCCTGACCGTGCCCGCCGCCGACGATACCGTGCGCCTCCTGCCCGCGCTCAACATTTCCGACGACGACATTTCCGAGGCCGTCGCGCGCCTCGAACAGGCGGCCGCCGCGCTGTCTTCATCTGCTTGAAAATATTCCGGGGGAGCGCCGCAGGCGCGGGGGCAGCGCCCCCTGACCCCGCCCAGGAACGAGACGACGACATGAGACATTTCCTCGACATCCACAAGACCGGCGCAGAGGACCTGCACCGGATCATCGAAACCGCCAAGGCGACGAAACAGGCCCGCCACGACAAGCCGAAGGCCGCGCCCGACGCCGAACTGCCGCTCCGCGACAAGATGGTCGCGCTGATCTTCGAGAAACCCTCGACCCGCACGCGCGTGTCCTTCGATGTCGGCGTGCGCCAGATGGGCGGGCAGACCATGGTGCTCTCCGGCGCCGACATGCAGCTCGGCCATGGCGAGACCATCGCCGACACCGCCCGCGTGCTGTCGCGCTATGTCGACATGATCATGATCCGCACCTTCGAGGAGCAGACCCTGCTCGAGATGGCCGAACACGCCTCCGTTCCGGTCATCAACGGGCTGACCAACCGCACCCACCCCTGTCAGATCATGGCCGATATCCTCACCTTCGAGGAACATCGCGGACCGATCGCCGGCAAGAAGGTGGTGTGGTGCGGCGACGGCAACAATGTCTGCGCCTCCTTCATCCATGCCGCCGGCCAGTTCGGCTTCGACCTGACCTTCACCGGGCCGGAACCGCTCGATCCCGAGCGCGAGTTCATCGAGGAGGCCCGCGCCAGGGGCTCGCGCGTCGAGGTCGTGCGCGACGCCCACGAGGCGGTGAAGGGGGCGGATCTCGTGGTCACCGACACATGGGTGTCGATGCACGACCCGGCCTCCGCGCGCGAACGGCGCCACAACCAGTTGCGCCCCTACCGCGTGGACCGCAAGCTGATGAGCCTCGCCCGTCCCGAGGCGCTGTTCATGCACTGCCTGCCGGCGCATCGTGGCGACGAGGTGACGAATTCCGTGATGGACGGCCCGCAATCCGTGATCTTCGACGAGGCGGAGAACCGGCTCCACGCGCAGAAGGCGATCATGCGCTGGTGCGTGACCGGCTGAGCCGCGCGGACGCGCCGTTTCGCCCGGACCGGGGCGCCCCTCGGGGCGCCCTTTTCCTGTCAGAGCCTTTTCCTGTCAGAGAAGGTGGGACAGCAGCCAGAACAGCGCCGCCGACATCAGCGCCGCCGCCGGAACCGTGATCACCCAGGCCGCCACGATGGTCATGAAATGGCTGCGGCGCACCAGCTTGCGGCGCTGGCGCTCCTCCGCGGCGATGCGCTTGACCTTCTTCGAACGCGCCGTCTCGTCGAGGCGCTTCTCGTGATACCATTCCCGGAAGAAGCCGACGCCGAACACCCCGCCCACCGCGATATGGGTGGAGGAGACCGGCAGGCCGAGCCAGCTCGCCACGATCACCGTCACCGCCGCCGACAGCGCCACGCAGAAGGCGCGCATCGGGTTGAGCTTGGTGATCTGGCTGCCGACCATGCGGATGAGCTTGGGACCGAAGAGGATGAGGCCAAAGGAAATGCCGAAGGCGCCGAGCACCATGACCCAGTGCGGGATGGTCACGCTGCCCGCGAAGCTGCCATAGGCATTCGCGTGCACGATGGCCGCCAGCGGCCCGACCGCGTTGGCCACGTCATTGGCGCCGTGGGCAAAGGACAGGAGCGCGGCGGAAATCACCAGCGGCAGGCCGAACAGCGCCTTGAGCGACCTGTTGCGGTTCTCGAGGCCGCGGGACTGGCGGCGCACCAGCGGGGCCGAGCCGATATAGCAGACCGCCCCCACGCCGAGCCCGATGAGCGCGGCGAGCGACAGGTCCACCGTGAGGATCCGGTTCAGCCCCTTCACCGCGAGATAGGTCGTGAACGTGCCCATCATGATCCCGATCAGCACCGGCACCCAGCGGCGCGCCGCCGCGATCTTGTCCGCCTGATAGATGATCCGCGCCTTGATGAACCACAGGAAGCCCGCCGCGATGATCCCGCCCAGCAGCGGCGAGACGACCCAGCTCAGGGCGATCGTGCCCATCGAGCCCCAGTTCACCGAGGCGAAGCCCGCCGCCGCGATGCCCGCGCCCATCACCCCGCCGACCACCGAATGCGTGGTGGAGACCGGCGCGCCGATCCAGGTCGCGAGGTTGACCCAGAGGGCCGAGGACAGCAGCGCCGCCATCATCGCCCAGATGAAGACGCGCGTATCCGCCACGGCCGCCGGGTCGATGATGCCCTTGGAGATGGTGGAAACCACATCGCCCCCCGCAAGGAGTGCCCCCGCGCTTTCGCAGAGGGCCGCGATGACGATGGCGCCGCCCATGGTGAGCGCGTTCGCCCCGACCGCGGGGCCCATGTTGTTGGCGACGTCGTTGGCGCCGATGTTGAGCGCCATGTAGGCGCCGAGTGCGGCCGCCGCGACCACCGGGGCCGATCCCGACTGCCCGCCGAAGAGCACCGCCGCCGCGAGCCCCGCCACGATGATGAAGGCGAGCGCCACCCCGAGCCCCACGAGGGGCCGGGAAATGTAGATCGTCGCGTGTTCGACCTGGCTGATGCGGTTGAGGTCCTTGTCGAGTGTGGTCCACTCTTTTCCGGGCTGGTCGGTCATCTCGGATCCTTCGCCTTCGGGGCGACTGTCATGAAAGGTTCACGGGCGGCGCAGCGCTAACCCGCTGCGGCCCCGTTTTCAAGCTTTTCCTGAGATGCCCTCTGCGGGATCCGCATGGACTCAGAACGCGCGCAACAGGTCCCTGAGTTCCGGCTCGTCCACCAGTTCGGCCGCCTGCGCCGGCGCCATCCAGCAGCGGCGGCGCTGCGCCGCCTCGGGGAAAGCGTCTTCCAGGCGCGCGACCTTGACGGAATAGACCGTCGCCTCGACCGGCGCGGGCACGCCGCTGTCGAGCTTCTTGACGTAATGATAGCGGCCGACCGGCCGCGGCGTGACCTTCGCCGCGCGAACGCCCGCTTCCTCCCAGGCTTCCTGCGCGGCGGTGCCCGGCCCGTCGAGCCCGTCGATCGGCCAGCCTTTCGGGAGGATCCAGCGCCCGCTGTCGCGCGAGGTGACGAGGAGCACCTCCTTGCCGCGCTTGCCCTTGCGCCAGCAGAGAGCAGCCGCCTGGACCCGGTCCGGGCGGCGCAGGATCGGGTCGATCACGCCTTCCCACGCATTTTTCAACAGAGTAACCATGTGAAACCGAATGTGCCTGTTCTTGTGATTGTTGTATATACATACGATAGACCCCCGCCGGTTTCAAGCATTCTCCCCGGAGGCCGCCCTCCCGATTGTTCGCACAAACGACCTGTTTGCCTTTGCGGCTTGCGTCCTCCGCCTCCTGCGGTATCACCGGGACGAAGGCCGCGCATGCCCTTCGGCTGCGCTCCGGCCTTCGTCCGGTTTCGCGCTGAACAAGGAGACTTCGCATGACACAGGCTCGCATCGGACTCGTCGGACTGGGCGTCATGGGGGCCAACCTGTCGCTCAACATCGCGGAAAAGGGCTTTCCCGTCGCGGTCTACAACCGGACGCACAGCGTGACCGACGCCTTCATCGCCTCCGCCGGCGCCCTGGCAGAGCGCGTGATCCCGACGAAAAGCTATGAGGATCTCGTCGCGTCCCTCGCCCGCCCGCGCGCGATCATCCTCCTCGTCAAGGCCGGCGCGCCCGTCGATGCGGTGATCGCCGATCTCGAGCCGCTGCTCGAGGAGGGCGACATGATCATCGACGCGGGCAATGCCGATTTCCACGACACGCGGCGCCGGGAAGCCGCGCTGCGCGCGCAGGGGCTCAACTTCTTCGGCATGGGCATCTCCGGCGGGGAAGAGGGCGCGCGGCATGGCCCCTCGATCATGGTCGGCGGCGATCCCGCGAGCTACGCCGCGATCCGCGACATCCTCGAGGCCATCGCCGCCAGGCACGACGGCGTGCCCTGCGCGGCGCATTTCGGACCCGACGGCGCCGGCCATTTCGTCAAGACGGTGCACAACGGCATCGAATATGCCGACATGCAGATGATCGCCGAAATCTACGGCATCCTGCGCGACGGGGCAGGGCGCTCGCCGGCGCAGATCGGCCACCTCTTCGAAGGCTGGGACAAGGGCCCGCTCAAATCCTATCTCGTGGAGATCACCGGGCGCGTGCTCCAGACCACCGACCCGGAGACCGACCTGCCCATGGTCGAGATGATCGTCGACAGCGCCGGGCAGAAGGGCACCGGGCGCTGGACCGCGATCGAGGCGATCAGGCTCGGCCAGTCGCCCTCCGCGATCGAGGCCGCCGTCGCCGCCCGCGCCTGGTCGTCCGAACGCGACACCCGCGCCGCCGGCGCCGCGCTGTTCGGGGACCTGCCCGCCGAGGCCGGCACCGTGCCGCCGGAGGAGGATCTCGAACAGGCGCTCCTCGCCGCGAAGCTCATCGCCTACGACCAGGGCTTCGGCATCCTCGCCGCCGCCTCGGAGGCCTTCGACTGGGGGATCGACCTCGCCACCGCCGCCGAGGTCTGGCGGGAAGGCTGCATCATCCGCTCTGCCCTGCTCGACGACATGGCGGGCGCGATCCGCGAGGGCCTGCCGCAGGGCCGGCTCATCTTCGCCCCGCGCTTCGCCGGGCTGATGCGCGCGGGGGCGGTGGCGCTGCGCCGTGTCGTCGCCTATGGCGCCTGTGCCGGGCTGCCGCTCCCGGCGCTGGCGAATGCGCTCGCCTATTTCGACACGATGCGGCAGGCGCGCGGCACCACCGACCTCGTGCAGGCGCAGCGCGACTTCTTCGGCGCGCATGGCTTCGACCGCGTCGATGGCGGCACCAACCGGCACGGCCCCTGGGCCGGTCCGGTCTCCCACAGCTGACCGCCCCCCGATCCCGTCGCCCCCTTGTCGCGCGGCGGGGTTTGTGCTCTTGAAGGGGCGGTAACCTCCTCCGGAGCCGGCGGGCATGAGTTTCGTCATCTTCATTAACGGGCTGGTCATGGTCGCCTTCGCCGTGCTCATGGGCGGGGTCGCGGTCGGCTTTCCCGCCACCGCCCCCGTCTTCGAAGAGCCGGGCTTCCTGTTCGGCTTCCTGGGCGGCGCGCTCGTGCTGGCCGCGACGCCGCGGGCGGAACACCTGCGGCCGCTCCACACCTTCCTGCTGACCTCCTCCGTCTGGATGACCGCGGCGATCTGCGGCGCCGGCCCGCTCTATTTCTACGGCCTGCCGCTGACCGACGCCTTCTTCGAGGCGATGTCGGGCATCACCACGACCGGCTCCACCGTCATGACCGGGCTCGACCGGGTGCCCCACGGCGTCATCCTGTGGCGCGCCATCCTTCAGGCGGTGGGCGGCGTCGGCTTCATCGTGACCGGCATCGCGCTCCTGCCGATCCTCAAGGTCGGCGGGATGCAGCTTTTCCGGTCCGAAAGCTCGGAAACCGGCGAACGGGAACTGCGCAACGCCACCATGTTCGCCTCCGCTACGCTCCAGATCTACTTCGCGCTGATCTTCCTCTGCGGGCTGCTCTACCTGCTCGGGGGCATGTCGCCCTTCGACGCGGCGACCCATGCGATGACGACGCTCTCCACCGGCGGCTATTCGGGCTACGACGCGTCCTTCGGCCATTTCACCAGCCCCTTTCTGCAATGGGTCTGCACCCTGTTTATGCTCGCCGGCGCGCTGCCCTTCTCCTGGTATATCCGGGGGATACGCCGCCGCGTCTGGCAGTCCGAACAGGTGGTGGCGATGCTCCGCTCGCTCGGCGTCACGATCCTCGTGCTCACCCTCTGGCTCATCCTGCGGCAGGAGCGCGCGCCGTTCGAGGCGCTGCGCCTCGTCGCCTTCAACGTCGTCTCGGTCGTCACCACCACGGGCTATGCCACGACCGACTACACGCTCTGGGGCCCCTTCGCCGTCGCCACCTTCGTCGTGCTGACGGCGGTGGGCGGCTCGACCGGATCGACCGCGGGCGGGGCGAAGGCGATGCGCTGGCTCGTCGCCGGCCGCGCCATGATCGCGCAGATCCGCCAGAGCCACGCACCCCACCGCGTCACCTTCGTCAAGTACCAGGGCCGCCGAGTGGACCCCGACGCGCTCTCCGGCGTGATCTCCTTCTTCGTGCTCTTCGCGGCCACCTTCGGCGTGCTCGCCTCGCTCCTGAGCTTCCTCGGGCTCGACATGGAGACCGCCACCTCGGGCGCGCTCACCGCGCTCGCGAATGTCGGGCCGGGGGTGGGCGACATCATCGGCCCGGCGGGAAATTTCGCGACGCTCGACACCGCGCCGAAACTCGTCCTGATCTTCGGCATGTATGTCGGCCGGCTGGAGATGGCGACGGTCTACGCGCTCCTCGCGCCGCTGTTCTGGCGCGAACTCGTGGCGTCGCGGTGACGGGTGAACATCCTGTCACGAACCGGGGCAAAAGGTGAACCGCCCGTCACATGCCGCAGCGGCGGCTGTCACACTCCTGAACGAAACCTTTCGCCTCACGTCCCGCGCGGCTTTGCCCGGAGCGTCGGATCGGCCGCCGTCGGATCCTCGGGCCAGGGATGTTTCGGATAGCGCCCGCGCATCTCCTTGCGCACATCGGCATAGGAGGTCTTCCAGAAATTCGGCAGGTCCATCGTGACCTGCACCGGGCGATGGCCGGGGGAGGTGAGCACGACCTTCAGCGGCACGCGGTTCGGGCCGACGGTCGGATGGACGGTGGTGCCGAAGAACTCCTGCAACCGCCCCGTCACTTCCGGGTCGGCGCCCGAATAGTCGATCGGCAGCTTCCGCCCCACCGGGCTTTCGAACTGCGCCGGCACCTCCCGGTCGAGCCGCTGCATCCGGTCCCAGTCGAGCATCGCCCGCAGCGCCCCGGTGATGTCGAGCGCGCGCAGCTGCGCCTCTGTCCGCGCGCCCCCGAGGTAGGGCAGGAGCCAGTCCTCGAGAGTGTCGAGCAGCACCTCCTCGCGCATGTCGGGATACCCCTCTCCCATCAGGCGCACCCGCGCCGCGAACCGCCGGGCGGCATCGCTCCAGGGCAGGCCGATCTGCCGCAGCCCCTCGAGCGCGCCGCGCGCCATCGCCTCCGCCGGCGCGTCCTTCCACTGACGGTCGTCGAGCACCAGCGCGCCGAACATCTCCTGCCGCCGCGCCACGACGCGCTTTTCGCGCCTGTCCCAGCGACAGATTTCGTGCCAGGCGATCTGCGCGCCGAAGAGCCCGCGCAGCTCCGCCTCGCTGATCTCGACCGCCTGCCGGATCCGCGCCTCCCGCGGCGCCCCGTCCGTGTCGGTCACGACGATGAGCCGCGCGCCCGCGAGCGCATCCTCCTCCGCCATCACCGCGCCCTTGCCGCCGGAGAGCACATAGCGCGGCTGGTCGCCCCTGCGCCTGAGCCCGACCCGGTCGGGATAGGCCAGCGCCGCCATTTCCCCGAGGCTCATCGGCGGCGCCTCGCGAAGCCCCTGCCGCAGCCGCTTCGCCTCCTGCTTCACCCGCGCGATCACCCCGCGATCCGCATTCCCCGGCTCCCGCAGCGCCCGCATCCGCAGCGACAGATCCACGCCCGCACCGCGCAGGGGATCGCGTTCGTTCAAGAGCGCGGCCAGTTCTGCCGCCTGAATCCCGGCAATTTGCAGCATATGTGCAAGCCGCGGATGGAGCGGAAGACCCGCGAGCGCCTTGCCATGCGCCGTGATCCGGCCCTCGCGATCGAGCGCGCCGAGACCTTCGAGCAGCGCCCGCGCCTCCGAAAGCGGACCCGCGGGCGGCGGTGTCAGAAAGGACAGCTCCGCCTCCGACGCGCCCCAGAGCGCCAGTTCGAGCGCGAGGCCGGTCAGGTCCGCCGTCTCGATCTCCGCCGGCGCGAAGGCGGGCAGGGCGCCCTCCTCGCCCTTCGTCCAGAGCCGGTAGCACACCCCCTCGGCGACGCGCCCGGCGCGCCCGCGCCGCTGTTCCGCCTCGGCCCTGGAGACGCGCTCGGTCACGAGGCGCGACATGCCGGAGCCCGGATCGAACCGCGCCCGCCGCGCCCGGCCCCCATCGACCACGATCCGCACGTCCTCGATGGTCAGCGAGGTCTCCGCGATGGCGGTGGCGAGCACGACCTTGCGCCCCGTCGCCGCGGGCGCGATGGCCGCCCGCTGCTCGGCAAAGGGCATCGCGCCGAACAGCGGCCGGATCGCGCAGTCCTCCGGCACACGCCCGCGCAACAGCGCCTCGACCCGCCGGATCTCCCCCTCGCCGGGAAGGAAGACGAGCGCCGATCCCGGCTCCGCCCGCACCGCCTCCGCCACCAGATCCGCGACGGCCTCCTCGAAGCGCCGCGCCTTCGCGACCGGCGTCTCGCGCCAGCGGGTCTCCACCGGATAGGCGCGGCCTTCGGACCGCAGGACGGGCGCATCGTCGAGCAGGGCCGCGACGGGCCCGGCATCGAGCGTCGCGGACATCACCACCAGCGCCAGATCCTCGCGCAGCGCCTGCCGCGCCTCGATGGCGAGCGCGAGGCCGAGATCGGCGTTGAGGCTGCGTTCGTGGAATTCGTCAAAGATCAGCGCCCCGATTCCGGTCAGTTCCGGGTCGGATTGCAGCATTCGTGTCAGTATGCCCTCGGTCACCACCTCGATGCGCGTCGCCGTCCCGACCTTCGCCTCGCCGCGCATCCGGTAGCCGACGGTCTCCCCCGCGCGCTCCCCGAGCGTCTCCGCCATCCGCTCTGCCGCCGACCGCGCGGCAAGGCGGCGCGGTTCGAGCATGACGATCCGTCCGCTCACCGCGGGCAGCAGCGCCAGCGGCACGCGCGTCGTCTTCCCCGCCCCCGGCGGGGCCACGAGCACCGCCCGGCCCTCCGCCCGCACGGCGGCGACCAGCTCTTCCAACACCTCGTCGATCGGCAGCCTGTCCATGCCGCCCTTATCGGCCATCGCGCCGCGGGAGGAAAGCGCCGTCTCGCGCCGCCGGGACATCCCGCCTCACTGGACAGCCGGCCGCGAAACGTGCAAGTCAGAGGCCGACGAGATGAGCAGAGAGGCCCGTCATGGAGATCACGGAGCTTGCCCGGCAGGTCATCGCCGGCAATCGCCGCGCGCTCGCCCGCGCGATCACCCTTGTGGAAAGCGTCCGGTCCGACCACCGCGAACAGGCCACCGCGCTCATGGAGGAGATCGGCAGATCGGGGCGCCAGGCCCTCCGCCTCGGGCTGTCGGGAACGCCCGGCGTGGGCAAGTCGACCTTCATCGAAAGTTTCGGCATGATGCTCATCCGCGAGGGGCTGAAGGTGGCGGTGCTCGCCGTCGATCCCTCCTCCTCGCGCTCCGGCGGGTCCATCCTGGGCGACAAGACCCGGATGGAGTATCTGTCGCGGGAAAAGAATGCCTTCATCCGGCCCTCGCCCTCGCGCTCCGAACTCGGCGGCGTCGCCCGGCGCACGCGGGAGGCGGTGGCGCTCTGCGAGGCGGCGGGATACGATCTCATCCTGATCGAGACGGTGGGCGTCGGCCAGTCGGAGACCGTCGTGGCCGAAATGTCGGACGTCTTCCTGCTGCTGCTCGCGCCCGCGGGCGGCGACGAGTTGCAGGGCGTGAAGCGCGGGATCATGGAAATGGCCGACATCATCCTCGTGAACAAGGCCGACGGCGATCTCAAGGCCGCGGCGCAGCGCACCCGCGCCGATTACGCCGGCGCGCTGCGTCTCCTGCGCAAGCGGCCGCAGGATCCCGAAGGCTTCCCCAAGGCGATGACCGTCTCCGCGCTGGAGGAGAAGGGTCTCGCGACCGCCTGGCAGGAAATGCAGGCGCTCGTCGCCTGGCGGCGCGAGAACGGGTTCTTCGACCGGCGCCGGGCGGAGCAGGCGGAATACTGGTTCGGCCAGGAAATCCGCTACGGGCTTCTGGGACAGCTCGAACGGGAGCCCTACAAATCGCTCATCGGCACGCTCGCCGCAAAGGTCGCGGCGGGAGAGAGCACGCCGGGCAACGCGGCGGCCGAGGTGCTCCGGGCGCTCAGGCAGGACGCTGGCTGAACGCCGGCGACGGCATGGGTCGGGACGCGCCCCGTCGACAGGCCGCGATTGTCAGCTGACAATTGGGCGACCGGGCTTGACGATTCTCCCGCGATCCACTATGCACCGCGAACTGAATTTCGGGCGCCGCTCTCGGGTGGTGTCTTTCTCCGTTGAATTCGGGCCTCTTTCGGGTCTGACGGGTCACTTCGGACTTGCGTCCGGCCGGCACCCGCGCCATATGAAGCGCCGATCCAGACGGAAACCTGAGTCCATGAATTCGCGGGGGCGTTCGGCGCTTTCGCCAGTGAAACGAGGAAAAGCCCATGTCGCGTCGTTGCGAACTGACCGGTAAAGGCCCGATGACTGGCAACAATGTCAGCCACGCCAACAACAAAACCCGCCGCCGTTTCCTTCCGAACCTCAACGATGTGACGCTGATTTCGGATACCCTCGGCCGCTCCTTCAAGCTGCGGATCTCCGCCGCGGCCCTGCGCTCCGTCGACCACCGCGGCGGCCTCGACGCCTTCCTCGCGAAGGCCCGTGACGAGGAACTCTCCGCGAACGCGCTGAAGATCAAGAAAGAGATCGCGAAGGCCCAGACGGCCGCCGCCTGATCCTTTCGGACCGGATGACATCGCAAGACCCCGTGAGGCGCGCCTCGCGGGGTCTTGTCATTCTGCCGCAGCCTCGCCGCGCGCCCTTGCCAAGATACGCGCCAGGCGGCACTCTCCGCGGCATGCGCCGCTCGCCCCCGATACATGCCGGCCTCGTCGCCCTTCTCCTGATCGTCACGTCGCAGTCCATGGCCGTGGCGCGCGGGACGATGCGCGATCCCGCGGGGGCGATGATCCTGTGCACGGGCAGCGGCCCGACCATGGTCTATGTCGACGAGAGCGGCAGGCCGATGGGACCGCGGCATATCTGCCCGGAGGCGGCGCTCTCGATCCTTGCGGGGACGGGCGTGGCCTTCGTCCTCGCGCCGCCGGCCCAGGGGCTCCTCCGCTTCGTCGCGCCGGTGCAACAGCCCGTCTTCCGATCCGCGCGCGCGCCGGCCGCGCAGGCCCGCGATCCTCCTTCGGCGTGAACGCTTCCTTCACTGCACAGATACACCAAAGGATGATCCAATGCTGAAAACCACCCTTCTCGCGGGGCTCTCCGCGCTTGCCCTCGCGGCCCCCGCCCTGGCCGATATCACCATTTCCGACGCCTATGCCCGCTCCGCCGGGGCGATGGCCAAGACCGGCGCCGCCTTCTTCACCATCGGCAACGACGGGGATGCGCCGGACCGGCTCGTCGCCGCGCATTCCGAGGTCGCCAGGGTCACGGAATTGCACACCCACAAGGACATGGGCGACGGCGTGGTAAAGATGATGCCTGTCCCCGAAGGATTCGAGGTGCCGGCCCACGGCACCCATGCCCTCGCCCGCGGCGGCGACCATGTGATGTTCATGGGGCTCGACGGCCCCCTGGAACAGGGCGACACCGTCACCGTGACCCTCACCTTCGAGACGGCGGGCGACATCACCGTCGAGATCCCCGTCGACCTCGAGCGCGGCGCCGGGGAGGCGATGCCGCAGCATCACGACCACTGAGGCAAGCATCCGCCACCGCATCGGGGCGTCCCCGCCGGGGGCGCCTTTTTTCTTGCGCGAGGCGCGTATTCGGATAAAGGAAGCGGCACCCGGCCCGTCGGTTTTTGCGCGTGCCGGGCAGGTCCATGACAACCGAAGAGCCGTTTCATGCTGAGCGTCCATGCCTTCGAGGCGGCGTTTTCGCCCGCCGAATGCGATGCCATCGTCGCCCTGGCCCGGCAAGAGGAGCTTGCCGACGCCGGGCTCGTGAAGAACCGCTCCGACCACGGCCTGCGGCGCGCCGATCTCGCCTGGCTCGACGAGCGCGAGGGCGGCGGCTGGATCATGGAGCGGATCATGCGCCTCGTGGCGGAGGCTAACCGCAGCCATTTCGATTTCGCCCTGACCGAATTCGGCGAAAGCCCGCAGGTCGCGCGCTACGGCGCCGAACGGGCGGGACATTTCGCGTGGCATTCCGACATCGGCGAGGGCGCGCTCGCCTCCCGGCGCAAGCTCACCCTGGTCGTGCAGCTCTCCGACCCGTCGGACTACGAGGGCGGCGCGCTCGAATTGCAGCCGGACAGCCATATCCGCACCGCCGACCGCGCCCGCGGTTCCGCCGTGCTCTTTCCCTCCTTCGTGCTCCACCGCGTGACACCGGTCACCGCCGGGGAGCGATTCTCCCTCTCCACATGGGTGCATGGGCCCGCCTTCCGCTGAGATGAGTATTTTTTCAGCAAAGGAAACCGGATTGCGCCCCGGCCGCCGGTTCATGGTGCAGTGACGTCACCGGAAGGGTTTTCGGCCACACGGGCCGGGGCGTCTCCTTCGCTGGCGGTCATCGGCGCTCCCGCCTGTACCGCCTGCCGAGCCTATACCGGAATGTCCTGACAAAGGGTTACCGCGCCGCGCGGTCTCCTTTGCTGCCCAAATACTCGAAGCCCCTCAGCCGCCCAGCACCTCCGCCACCCAGGCCGGGACCACCGCGCTCGCCGGCCCTTCGCGCTGCTCGTCGAACCGCGCGCCCGAGGCCTCGAGGTTGAGTTCCAGCGTGCGGATGCCGAGCGCCCGCGCCATCCGGCCGAAGCCTGCCGCCGGGTAGACCGTGCCGGAGGTGCCGACCGCGACGAAGAGGTCGCTTTCCTCCAGCGCCTCCTCGATCCGGTCCATGTGATAGGGGATTTCCCCGAACCAGACGATATCCGGCCGGGTGCGCGCCGCGCCGCAGGAGGGGCAGGGGTCGCCGACCGCCATCGCCGCCGGGGCGGGCCAGCGGCTGCCGCAGGCGGCGCAGAGCGCGCCCGCGAGCGCGCCGTGCATGTGGATCACCTCGCGCGCGCCGGCGCGTTCGAGCAGGTCGTCGACATTCTGCGTGACGAGATGGACGGGCCGGTCATGTTCGGCCTGGAGCCGCGCGAGGGCGCGGTGGGCGGCGTTCGGTTCCGCCAGCGCGGCCTGGGCGCGGCGCATGTTGTAGAAACGCTGCACCTGCGCGGGATCGCGGACAAAGGCTTCGGGCGTGGCGACGTCCTCCACCCGGTGATCTTCCCAGAGCCCGTCCGCGGCGCGGAAGGTCCTCAGCCCGCTTTCGGCCGAAAGCCCCGCGCCGGACAGTATGAAGATCCCGCCTCTCATCGCATCCCTCCGATCTTGGCCCCTGCCGGTCTTGCGGGGGACCATAGCACGCGGCTAGGCTGGCGCCAGAGAGAAGGCCCCCGATGCAGAAGATCGTTTTCGTTTGTCTCGGCAATATCTGCCGGTCTCCCGCCGCGGAGGCGGTGCTTGCCGCCAAGGCCCCGGCGGCGGGGCTTTCGCTGCGGATCGACAGCGCCGGCACCGGCGACTGGCATGTGGGCGAGCCGGCCTATGGGCCGATGAGCCGGGCCGCCGCCGCCCGCGGCTACGACCTTTCCGGCCTGCGCGCCCGGCAGTTCACCGCCCGCGATTTCGCCGCCTTCGACCTGATCGTGGTGATGGACAAGACGAACGAGCGCGATGTCGAGCGCCTGCGTCCCGCGGGCAGCGCGACGCCGGTGCGGCAGATGATGAGCTATGCGCCGCAGGCCGGGGCGAACACCGTGCCGGATCCCTATTACACCCGCGATTTCGGCGAGGCGCTCGACCTGATCGAGCGGGCCGTGGACGGGCTCGTCGCGGAGCTCGGCCGGACCTGAGCGCCGTCCGTTCCGCTCAGCCGCAGAAATTCGAGGCGGCGTCGCCGAAGGCCTTGTAGCGGCGCCAGAATTCCTCGTGGCTGCGGTTGTCGGACTGGCGGATGTCCTGCGCCTTCTGCGGGTTCTTGAAGAATTTCGCGGCCTGGCGCTGATCGCGGTTCGAGAGCGTCACATCGGCGACCTGCTGGATGCAGCCGCAGAGGCTGCGGTTTCCGGCGGCGCGGTCCGATTGCAGGCAGGCGCGTTCGATCGCGCCGGCGCTCGCGGCCAGGGGAGACAGTGTCGCGGCGGCCGCCGTGGCCAGCGCGGCGAGGGTCATGACGGGGGTCTTCATACTTGCTCTACCTCGTTTCCAGATCCTGCGCCTGCCTGGCCTCTTGTCGGGCCTTCGGGACGGGTGAGTCGCCTCGGCAGGCTGCATGGGGATGGTTAAGACGAGGTGAACTATGCCTCAAGACGGGCTCACGGGCAATTGAGGATCCGGGCGGCGGGAAAAATGTGATCGGCGCATCGGCTCTGGCCATCGCCCCCGGTCCCGCCTACTGTCCGGCGCGGGCGGGCAGAGCGCGAGGGGAGACGGGATGACACGGATGCGCTGGGACAGGCTTCTGGACACGACCCTTCTGGGGGAGGCGGACCGCGTCGCGGCGCCGAACCGTCCGATGTATGCGCAGGATTACGACCGGATCGTGTTCTCCGCGCCCTTCCGCCGGCTCGCGAACAAGACGCAGGTGCATCCGCTCTCTGCCCATGACCATATCCACAACCGCCTGATCCACTCGGTCGAGACGAATTCCGTCGGCCGCTCGCTCGGCATCGAGGCGGGCCAGTGGCTCGAGGAGGAGGGCCATCTCGAACCGGGGGCGAAGCATGTCGTCTCCGGCGTGGTGCAGGCCGCCTGTGCCGCGCATGACATCGGCAACCCGCCTTTCGGCCATTCCGGGGAGGCGGCGATCGGGGCGTGGTTTGCCGACCGCTTTGCGGAGGGGCGCGGGATCTTCGCCGGGATCGCGCCGGCGGACCGGGCCGAATTCGAGCGGTTCGAGGGCAACGCCCAGGGGTTCCGCCTCATCACCCGGCTCGAGATGTATCGCAACGACGGCGGGATGCGCCTGAGCCATGCGACGCTCGGCGCCTTCACCAAATATCCGGCGCTTGCCGCGACCGCCGGGGCGGCGCGCGACAGGGCACGGGACGCCGGCACGCGCCCCTACAAGGGACTGGCGAAATTCGGGATCTTCCGCGCGGAGATGCCGCTGTTCGAGCAGGTCGCGGCGCGCTGCGGCCTGCTGGCGGTCGAAGATCCCTCCGGCCGCTGGTGGCGGCGCCATCCGCTCGTCTTCCTCGTCGAGGCGGCGGACGACATCTGCTACAACATCCTCGATCTCGAGGATGCCTATGTCGCCGGCGATCTCGGCGCGGACCAGGTCAAGTCGCTGCTCGGCGCGCTGTTCGGCGGGACGAACCGGGATGTCTCCGCCGCGACCGGCTATGAGGAGATCACCTATTACCGGGCGCGGTCGATTTCCGCCTCCATCCGGGCCGCCGTGGCCGCCTTCATCGCCAATTACGACTCGATCATGGCGGGCAGCTTCTCCGCCTCGCTCGTCTCGCGGTCGGAGGTCGCCGCCGCCTTCGCGGAGATCGAGGCGACCGCGCGGAGCCGGATCTTCAACGCGCCGCGCAAGACCCAGCTCGAGGTCACCGGGCGCAACATCCTCCATCGCGTGCTCTCGGGCGTCCTGCCGGTCTACGAGGATCTCAAGGCGCAGGGCTGGGATGCCGCGCGCCTGTCGGATTACCACCGCCAGCTCGCCGCCGCCGCGGAGGTCGACCTGCGCGATGTCGGGGACGATTACAGCGCGCTTCACAGCCTTGCCGATTACGTCTCCGGCATGACGGACCGCTATGCGGTGCGCATTGCCGACATGCTCTCCGGCCGGATGGGCTGACGCGCCTTTCTCCGCGCGCGAAGGCTCCGCGACGCATGAGCACCCTTGCCAATTCGCCCGTTTCCCCCCATAGAAACAGGCTCATTCTCATGCGCTGAGGCCATCCATGACCGAGCTGAAAAACATCCGCAACTTTTCCATCGTGGCCCATATCGACCACGGGAAATCGACCCTTGCCGACCGGCTGATCCAGCTCACCGGCACCGTGGCCGAGCGGGACATGAAACAGCAGCTCCTCGACGCCATGGACATCGAGCGCGAGCGCGGCATCACGATCAAGGCCAACTCCGTGCGGATCGAATACCCGGCGAAGGACGGCCAGACCTATATCCTCAACCTGATCGACACGCCCGGCCATGTCGACTTTGCCTATGAGGTGTCGCGGTCCATGCAGGCGGTCGAAGGCTCGCTCCTCGTCGTCGACGCCACGCAGGGGGTGGAGGCGCAGACGCTCGCCAATGTGTATCAGGCCATCGACGCCGACCACGAGATCGTCCCCGTGCTCAACAAGATCGACCTGCCCGCCGCCGAGCCGGAGCGGGTCAAGGAACAGATCGAGGACGTGATCGGCATCGACGCCTCGGAGGCGGTCGAGATCTCCGCCAAGACCGGGCTCGGCATTCCCGACGTGCTGGAGGCCATCGTCCATCGCCTTCCCGCGCCGACCGGCGACGCCGCGGCACCGCTCAAGGCGATGCTCGTCGACAGCTGGTATGACCCCTATCTCGGCGTCGTCGTGATGATCCGCGTCATCGACGGCGTGGTGAAGAAGGGCGACCAGATCAAGATGATGCAGACCGGCGCCACCTACAAGATCGACAAGCTCTCGGTCCTCAAGCCGCAGATGGTCGATATCGCGGAACTGGGGCCGGGCGAGATCGGCGTCTTCACCGCCTCGATCAAGCAGGTGCGCGACACCAAGGTGGGCGATACGATCACCCATGAGAAGAAGCCCTGCGACAAGCCGCTTCCGGGCTTCAAGCCCTCGATCCCGGTGGTGTTCTGCGGCCTCTTCCCGGTCGATGCCAACGATTTCGACGACCTGCGCGACGCCATCGAGAAGCTGCAACTCAACGACGCCTCCTTTTCCTCGGAGATGGAGACATCGGCGGCGCTCGGCTTCGGCTTCCGCTGCGGCTTCCTCGGGCTCTTGCACCTCGAGGTGATCCGCGACCGGCTGGAACGCGAATACGATCTCGACCTGATCACCACCGCGCCCTCCGTCGTCTATCACATCCACATGAAGGACGGGACGATGCAGGAGCTGCACAACCCCGCCGACATGCCGGACCTGACCTATGTCGACCATATCGAGGAGCCGCGGATCAAGGCGACGATCCTCGTGCCCGACGAATATCTCGGCGACGTGCTCAAGCTCTGCCAGGACCGCCGCGGCATCCAGCTCGACCTGACCTATGCTGGGCCGCGCGCGATGGTGGTCTATGACCTGCCGCTCAACGAGGTCGTGTTCGACTTCTACGACAGGCTCAAATCGGTCACGAAAGGCTATGCCTCCTTCGACTACCAGTTCACCGAATATCGCGAGGACAACCTCGTGAAGATGCAGATCCTCGTGAACGACGAGCCGGTCGACGCGCTGTCGATGATGGTCCACCGCGACCGGGCGGAGCAACGCGGCCGGGCGATGTGCGAAAAGCTCAAGGAGCTGATCCCCCGCCACATGTTCAAGATCCCGATCCAGGCGGCGATCGGCGGCAAGGTCATCGCGCGCGAGACGCTTTCGGCGCTGCGCAAGGACGTGACCGCGAAATGCTACGGCGGCGATGCGACCCGGAAGAAGAAGCTTCTGGAAAAGCAGAAGGCCGGCAAGAAGAAGATGCGCCAGTTCGGCAAGGTCGAGATCCCGCAGGAAGCGTTCATCAGCGCGCTGAAGATGGACAGCTGAGGCTGCCCGGCCTGGGTGGCCGCGGGCGGATGCGTTTTGCCGGTGGGAAACGCGCCCGCACCGGAACTCCGCGCGCCCCTGCCGCGTTTCCTTTCCAACCCCTTCGGAAAGGAGCATACCATGTTCGACCGACTGACGGCCTTTCTCACCCCGCTCTGGGTGCTGTCCATCGCGGGGGCGATCGTGATCGTGGGTCTCGCGCTCGGCTTCATGACATGGCTGACCTTCGTGGTCGCCGGCATCGTCGGGCTCGTCGGTATTCCGCTCGCCATGTGGAATGCCAAGAAGATCCGGCGCGACGATCCGAACTGGCGCAAGGATCGGCCCGCCGGGGGCAAGGTCCTCTGACCGCCTCCCGCCGACCGCGCCCGCCGCGCAGGCCCGCACAGGAAACGCCCGCCGGTCCGGCGGGCGTTTGCGTTGGCGGAGGGCGGGGGATCACATGCCCGATTGCGCCTCGCGGCTTTCCTGCGACAGGGCGCTGCCGGCATGCGAGATGTCCTGACCGGCGCCTTCGACGGTTTCACAGGCGGCGAGGCCGAAAAGCATCAGTCCGATCACGAGAACACGTTTCATATCAGTCTCCTTTTTCCAAACTTCGCTCGCTCAACGCTCCGGCCGCGCAGGCGGTTCCCCCGGTCGGGCTGCCCGACGGATGTCCGCCGCTTGTCCGACAGCCCGTTTGATGCCGATCAAGGCGGCCGGTCCGGCCTCCGGTAAGATCACATGCGCGTGTACGCATGTGAGGAGGACGTCATGGGACGGTTCGCAAGTCGGGTTTTCGCAGTGGCCTTGAGCGTGCTGATGGCTGTGGGCGTGGTGACCGCGCTCGCCATGGGCAAGGCCATTCTCCAGCCGCTCCTGATCGCGACGGGGATCGGATTTCTTCTTGTCATTGCAGCGGTTTGGGCCGCCTCGGAACCGGAGGTGTGAGGCGGGGCGGGCGGGGAGCCCGCCGGTTCAGCGCGCCGCCTCCACCGTCTCCATCCAGGTCCGGCAGGCCGCCTCGAATTCGCGGGGCTTCTCGGCATGGAGCCAATGGCCCGCGCCGGGAATGGAGGCGAATTTCGCCTTCGGAAACAGGGCTTTGGCGCGATCCCTGTGGTCGCGCTCGACATAGGTGCTCTCGCCCCCGGACAGGAAGAAGGCCGGCCCCCCGAACGTGCCGGAGACCTCGGGAAAGGCGACGATCTTCGGCATCTCCGCCTCCAGCACATCGAGGTTGAGGAGCCATCTTTTCTCTTTTACCACAAGGCTTTGCAGCAGGAACGCCCGCACGCCGGCATCGAGCACCTCACGGGCGAGCTGCCGGTCGGCATCCGAGCGTTTCTCCACCTTCGACAGGTTGAGCCCGCGCATCGCGTGGATGAGCGGCGTGTTGTCGTGGCTGTAGCTGACGGGGGAAATATCCGCCACGATCAGGGACTTGAGGAGCTGCGGGCGGGTGAGGGCAAGAACCATCGCGGCCTTACCGCCCATCGAATGCCCCATGACGTGACAGGGGCCGTGGTCGGCCACCAGCGGCTCCAGCACCTCGGCCAGATCGCCCGCCATGTCGGGATAGCTCTGGGTCGGGAAGCGCGGGCTCTCGCCGTGGTTGCGCATGTCGACCGCGGCCACAAGCCGTTGATCGGAAAGGCGTTTGGAGATCACGCCCCAGTTGCGGGCGGACCCGAACAGGCCATGGACGATGAGGAGCGGCGGGCGGTCGGTGGGCTGACCGATAAACACGGTGTTGAGCATGGGTCAGAGATAGCCGCTTGGCCCGCCCGGTCAAAGCCCCTAAAACAGCCGTATGGAAACGTCGATTTCGCACAGGGCAGAGGAACTGAACGCGCTGATGCGCGACCGTCTCGGTGTGAAGCTCGGGGACGGGTTCGAAGCGAGGCTCGCGAAGGCCGGGCGCCGCCTGCCGCGCTGGGCGCGGCGCGACGGGCGCGTGATCGCCGAAGCCCTCGGCATGGAAACCCATCCGAAGCTCGCACAACAGATCGACCGGGCAAGGGTCGACAAGGCTTTGAAGAACCTTCGGTATTTCCTGATGCGGCAGAATCCGCGCCTGCGCGTGCGCAACCGGGTTCTCGACATCATCACCGGCATCGCCTTCGCGCTTTTCGTGACCGGGGCGCTGGTGTTGACGGTGCTGGTCTGGCGGGGTCTCGTCTGACGAAAAAGGGGCCCGGAGGCCCCTTCGCGTGACGCGCGCCGCGTCTCAGAGGGTGGGGTAGAGCGGGAATTTGCCGCACAGCGCCTCGACCTCCGCCTTCACCTTTGCCTCGACCGCGTCGTTGCCGTCGGCGCCATGCGCGGCGAGCCCGTCGACCACTTCGACGATCCAGTCCGCGATCTGGCGGAATTCCGCCTCACCGAAGCCGCGCGTCGTGCCGGCCGGCGTGCCGAGGCGGACGCCCGAGGTGACCATCGGCGGCTCCGGGTCGAAGGGAATGCCGTTCTTGTTGCAGGTGATATGCGCACGCTCGAGCGCCTTCTCGGTGTCGTTGCCCTTCACGCCCTTGGGGCGCAGGTCGACGAGCAGGACATGGGTATCCGTGCCGCCGGTGACGATGTCGAGCCCGCCCTTCATGAGCTGGTCGGAGAGCGCCTGGGCGTTCTTCACCACCTGGGCGGCATAGGATTTGAATTCCGGGCGCAGCGCCTCGCCGAAGGCCACCGCCTTGGCGGCGATCACATGCATGAGCGGACCGCCCTGGATGCCGGGGAAGATGGCGGAATTCACCTTCTTCGCGATCTCGGCGTCGTTGGTGAGGATCATGCCGCCGCGCGGGCCGCGCAGGGTCTTGTGGGTGGTGGTGGTGACCACGTCGGCATGGGGGAAGGGCGAGGGATGCGCACCGCCCGCGACGAGCCCGGCGAAATGCGCCATGTCCACCATCAGCCAGGCGCCGACGCTGTCGGCAATCTCGCGGAATTTCGCAAAGTCGATCTGGCGCGGGATGGCGGAGCCGCCGGCGATGATGAGTTTCGGCTTGTGCTCGCGCGCAAGCTCGGCCACCGCGTCGTAGTCGATGCGCTGGTCCTGCTGGCGCACGCCGTATTGCACGGCGTTGAACCATTTGCCGGACTGGTTGACATGCGCGCCGTGGGTGAGGTGGCCGCCGGAGGCGAGGTTCATGCCGAGGATCGTGTCGCCGGGTTGCAGCAGCGCATTGAACACGCCCTGGTTGGCCTGCGAGCCGGAATTCGGCTGGACATTCGCGTATTTGCAGCCGAACAGCTCCTTCGCGCGGTCGCGGGCGAGGTTTTCGGTGATGTCGACGAACTGGCAGCCGCCGTAGTAGCGGCGTCCCGGATAGCCCTCGGCATATTTGTTGGTCAGAACCGAGCCCTGCGCCTCCATCACGGCGGCGGAGACGATGTTTTCCGAGGCGATCAGCTCGATCTCGTGGCGCTGACGGCCAAGCTCCTGGGTGATCGACGAAAACAGCTCTGGATCGCGCTCGGCGAGGGCTTCGGTGAAGAACCCGGAATCGCGGACATTGGCGGTCATGCTTTGCTCCTTGGCAGCCATGGGAGTGTCGCGCGTGTCTTAGCCATTCCGTCACATTTGGAAAACCCTTATCCGTCGCATAATGATGTTGAAACGCCGCGGGCGCCGTTTCCTGCGGGGACCGCGGTTTCCGATCCGCGCCATGGCGGCGCGATGGGTGCCGCGGCGGGCGTTTCCGCGCCACGGGGAGGGGCTGTGCGAAAACGCGTGAAATCGCCCCGAGGCTTTGATAACGGAGGAACGGTCCGCAGAGGACGGCAGAGAACGAGCAGGATCGGACATGGTCAGGATCGCCTTCACCGCGAGCGACGCGCAGATCGCGCAACGCGCCCTCGAACGCCTGAACGCGCGCTATGCGCATGTGCCGCTCGAGGAGGCGGAGGTGATCGTGGCGCTCGGCGGCGACGGGTTCATGCTCCAGACGCTGCACGGCACGATGCATCTCGATACCCCGGTCTACGGCATGAACTGCGGCACGGTCGGCTTTCTCATGAACGCCTTTCACGAGGAGGCGCTGGTCGAACGGCTGCGCGCCGCCGAGGAGGAGGTGATCAACCCGCTCTCGATGGTGGCCGAAGGCGTCGACGGGCAGATGCAGCGCGCGCTTGCGATCAACGAGGTGTCGCTGCTGCGCGCCGGCCCGCAGGCGGCGAAGCTGCGCGTCTCGGTCGACGGCAAGGTGCGGATGGAGGAGCTTGTCTGCGACGGCGTCCTCGTGGCGACGCCGGCGGGATCGACGGCCTATAACTACTCGGCGCGCGGGCCGATCCTTCCCATCGGCTCCGACGTCCTGGCGCTGACCGCCATGGCCGCCTTTCGCCCCCGCCGCTGGCGCGGGGCGCTCCTGCCGAAAAGCGCGAAGGTGCGGTTCGAGGTGCTCGAACCGGCGAAGAGGCCGGTCATGGCGGATGCCGACAGCCGCCACGCCGGGAACGTGCTCTGGGTCGAGATCGCCTCCGAGCCGAAGGTGAAGCATCGCATCCTGTTCGATCCCGGTCACGGTCTCGAGGAGCGGCTCCTGCGCGAGCAATTCGTCTAGCGGTGAGGATTGCGGGAGCTGCGCACCGGCTGTCCCCAGCTCTCGAGCTTGCGATAGAGCGTGGAGGGCGAGACGCCGAGCGCGCAGGCCGCGGTGGGGATGGATCCCTTGGCCCGGTCGATCGCCGCCTCGATCGCGGCGCGTTCGATCGCGGCGAGCGTGCGCCCCGCGAAAGGATCCTGGTCGCGCTCCGTCACGGCGGATGCGGGGACCGCACCGCCGGACATGTTGTCCCGCAGGTAGAGCGGCAGGTCGGGGAGTTCGACGACCGGGCCGTCGTGCAGCAGGACGATGTTCCACAGGACGTTCATCAGCTCGCGCAGGTTGCCCGGCCAGCGGTAGTCGAGGAAGGCCGCCTTCACCTCTGCCGACAGCGTCCGGAACTGGCGTCCCTCCTGCGCGCAGAGCCGGTCGAGCTCGATCTCCGCGATCTCGATCACGTCGAGCCCCCGTTCGCGCAGCGGCGGCAGGTGGATCGGCAGCACGTTGAGCCGGTAGAACAGGTCCGGCCGGAACTGTTTCGCCTCGACCATCTCGCGGGGATTGACGGTGCTGGTGCAGATCAGGCGGAAATCCACGGGCCGGCCGGTGACCGCGCCGACGGGCGTGACCGTTCCCGACTGGATGAGGTGCAGCAGGCGCGCCTGCATCGGCGGCGAGAGCGCGCAGATCTCGTCGAGCAGGAGCGTGCCGCCATTGGCGCGTTCCACGGCGCCGACCCCATCCTGTCCGCCCTGGCCGCCGATCGCGCCCATCAGCTCGGTCTCGATCGTGTCGGGCGCGGCCGTCGAACAGTCGAAGGTGACGAAGGGCCCGTCGCGGAAGCCGGATTGCGCGTGGATCGCCCCGGCGGACTTGGCCTTTCCGGTGCCGCTTTCGCCGGTGATGAAGACCGGCGCGGCGGAGCCCGCGACGGAGGAGAGCGTGGCGCAGATGTCCCGTATGATCCGTGACGCGCTCGCATGCCCGTCGAAGCCGTGGATCGTCGGCCGGGCGGGAGGAGCGGCGGTCTCGCTGACGCCGTGCCCGGAGAGCGCATTGGCGACGGTGGAGAGCAGCTGGTCCGGTTCGACTGGCTTGACGAGGAAATCGACCGCGCCGCCGCGCATCGCCGCGACCGCGCGGTCGACGGAGGCAAAGGCGGTGACGGCGATCGGCTTGACTGCGGGATCGTGATCCCTGATCTGGCGGATCAGTTCTATGCCGTCGCCATCCGGCAGGACGATGTCGATGAGCGCGATCGCCGGTCTGTGGGATTCGGCGAGGGTCCGGCCCTCTTCCCGCGAGCGCGCCGCGAGCACCGAATATCCTCCCGCCTGAAGCGTCGCGGTGAAAAGGCTCCGATGCGTATCGACATCATCAACGATCAAAATCTGTCTTTGCGACATTTGGGGTAATCTCACTGTCCAAAAGTTTAATTATCGAGATTTGAATATCTGAAACATCTTGGCGGAGTCGGCGCAGCAGCGCAATCATCTCTTCCGCGGGCAATTGATCGGCCTGCTCCGACAGCCGTGCGGCCCGCTCCTGCGGGGCGCGCGCATAGGCCGTGGCGAACAGGCCAGCGAGCGCATGGGCGGCATGACGGAGCCGGGCGCGGCTCTGCGGTGTCGGCTCGTGATCGAGCATGTCGCCGATCTGGCCGAGATACCGGTCGAAATCTTGGTGGAGCCGCGACAGGAAATCGCGTGTGAAATCGGGCGGCAGCTTGCGCATCAGGGCCTCGAGGCCCTGCGGCGGGACGGGATCGGCTGCGTGGGCCGGGGGCGCGGCATGGTCGAGGCCGAGCGCGGCGCGGACGGTGCGGTCGATGCGCTCGAGCGGGGGATAGGGCTTGCTCAGGATGTCATGGACGCCGAGGGCGCGGATCGCGGCGATGCTGGGGGCGAAGACATGCGAGGTCACGGCGATGATCGGCGGCAGGGGACGGCCGAGCCGCTTCAGCGTCGAGATGAGCTGCATTCCCGACATCAGCGGAAGTTCGATGTCGAGAAAGAGGATGTCGATGTCGGCATCCGCGGCGGAGAGGATGTCGAGCGCGACGGAGCCGTCGCCCGCCTCGATCACCTCGAGCCCCAGGGTCTCGAGGTCGTGGCGCAGTTCGAAGCGCAGGGCGGGGCTGTCCTCGACGAGGAGCGCGCGATGGCCGCGCGGCAGCCGGTCGAGCCGCCGGGACGCGGGGCTGCGCTTGAGCGGCAGGCTCAGCCGGGCCTCCGCCCCGCCCTCGGGCGGGTTGTGCAGGAGCAGCGTCCCGCCGAGGCGCATCACCGCGTCCTGCGCCACCCGCAGCCCGAAGCCGGAGCCGGGCTCGCCCGAGCCGATGGGAATGGGGCTGTTCTCGCGATCCTCCCGGAGGACATGGGCCGGATAGCCCGGACCGGAATCGCGGATCCGGAACACCATCTCCTCCTCGCGGTTGCGGCATTGCCGGTCGATCCGGATGAGGATCTCGCCGGGGCCGGCGTGGAACAGCGCGTTGGACACGAGGTTGGAGAGCACCCGCTCGAGGGCGAGCACATCGAGCTCCGCCGCCTCGGGAAGGGTCTCCTCGCCCTCGAGCCGCAGGGTCGAGCCGAGCTGTGCCGTGATCCGCTTCCACCGCTGCACGAGGCCGGTCAGGGTGCGGCGGGGATTGGCGACGGTCCTCGGCGCGGCGAGTTGCAGGTGGTCGTCGAAGACGAGCTGCGACACCTCGTTGAGCAGGCGGCCGAGATGCGCCCCGGCATGGATGAGCCGTGACACGTCCATCCGCACGGGCAGCGGCATCGCCGACTGGTCGAGGGTCGTCAGGCCGCTTTGCAATTCGGCGAAGACGCTGCGGATGTCGTGGGACAGAAGGGATATTCGACCTGCGTCTTCGATCAGAAGCGACTGGTGGCTGCGAGCCCCTGCTTTACCCATGCGCGATTTGCCCCTGTATGCGCCCGATACATGATGCTCCGGGCGGAAACGCGACCCCTGCGGGGCCGCGTCCCCCCTCCGAAACCCCACGCTTAATTTTTTAACCAACCGCGAGGTTTCGGATAGTGCTTTTTTGAATAAAATTCATTCTTTCGCGTAGCCGAGCCCCTGGAGCGCGGCCCGGATCTCGTCGAGGATGGCCGGATCGTCGATCGTCGCGGGCAACTTGAACGGCTGGCCGTCGGCGATCTTCACCATCGTGCCGCGCAGGATCTTGCCCGAGCGGGTCTTTGGCAGGCGGTCGACCACGCAGGCGAGCTTGAAGGCCGCGACCGGCCCGATCTCGTTGCGCACGTCGCGCACGACTTCGCTCACGATCTCGGCATGGTCGCGGTCGCAGCCCTTGTTGAGGCACAGGAAGCCGAGCGGCATCTGGCCCTTGAGCTCGTCGGCGACACCGATCACGGCGCATTCGGCGACGTCGGGATGGGCGGCGAGCACCTCTTCCATCGCGCCGGTGGACAGCCGGTGGCCGGCCACGTTGATCACGTCGTCGGTGCGGGCCATGATGTAGAAATATCCGTCCTCGTCCTTGATCCCCGCATCGCCCGTCTCGTAATAGCCGGGGAAGGTGTCGAGATAGGACTTGCGGAACCTGGCCTCGGCATTCCAGAGGCCCTGAAGCGTGCCCGGCGGCAGCGGCAGCCTGATCGCGATCGCGCCGAGTTCGCCGTTTTCCACGGGATGACCCGCCTCGTCGAGGATGTCGATCTCGTACCCCGGCATGGCGACGGAGGGGGAGCCGATCTTCACCGGAAGTTCCTCGATCCCGATGGGGTTGGCGGCGATGGCCCAGCCGGTTTCCGTCTGCCACCAGTGGTCGATCACCGGCACGTTGAGGTGTTGCTGCGCCCATTTGATCGTGTCGGGATCGGCGCGTTCGCCGGCGAGGAAGAGCGCCTGGAGATCGTGCAGCCTGTAGCGCTTGATCCATTCGCCCTTCGGATCCTCCCGCTTGATCGCGCGCAGGGCGGTGGGGGCGGTGAAGAAGGATTTGACGCGGTGGTTCTGGATGATCCGCCAGAAGACGCCGGCATGGGGCGTGCCCACCGGCTTGCCCTCGAAGACGATGGTCTGCGCGCCCTTGATGAGCGGGGCGTAGCAGATATAGCTGTGGCCGACGACCCAGCCCACGTCCGAGGCCGCCCAGAACCGGTCGCCCGGCTCGATGTTGTAGATGTTCTTCATCGTCCAGTTGAGCGCCACGAGGTGACCGCCCGTCGCCCGCACCACGCCCTTGGGCTGGCCCGTCGTGCCGGAGGTGTAGAGGATATAGGCCGGATGATTGCCCTCTACCGGAACGCAATCGGCGGGTTTCACGCCGTACTGGAAGCCGTGCCAGTTGAAGTCGCGACCCTCGATGAGTTTCGCCACCTCCTGTTCGCGCTGGAAGATCACGCAGAATTCGGGCTTGTGTCCGGCCATCTCGATGGCCTGATCGAGGAGCGGCTTGTAATGCACCACGCGGTTCGGTTCGAGGCCGCTTGAGGCGGCGATGATCGCCTTCGGGGTGCAGTCGTCGATGCGCACCGCGAGTTCATGAGCCGCGAAGCCACCGAAGACGACCGAGTGGATCGCGCCGATCCGGGCGCAGGCGAGCATGGCCTCGAGCGCCTCGGGGATCATCGGCATGTAGATGATGACGCGGTCGCCCTTTTCCACGCCGCGCATCTTGAGCGCGCCGGCGAGCGAGGCGACGCGGGTCTGAAGTTCCCGGTAGGTGATGCCCTTGGTCGCGTGGGTGATCGGGCTTTCGTGCATGATCGCCAGTTCGTCGCCACGCCCGGCTTCGACATGACGGTCCACCGCGTTGTAGCAGGTGTTGGTCAGCCCGTCGGAAAACCACTCGTAGATCGGGGCCTTGTCGTCGAACAGGGCTTTCGACGGTTTCCGATACCAATGAACCTCTTCCGCGGCCTCCATCCAGAATTTGTCCGGATCGGCTTTCCAGCCTTCATAAACGTCCTGGTAAGTCACTCGCTGCATCCTCCTCACTGACACCTCGTGATGGTCCCTGTCAGTGATTCCCCGCAAGGCGGGTCGTCTGCGGTGGAATGTCACTGCCGCCGGAAAGGCGGGCCGGGCGGGCTTCGGCAGCGTTGTTATCAGAGAGAGATGCGAATGTTTACATAAATTTCGCAAACACCCCTGAATAAGTAATTTGCAAACATTCCCGATGACGGGGCTTGTTGCAAACATCTTTGCGCCGCCGACCGGGGGGCCGGTGGCGCGGAAGGGCGCAGGGGGCGTGTGGGAGGAGATGGCAGGAAACGGGCGCCCGGAGGCGCCCGCGTTCAGCCGTAATGCGCGACCGGCGTGCCGGCGATGGCGGACATGTTCAACAGCCCGCGCGAGGTGATCGAGGGGGTGACGATATGCGCGCGGTTGGCCATGCCCATGAGGATCGGACCGACCTCGAGCCCGCCGCCCTTCGTCTTCAGGATGTTGCGCACGCCGGAGGCGGCATCGGCAATCGCGAAGACCAGCGCGTTGGCCGGGCCCTCGAGGCGGGAATGCGGGAAGTTGCGCGCGCGCAGGTCGGGGGTGAGGGCACTGTCGATGTGCATCTCGCCCTCATAGGCGAAATCGCGCGGCTGGCTGTCGAGGATCTCCAGCGCGGCGCGCATGTTGCGGCCGGTCATGCAGTTCAGGTTGCCGAATTCGGAATGCGAACAGAGCGCGATATTGGGCACGACGCCGAAGCGGCGCACATGGCGTGCCGTGGCGACGACCGTCTCCGCGATCTGTTCCGGCGTCGGCTCGGTATGGACATGGGTGTCGGCGACGAAGAGCGGCCCGTCCTCGAGGATCATCAGCGACAGCGCGCCGATCGGCTGGTGCTCCCGCGTGCCGAGGATCTGGGTCACGTAGTTGAGATGCCACAGATATTGCCCGAAGGTGCCGCAGATCATGCTGTCGGCATGGTCCTGATGCACCATGATCGCGCCGATCGCCGTGGTGTTGGTGCGCAGGATCGCCTTGGCGAGGTCGGGGGTGATCCCCTTGCGCGCCATCAGGCTGTAATAGGCCTGCCAGTATTGCCGATAGCGGCTGTCGTTTTCCGGGTTCACCACCTCGAAATCGGCGCCGGGGCGGATTTTCACGCCGGCGCGTTCCGCACGCATCGCGATCACCTCGGGGCGGCCGATCAGGATCGGCTTGTCGGTGGTTTCCTCGATCATGCCCTGTGCCGCGCGCAGCACGCGCTCGTCCTCGCCCTCGGCAAAGGCGATGCGGCGCTCCGCCTGGCTCGCCGCGGCAAAGACCGGGCGCATGATGAGCGCGGACTTGAACACGGACTGGTCGAGGCTGTCCTTGTAGGCTTTCGCGTCCGGCAGCGGCTTTGTCGCCACGCCGCTTTCCGTCGCGGCCTTCGCCACCGCGGAGGCGACGACCCCCATGAGGCGCGGGTCGAAGGGTTTCGGGATCAGGTAGTCGGGGCCGAAATCCATGCGCTCGTCCTGATAGGCGGCGGCCACTTCGGCGGCGGTGGTGGCACGGGCGAGCGCGGCGATGCCCTCGATGCAGCCGATCTGCATCGCGTCGTTGATCTCCGTCGCGCCAACGTCGAGCGCGCCGCGGAAGATGAAGGGGAAGCAGAGCACGTTGTTGACCTGGTTGGGATAATCCGACCGGCCCGTGGCGATGATCGCATCGGGGGCGACCGCCTTCACCTCGTCGGGCATGATCTCCGGCGTCGGGTTGGCGAGGGCAAAGATGACCGGCTGTTTCGCCATCTTCTTCACCATCTCGGGCCGGAGCACACCGGGGCCGGAGAGGCCGAGGAACATGTCCGCGCCCTCGATCGCCTCCTCGAGCGTGCGCAGGTCGGTCTTTTGCGCGAAGGCCGCCTTTTGCGGCGTCATGTCCTCCGCGCGGCCCTCATGCACCAGCCCGTGAATGTCGCAGAGCCAGACGTTTTCCCGCTTCACCCCGAGTTTCAGCAGCATGTTGAGACAGGCGATCCCCGCCGCCCCGCCGCCGGTGGAGACGAGCTTGATCTCCTCGAACCGCTTGCCGGTGACCCGCATCGCGTTCAGCGCCGCGGCGCCCACGACGATGGCGGTGCCGTGCTGGTCGTCGTGGAAGACGGGAATGTTCATCCGCGCGCGGCAGATCTGTTCGACGATGAAGCAGTCCGGCGCCTTGATGTCCTCGAGGTTGATCGCGCCGAAGGTCGGTTCGAGCGCGCAGACGATGTCGGCAAGCTTCTCCGGGTCGCTTTCGTTCACCTCGATGTCGAAACAGTCGATATTCGCGAATTTCTTGAAGAGGACGGCCTTGCCCTCCATCACCGGTTTCGAGGCCGCCGCGCCGATATTGCCGAGCCCGAGCACGGCTGTGCCGTTGGAGACGACGGCGACGAGATTGCCGCGGGCGGTGTAGCGGGCGGCGGTGGCCGGGTCGTCGCGGATCTCGAGGCAGGCCTCGGCGACGCCGGGGCTGTAGGCGCGGGCGAGGTCGCGGCCGTTCGCCATCGGCTTGGTGGCGCGGATCTCGAGTTTGCCCGGTTTCGGGAACTCGTGATAATCGAGCGCCGCTTTCCTCAGGCTGTCGTTGCGGATATCTTCTGCCATGCGTTCCGTCCCTCTTCGATCCGTGCGTCCGCGATATTGTTTAGGGCTAAACTATAGTCTTCGCGGCCCTGCCTGCCCTTGCCTCTACGCCTGCCGCAGGGTTTCAGGCAAGCGCTCTTTGCGCTCCGCGCGTCAAACAAATGCGATGACGGTGAAAGACTGCGCTTTTTTGCCGGGTTGCGCCAGTGCCGCGGCGGAAAGCTCCGCGAGCGGCCCGGAGCGGGAGCAACGCGCTTGCATCTTTCGCGGCGCGCGCGCAGTTTTGACTGAACAGTCGAATTCCGGCTCCAACAGGTTCGGGGGAAAGATGTCGCTGATCGACGATGCGAAGGCGGCCCAGGCCAGGGCCTATGCGCCCTATTCCAATTTCCGGGTCGGCGCCGCGATCCGCGCGAAGAGCGGGCATGTCTATACCGGCGTGAATGTCGAGAATGTCGCCTATCCCGAAGGCACCTGTGCCGAGGCCGGGGCGATCGCCGCCATGGTGCTCGGCGGCGACAGGGAGATCGCGGAGGTGGTGGTGATCGGCGACAGCGACGCGCCGGTGCCGCCCTGCGGGGGATGCCGCCAGAAGATCCGGGAATTCGCCGGTCCCGACGTGTGCGTGACGATGGTTTCGCGCACGGGCGACACGCGGACGATGACGGTGGCCGAGCTTCTGCCCGGTGCCTTCACCACCGATCACATGGGATGAGCGGATGGATGCCCGCGACGTCATCGAAGGAGTGAGGGACCGGCGACCGCTCGGCGCGGAGGCGCTTGGCTGGTTCGCGCGCGGGCTCGCCTCGGGCGAGGTCACGGACGCGCAGGCCGGTGCCTTTGCCATGGCCGCGCTGCTGAACGGCATGGCCGACGAGGAGCGGGTCGCCTTCACCCTCGCCATGCGCGACAGCGGGGAGGTGATGCGCTGGGACCTGCCGGCGCCGGCGATCGACAAGCATTCGACCGGCGGTGTGGGCGACTGTGTCTCGCTCCTGCTCGCGCCGGCCCTGGCCGCGCTGGGCTGCTATGTTCCGATGGTGTCCGGGCGGGGCCTCGGTCACACCGGCGGCACGCTTGACAAGCTCGAATCCATTCCCGGACTGAAGACCGAGGTCGGCGAGGCGCGCTTTCGCGAGATCGTCGAGCAGGTCGGCTGTGCCATCGTCTCGGCCACCGGCGCGATCGCGCCCGCCGACAAGCGCCTCTATGCGATCCGCGACGTGACGGGCACGGTGGAGAGCATCGACCTCATCACCGCGTCGATCCTGTCGAAGAAGCTTGCCGCCGGTTTGGAGGCGCTCGTGCTGGACGTCAAGTGCGGCTCCGGGGCCTTCATGACCACGCGCGAAGAGGCCGCGGCCCTTGCGCAGAGCCTCGTGCGGACGGCGACCGGGGCGGGATGCAGGGCCTCGGCGCTCGTCACCGACATGAACGGACCGCTTTGCCCGGCGATGGGCAATGCGCTTGAGGTCATGGCGGTGATGGAGGCGCTGACGACAGGGGAGATCGACAACCGCCTCTGCGACGTGACCTGCGCGCTGGGCGGCGAGCTCATGGTGCTGTCCGGCATGGCGGAGGATGTCGACCAGGCGACATGGGCCCTGCGTGAGGCGCTGGGCGACGGGCATGCGGCGGAGCGGTTCGGCCGGATGGTCGCGGAACTGGGCGGTCCGGCGGATTTCGTGGACAACTGGCGCGACCGTCTGCCCTCGGCGCCGGTGGTGCGCGATGTCACCGCGCGTGAGGCGGGATATGTCGCGCAGATGGACGGCCACGCGCTCGGCATGGCGGTGGTGCATCTGGGCGGCGGGCGGCGCCGGGGCGGGGAGAAGATCGACGCCGCCGTGGGCGTGTCGAATTGCTGCGAGATCGGCGAATGGCTGGCCGAGGACAGCCTGATCGCGACGATCCATGCGCGCACGACAGAGGCGGCCGACAGGGCGGAGGCGGAGCTGCGCGCCGCGATCCGGCTGGCGGAGGCGGCGCCCGACGAACCGCCGCTGATCTACGAAAGGATTGGGGCATGAGCCGCGCATTTCTGATCGTCATGGATTCCGTGGGCCTCGGCGGGGCGCCGGATGCGGATGCGTTTTTCAACGACGGCAGGCCGGATACGGGGGCGAACACCATCGCCCATATCGCCCAGGCCTGTGCGGAGGGGCGCGCCGAGAAGGGGCGCACGGGCCCGCTGCGCCTGCCGCATCTCGATGCGCTGGGGCTCGGGGCGGCGATGGCGCATGCAAGCTCCGACCCCGCACCGGGGCTCGAGGCGGCGCCGGAAGGGATCTACGGCGTCGCGGCGGAGATCTCGCCAGGAAAGGACACGCCTTCGGGCCATTGGGAGCTTGCGGGCGTTCCGGTGCCCTGGGACTGGCATTATTTCCCGAACGAGCAGCCCGCTTTCCCGAAAGACCTGATGGCGCGCGCCGCCGAGCTCTGCGGCGCGGGGGGCACGCTCGCGAATTGCCATGCCTCGGGAACGGAGATCATCGAACGGTTCGGGGCGGAGCACATCAGGTCCGGCTGGCCGATCTGTTACACCTCCGCCGACAGCGTGTTCCAGATCGCCGCGCATGAGGCGCATTTCGGGCTCGACCGGCTTCTGAAGCTCTGCGAGGATCTCGCGCCCACGCTGCACGCGATGAAGGTCGGCCGCGTCATCGCCCGGCCCTTCGTGGGGACGCCGGAGGCAGGCTTCACCCGCACCGGCAACCGCCATGACTATGCCATCGCCCCCCCGGCGCCGACGATCTGCGACTGGGCGAAGGCGGCGGGGCGCAGGGTTCATGCCGTTGGCAAGATCGGGGACATCTTTTCGATGCAGGGCATAGACGAGGTGCGCAAGGGCACGGACGCGGTGCTCTTCGACCACCTCTGCGACCTGATGGAGACGGCGCCGGACGGCTCCTTCACCTTCGCCAATTTCGTGGAGTTCGACAGTCTCTATGGCCACCGCCGGGACGTGTCCGGCTATGCGCGCCACCTCGAATGGTTCGACGCCCAGATCGGCCGGCTCTATGCGCGGGCGCGGGAGGGGGATCTGCTGATCTTCACCGCGGACCACGGCAACGATCCGACATGGAGCGGGACGGATCACACGCGCGAAATGGTGCCGGTTCTGGGATATGGGCGGGGGCTGAAGCCGTTGGGGCGGGTGGCCTTCGCGGATGTCGCCGCCTCGCTCGCCGACCATCTCGGTATCGAGAGCCACGGGCCGGGGAGGTCCTTCCTGTGAGCGTTGCGGACCTGCCGAAGATCGAGCTTCACATGCATATCGAGGGCGCGATGCCGCCCGCCTTTGCCCGTGGACTGGCGCAGGAGAAGAAGATCGACATTTCCGGCATCTTCGCCGGGGACGGATCCTACAGGTACCGCGATTTCCGCGATTTCCTGAGGGTCTACGAGGCGGCGACGCAGGTCTTGCAGACGCCGCAGGATTATTACCGCCTGACCCGCGCCGTGCTGGAGGAAAGCGCGGCCTCGAACGTCGTCTACACGGAGAGCTTCCTCGCCCCCGATTTCTGCGGGGGAGGAGACGTTACGGCGTGGCGCGACTATCTGGGCGCGATCGAACAGGCGGCCGCGGAGATGGAGCGCGAGGCGGGGATCGTGATGCGCGCGATCCCGACCGCGGTGCGCCACTTCGGCCCGGAACAGGCGAAGCGGACGGCGCGCTGCGCGCAGGAAACGGCGGGGCGGTTCGTGACCGGCTTCGGCATGGGCGGGGACGAGGCGATGGGGCGGCAGGGCGATTTCGCCTATGCCTTCGACATGGCGCGGGAGGCGGGGCTCCGGCTCACCAGCCACGCGGGCGAATGGGGCGGGCCGGAGAGCGTGCGCGAGGCGATCCGCGACCTGCGCGTCGCGCGGATCGGCCACGGTGTGCGGGCGATCGAGGATCCGGCGCTCGTCGAGGAGATCGCGGAGGCGGGGATCGTGCTCGAGGTCTGTCCCGGTTCGAACGTGGCGCTGGGGGTCTGCCGGTCGCTGGCGCGGCATCCGATTGCCGATCTGCGCCGGCGCGGGGTGAAGGTCACGGTCTCGACCGACGACCCGCCCTTCTTCCACAGCACGATGCGCCGGGAATTCAACGACCTGTCGGAGGTCTTCGGCTGGGAGGCCGGGGATTTCGACGCCCTCAACGAGACCGCGCTGGAGGCGGCCTTTTGTGACGATGCGACCCGCGAGGCCGTCGCCAAGAAACTGGAGCGAGACGATGCTTGACCACCTCACCGTTGTGACTCATCCGCTGGTGCAGCACAAACTGACCATCATGCGCGACAAGGAGACCTCCACCGCGGTCTTCCGCCAGCTCCTGCGGGAGATTTCGCTGCTGCTCGCCTATGAGATCACCCGCGAACTCGACATGACGGAAAAGACCGTCGAGACGCCGATCCAGACCATGCAGGCGCCGACGCTCGACGGCAAGAAACTCGCGCTGATCTCCATCCTGCGCGCCGGCAACGGGTTGCTCGACGGCATTCTCGAACTCGTGCCCTCGGCCCGCGTCGGTTTCGTCGGGCTCTATCGCGACGAGAAGACGCTCGAGCCGGTCGAATATTATTTCAAGGTGCCCGAGGACCTCGGCGACCGGCTGGTGATCGCGGTCGATCCGATGCTCGCCACCGGCAATTCTTCCGTCGCGGCGCTTGACAGGCTCAAGCAGGCCGGGGCGAAGAATATCCGCTTTCTCTGTCTCCTGGCCGCTCCCGAAGGGGTGAAACGCATGGCCGAAGCCCATCCCGACGTCCCGATCGTCACAGCAGCAGTAGACGAAAAGCTCAACGAGCATGGATATATTGTTCCGGGGCTAGGGGATGCGGGTGACCGCCTGTTCGGCACAAAATAACGGATTTTTCTCTTAACAGCGATTCGGTTCTGAGGTAGTCTCTTCGACAATTCCGTCTGTGGGGACAGTTCATGCCGGCAACGAAGACGATATCCCTTGTGGCTCTCGTGGCGATGATGGGGCTGGCGGGCATCGGAGGGGCGGCGGCCCAGTCCTCGGACGAACCCGCCGAATTTCCGCCCGCCTCCTATACCGGTCTGCAATATGTCGACAGTCGGGGCTGTGCCTATGTGCGCACCGGGACAGGGGATGCGGTGCACTGGGTGCCGCGGGTGAGCCGTGACCGGCGGGTGCTCTGCGGCTTCAAGCCGACGCTCGTCGCGGGCGGGGAGGCGTTGCCGGTCATCCCCGATCCGGCTCCTGCGCCGCAGCCTGCGGCCCCCGTTTCCACTGTCGCCGATGCGTCCAGGACGGCACCGGAGCGTCCGGGCGGCACCCTTCGCGCCTCCGCCCCGGCGCCGCAGCCCGCCGCCCCGGCGGTCGCGACGCCCGCACCGCCACGCATCACGGCCGCTGCGGCGGCGCCGAGACCGGCGCTCCCTCCGCTCGAGACGCTGGCCGGGAAAACCGTGGGCGAACGCGGCTGCGTCGCGCGGCTCGATGCCGGGCGGCTGGTGTGCGAGACGGAGGAGGTCCGATATATCCTGAAACGCCTGCCGGCGGGCGTCACGGTGCGCACTGCCGATGGCGGGCGGCTGACCACGACCGAGCCGACGCTCGTGCGTGTGGCGGTTGCGCAGGCGCCGGTCGTCGCGCCGCAGCCGGCGGCCGAACCCCTTGCCCTCGCGAGCGTGGAAGCCGCGGAGGCGCAATGCGCCGCGCTCGGGGCCGCGGCGGCGCAATACATGAACACGAACGGCCGCTACAAGGTCCGCTGCGGACCCCAGTCGGTCCACCCCTCCGCCTATATCCGGGCGCACAGCCCGGTGGAGGTCGGGCGCCTGTCGAGCGCTGGCCGGTACGTGTTGCCGAACCCGGTTCCCGTGACGGTGCCGGCGGGCTATTCGCCGGCCTGGGCAGATGGGCGCCTCAACCCCCATCGTGGACCGCGCACGGCCCATGGCGATGCGGAACAGGCGCGGATCTGGTCGCAGACAACGCCGGCACACGATCTCTACCTGCCGCGCAAGCGCAGCTTCTTCGAATGGCTCTTCGGCCTTCCCGCACGGCCGCGCACCACGCTTGTCTACGCCTCGACAGCCGAGGCGGGGGACGCCGCCACGCGCGTGTCCACGAAATCCGTTGCACCGATCCGCACGCCTCTCCAGGGGCAGACCGGGCTCGCGCAACCGAAGGCGGCGCCGGACGGCGTGCGCTACGTCCAGGCCGGCGCTTTTGCCGAGCCTGCCAATGCCGAGCGCACGATCGCGCGCCTTTCGGCCCTGGGCTTTCCGGTGTCCTCGCAGATGGTGCGGAGCGGCGGGAAACCCGTGAAGATTGTTCTGGCCGGTCCTTTCGCCCGGCCCGAGCAGACGCTGTCCGCCTTGGCGCAGGTCCGCGGGGCCGGCTACGGGGACGCATTCGCACGCAAGTAGCGTTGAGTTAACGAGGCAGAACAACAAAAAGAAACCCTCGCATCCGGCGGGGGATTTCTTTTTTCAGGGCAGGCTCAACCGCCGCAGATCCCCTGCAACGCCACCCAGTCGCCGTCAGACAGGACCGGGCGGGACGTCTCGATCCGCAGGCCGTCGGCCTCGATGAGCGCGAGGGTGGACTGGCCGGTGATGTCGCGTGCATAGGCATAGGGGGCGCTGTGCACCTCGGTGCGCGCGAAACGGGAGATCAGCGCATCGGTGTCCGGCGTCGCGAGCGGCGCGGTCAGAAGGCTTTCGGCATGGGCGTCGAGCACCTCGGGGGAGATATGTCCCGTGGTCAGGAGCCGCAGCGTGGCGAAGAGGCCCGCCTCCTGCAACAGCCGTTCGAGCGGGTCTTCCTCTGCGGCGCGCTGGATCTCCGCCAGGACATAGCCCGCCGTCACGTCCGGATCCTCGTGATCCTCGACCACGGCGCGGTTCAGCAGGACGATCCGGCCCGGCAGGTGCTGGCTCACCGCGACCCCGCTGCGCAATACGACGATCTGGCCGCCGCCGCCGGTGAACAGCCGCGCGCGCAGCCGGTCGAGCGCGCGGGCGCCCTGTGCGGTCTCGCAACTCTCGCCCGACAGGCGCTTCATCCGCGCCAGCAGCCCGGCGCCGACCTCGGCGCGCGTCACCGCGGGGACGATGGTCACCGCCTGCCGGATCAGCGCGTCGGGCAGCCACAGGACGGCGAGCGCCACCAGGCCCGCCGCCACCGCGCCAAGCATCGCAGCGCGCAGGCGGCCGTGGCGCGGCCCGCCCCGGTCGATGGCCCGCCGGATCCGCGTGATCGCGTCGATCATCAGATCGTCCTCGATCTCGATCTGCTCGTCGGTGTCGGGGGCGGGGCTGTAGATCGCGGGCAGTTCGCCGGCCGGACTGATCCGGCTCACCGCCGGGAGCGACCAATGGGTCAGCGCGCCGCCGTTCAGGTCGCTCAGCGTCAGCGTCGCCTCGCCCACCGAGACGATCACCTCGACGCGCTGGGTCTGCCCCTCCGGTCGCCAGAGCGCCGTGGCTTCGAGCCGTTCGAATTCGGTGAGCGCGATCATGCGCGGGCTGCTCTTTTCTTGCCTGTCCGAAGGACAATCTATCGCGGATTGCCGGGGGCGACAATCGCTGCGCGAGGGGGTAGGGTCGGGGCATGATCATCTCCCACGGACGCCGCTACATCTTTGTCCATATTCCGAAAACCGGGGGCACCGCCCTGTCCGCGGCGCTCGAGGCGCGCGCGATGGCCGATGACATCCTGATCGGCGATACGCCGAAGGCGGTGAAGCGGCGGGGACGGGTCAAGGGATTGTCCGCCGCAGGGCGGTTGTGGAAGCATGCGCAGCTTCGCGACATCGAGGGGCTGGTGGCGCCGGAGGCATTCGGGGACTATTTCGTCTTCACCCTCGTGCGCAATCCATGGGACCGGACCGTGTCCTATTACCGCTGGCTGCGGGCGCAGAGCTGGGATCATCCGGCGGTGCGCCTCGCGAAGGCGACCGCGTTCACCGATTTCCTGAACGCGCCGGAGACGCTGCGGGCGCTGTCGGTGCCCTACCGCGCCTATCTCAGCGACGGACGGGGGGCGGAGCGTGCCACGCTCTATGCCCGGCTCGAGGCGCTGGAGGCGGATCTCGCCCCGCTCTGGACGCATCTCGGTTTCGACCTCTCGCCCGTCGAGGCGCGCAACCGATCCGATCGGGAGGCCGATTTCCGCCGCTACTATTCCGACCGGGATGCGGAGACCGTGGCGCGGATCGCGGCCGAGGATATCGCGCGGTTCGGCTACGCCTTCGCGCCCTTCACGCCGGAGCGGTAGACCGCCGCCGAACGAAAAGGCCCTCCCCCGGCAGGGGAGGGCCCGGAGCATGTCGCGCGCGAGCGCGATCAGGCGGCCTTGCTGTCCACGCCCGTGCCGAAGCGGCCGTAGAAGGTCTCGCCACTGGCCGCCATCTCGCGCAGCAGTTTCGGGGTTTCGAACCGCGGGCCATGGGTGGCGGCGAGCTTGTCGCAGATATCCGCCGCCCGTGCCGCGCCCATGATGTCGAGCCAGCTGAACGGCCCGCCCGACCACGGGGCGAATCCCCAGCCGAGGATCGCGCCCACGTCGCCCTCGCGAATGTCGGTCAGAACGCCCTGTTCGAGCGCCCGCACCGCCTCGAGCACCTGTGCCATCATCAGGCGCTGCTGCACCTCGTCGAGTTCGGGTTGCACATCGGCGGTCGGGAATTCATCGGTGAAGCCGTGCCAGAGCCCCTGGCGCTTGCCCTTCCCGTCATAGTCGTAGAAGCCCTTTCCGGCCTTCTTGCCGAGCCGCCCCTTATCGGCCATCCAGAAGATCACCTCATCCACGGCGGTGTCGGGATAGTCGTCGCCCAGGGCCGCGCGCGTCGCCTTCGCAATCTTCACGCCGAGGTCGATGGAGGTCTCGTCGATGAGTTGCAGCGGGCCGAGCGGGAAGCCCAGAAGCTTCGCGCCATTCTCGATCAGCGGCAGCTCCACCCCTTCGGCGGCGAGGCGCACACCCTCGTTGATATAGGGAATGATGCAGCGGTTGGCGTAGAAGAAGCGCGCATCGTTCACAACGATCGGCGTCTTGCGGATCTGACGCACGTAGTCGAGCGCCTTCGCCACGGCGACATCGCCGGTTTTCCTGCCCTTGATGATTTCGACGAGGAGCATCTTGTCCACGGGGGAGAAGAAATGGATGCCGATGAACCGCTCCGGGCGCGCGGAGGCCTTCGCCAGCTCGGTGATCGGCAGGGTCGAGGTGTTGGAGGCGAAGATGCAGTCCTCGCCCACGATCGCCTCGACCTTCTGCATCATCTCGGCCTTCACGGCCATGTCCTCGAACACCGCTTCGACGATGAGATCGCAGCCCGCCAGCGCCGCGAGATCCGTCGTCGCGGTGATGCGCGAGAGCACCTCTTCCTTCTTCTCCGGCGTCACCTTCTTGCGGCTGATGCCCTTGTCGAGAATGCCCTCGGAATAGGATTTGCCCTTGTCCGCGGCCTCCTGCTTCTGGTCGATCAGCACGACCTCGATGCCCGCGTTGGCGGAGACATAGGCAATGCCCGCGCCCATCATGCCGGCGCCGAGCACGCCGACCTTCTTCACGGTCTGGTCCGCGACGTCAGGCCGGTTCGCCCCTTTCTCGAGCGCCTCCTTGTTGATGAAGAGCGAGCGGATCATCGCGGAGGAGGAGGGGTTCATCAGCACATGGGTGAACCAGCGCGCCTCGATCCTCAGCGCGGTGTCGAAGGGCACCATGGCGCCTTCGTAGACCGCGGAGAGCAGGGCCTTCGCCGCCGGATACACGCCTTGCGTGCTGCCGTTGACCATGGCGGAGGCGCCGACGAAGGTCATGAAACCCGCCGGATGATAGGGCGCGCCGCCAGGCATCTTCCAGCCCTTCTGGTCCCAGGGCTTCACGAGGTCGGCGTCCTTCGCGGTCAGAACCCACTCCTTCGCTTTCGCGAGAAGCGCCTCGGCGGGAACGATCTCGTGGACGAGGCCCGCGCCCTTCGCCTGTGCCGGGTCCATCATCTTGCCCTCGAGCAGGATCGGGGCCGCCGCCATCGCGCCGAGGAGGCGCGAGACGCGGGTGGTGCCGCCCATGCCGGGGAAGATGCCGACCTTGATCTCCGGCAGGCCGATCTTTGCCTTCGGCGTGTCGGCGGCGAAGATGCGGTGGCACGAGAGCGGCAGCTCCAGCCCGATGCCGAGCGCCGTGCCGGGCAGGGCGGCGGCCACGGGCTTGCCGCCCTTGCTGGTCTTCGGGTCCATCCCGGCGCGTTCGAGCTTGCGCAGGATCGCGTGCATGTTCATCAGCCCGTCGAAAAGACCCTTCGCCGGCTCGTCGCCCGCCGCGTCCTTCATCTTCGCGATGATGTTGAGATCCATCCCGCCCGCAAAGCTGTCCTTGCCGGAGGTGATCACGATCCCCTTCACCGCCGCGTCGCCGAGCGCCTTGTCGATACAGGCGTCGAGTTCCGCGATCCCCTCCATCGAGAGGACGTTCATCGACTTGTTCGGGATGTCCCAGGTGATCGTCGCGACGCCGTCCGCGTCCACGTCATAATGAAAATCGGTCATGCCTCTGTCCTCCCCTTACACGCGCTCGATGATCGTGGCCGCGCCCATGCCGGATGCGATGCAGAGCGTGGCAAGCCCGACGCCCTTGCCCGAACGTTCCAGCTCGTCGAGCAGCGTGCCGATGATGATCGCACCGGTCGCGCCGAGCGGATGGCCCATGGCGATGGCGCCGCCGTTGACGTTGACCCTGGAGCTGTCCACGTCGAACGCCTGCATGAAGCGCAGCACGACCGCGGCGAAGGCCTCGTTCACCTCGAACAGGTCGATGTCGGAAATCGACATGCCGCTGTCCTTCAGGATCTTGTCGGTCACCGGCACGGGACCGGTGAGCATGATCGTCGGATCGGTGCCGATCTTCGCCGTCGCGCGGATGCGCGCGCGCGGCGTCAGGCCCCATTTCTCCCCGAACTCCCTGTTGCCGATCAGAACCGCCGCGGCCCCGTCCACGATGCCCGAGGAATTGCCCGCATGGTGGATATGCTCGATCTTCTCGAGATGCGGGTATTTCATCAGCGCCACCTTGTCGAAGCCGGGCATCACCTCGCCCATCTCGCGGAAGGATGCCTTGAGGCTGCCGAGCGCCTGCATGTCGGTGCCCGGACGCATGTATTCGTCATGGTCGAGGATCGGAAGCCCGTTGATATCCGTCACCGGCACGATGGACTTCGCGAAACGCCTGTCCTCCCAGGCCGCGGCGGCGCGTTTCTGGCTTTCGACCGCCAGCGCGTCGGCATCGTCGCGGCTGAACCCGTATTGCGTCGCGATGATATCCGCCGAAATGCCCTGCGGCACGAAATAGGTGGACATCGCGATGGAGGGATCGACCGCGATCGCCGCCCCGTCGGAGCCCATGGCCACACGGCCCATCATCTCCACGCCGCCGGCGATATAGGCCATGCCCGCACCGCCCCGCACCTGGTTGGCGGCGAGGTTCACCGCCTCCATGCCGGAGGCGCAGAAGCGGTTGATCGCCAGCCCCGGAATGCGCTCGTCGAGATCGGAGGCCAGCACCGCGGTGCGCGCAAGGCAGCCGCCCTGCTCGCCGACCTGCGTCACGTTCCCCCAGATCACGTCCTCGACGGCATGCCCGTCGAGATTGTTGCGCTCCTTCACCGCGTTCAGCATCTGCGCGGAGAGGCGCGCGGAGGTCACCTCGTGCAGGCTCCCGTCCTTGCGCCCCTTGCCGCGCGGGCTGCGCAGGGCATCGTAGATATAGGCGTCGGTCATTCTCTCCTCCTCACGCCCGGCCTGCTGGGGTGCCGGGCAACAAATCATGGGGAAATGTGCGGCCGGGCAGGATGGCGCGGCGCGCTTTCCCCGTCCCGGTAGAGTTAGGGTGGCAGGCGGCGAATTTGAGTATTTCCAGCAGCAAAAAGCCCGGACTGCCGGAGCCGGATGGCGCAATCGCGGCTTTTTGCTGCCTGAAATACTCATGGCGCGCGGTCCGTTCCAGGACGGCCGTCCGGTTCTGGCGCGCGGTGCGGGTCATCGCTTCCTCGTCTCGAGTTCCGAATTGAACAGACGCAGCCGGTGCGTCAGCGTCTCCTCGTCCGTCACGGAAGAGAAATTCTCGAACAGGAAGGACAGCGCCTCTCCCTCGTCGAGCCCCGCCTCCCGCGAGAACTGTCTGAGCCGACGATAGCCGTCTTCGGTCATGGATACAGGAAAACGCCGCGTCATTCTGAACCGCTTCGGCATGGTTACGCTCCGTCATGTCCGGCCGCGCGGGGCCGCAAAGGGGAAGCCCCCGCCCGCGAGGGGCAGGGGCCGTCGTCTCGGGCCGGTCCGGGGCTAGAACGCCTCGACCGGCAGCGCCATGACCGGATCGGCGCCGCTTTCGATCCGCTTCAGCAGCGTGCCCGTCATCGGCAGTTGCCGCGCCATGTAATAACGGGCGGTGGCGAGTTTCGCCTCGTGGAAGGCGCGTTCCCCGGTGCCGTTGGCGAGCGCGGCAAGCGAGACCTTGGCCATGCGCGCCCACATCAGGCCGAGGCAGACATAGCCGAACAGGTGCATGAAATCATAGGAGCCCGACAGCGCCGCGTTCGGGGTTTTCATCCCGTGCTGCATGAAGAACATGCCCGCCGATTGCAGGTCCTTCGAGGCGGTCTTGAGCGGATCGGTGAACGCCGCCATCTCGCCTTCGCCATTCTCCTTGCAGAAGGATTTCACCATCTCGAAGAAGGCCATGACATGCTTGCCGCCGTCCTGCGCCAGCTTGCGGCCGACGAGGTCGAGCGCCTGCACCCCGTTCGCGCCTTCGTAGATCTGGGTGATCCGGGCGTCGCGGACGAACTGGGACATGCCCCATTCCTCGATATAGCCATGTCCGCCGAAGACCTGCTGTGCGTTCACCGTCGCCTCGAAGCCCTTGTCGGTGAGGAAGCCCTTCAGCACCGGCGTCATCAGCGAGATGAGGCCTTCGGCCTCGGCGTCGCCGGCGCGGTGGCTCTGGTCGATGAGCTGCGCGCCCCAGAGCATGAAGGCGCGCGCGCCCTCGATGAAGCTCTTCTGGTCCATCAGGTTGCGGCGGATGTCGGGGTGCACGATGATCGGATCGGCCGGCCCGTCGGGGTTTTCGGCCCCGGTCACCGCACGGCCCTGGAGCCGTTCCTTCGCATAGGCGACCGCGTTCTGGTAGGCGGCTTCGGCCTGGGCGAGGCCCTGCATGCCGACGCCGAGCCGTGCCTCGTTCATCATCGTGAACATCGCGCGCATTCCCTTGTGCTCGGCGCCCAGGAGGTAGCCGGTCGCCTCGTCGTAGTTCATCACGCAGGTCGCGTTGCCGTGGATGCCCATCTTCTCCTCGAGCGAACCGACGGAGACGCCGTTGCGCGCGCCGAGGGAGCCGTCCTCGTTCACCATGAATTTCGGCACGATGAAGAGCGACACGCCCTTGATCCCCTCGGGTCCGCCCGCGATCCGCGCGAGCACGAGGTGGATCACGTTCTCGCTCAGGTCGTGATCGCCCGCGGAGATGAAGATCTTCTGGCCGGAAATCCTGTAGCTGCCGTCCGCCTGCGGCTCCGCCTTCGTGCGCATGAGGCCGAGATCGGTGCCGGAATGCGGTTCGGTAAGGTTCATCGTGCCGGTCCAGTCGCAGGAGACCATCCTGGGCAGGTAGGTCGCCTTCTGCTGGTCGGTGCCGTGGACGAGGATCGCGGAGGCCGCGCCATGGGTGAGCCCCTGGTACATGGTGAAGGCCTGGCCCGCGGCGGAGAACATCTCGCCCACCGCGGTGCCCATGAGGTAGGGCATGCCCTGGCCGCCGAAGTCCTCCGGCATGTCGAGGCCGGGCCAGCCGCCCTCCTTCACCTGTTCGAACGCCTCCCGGAAGCCCTTCGGCGTGGAGACGACGCCGTTTTGCAGCGTGCAGCCCTCCTTGTCGCCCACGGGGTTGAGCGGCGCGATCACCTCGGCGGCGAGCTGTCCGGCGGCCTCGAGAATGGCCTCGGTGAACTCGGGTTCGAGGTCGGAATAGCCCGGAATGTCGGACCCGGACACGTTCAGCACCTCGTGCAGAACGTATTGGATGTCTTTGGTCGGTGCCGTGTAGCTCGGCATGGCGTCTCTCCCTTTGCTGTCTCGCGCGGGGAAAGAGGGTCAGCCGTCCTTCCCCGCGGATGTCGTGGTCTCGAGCCGGGTCTCCACCCAGTCGATCGCGTCCTCAAGCTCGGTCATGACCTGTAGAAGTTCCGTCCTGCGGACTTCCATCTCCGCCAGCTTCTGCCGACAGGCCTCGCGCGCCTCGCGCATCTGGGCCTGTCCGCGATCCTCCTCGGAATAGAGATTGAGCAGTTGCCGGATCTCTTCGAGGGCGAAGCCGAATCTCTTGCCCCGAAGGATGAGTTTCAGCCGTGCGCGGTCGCGGGGGGTGAACAGCCTCTTCTGGCCCTCGCGGATCGGGAAGAGCAGTTCCTTGGCTTCGTAGAAGCGCAGCGTGCGGGGCGTCACGTCGACCGCATCGCACATTTCGCGGATGGTCATCACCTCTTTCGTCATCTTCCGGCCTTCTCCGCATCCCGCACAACCGCCCGGACGATCCGTCCGATGCGAGCTGCCTTCGGGGCGCGAAGCAGTGCCTTCGCGCCCATCCTAGTCAGATCCGCAACGCCTCTTTAATCGAAACGTGACGTCATTCTTTTCGTCCCGGTCCGACGAGGTCCGCTCGTCAGCCAGAAGGTAGACATTCAAGAATATGGTTGCAAACGGTTTGGGCGCGTTTCAGCGCACAGGCGGTTTTCGCGGGAAAATCCGTCTCAAAGCGGTTTCAGGTCTGCTGTCCCGGCCGGCACGCCGCGGCCGGTCCGGGCGGCGCCGCGGCCGGCGCTCAGCTTTCCGTCTGGGCCTGGGCGGTCGTCTCGCGCAGGTCGCGCAGTTCGGCGATGGCGCGTTCGAGCTCGTGTTTCTGCGTCTCGAGCGCGACGAGCTGGCGGTCGGCCAGCTCGAGGAAGGCCTGGGCCTGGGCCTGCGTGCCCTTTTCCTCGTAGATCAGCAGCCATTGCCGGATTTCCTCGAGCGAAAATCCATATTTGCGCCCGCGCAGGATCAGCGTCATCCGGGCGACCTCGCGCGGGGTGTAGAACCGCGAACGGCCTTCCTTCTCCGGCGCCAGAAGCTCGATATATTCGTAATACCGCAGGGTGCGCGGGGTCACATCGAAGGCCGCGCACATTTCCTTGAAGGTGAGCCGTTGGTCGGACATGCGTTGTTTCTCTCCTCACGCGGCACCTAAGACGGGCGAATTCGGTTTGGCAACCCAATTCGGCAGGTCAGGAAGACCATAGTGAACCGCGTGGCGGAGGATCAAGGCCGGGATCGTGCGCGCGGGCGTCGCGGGGCAAAGCCCGAGGCGTTCCGCGACGTCAATTGAGAATAAGTCTCACTCGCGGAGTTAAGCCTTGCAGCCGCACCGGCAAGGCACATTATGGGGCCGATCTGCCTGGAATGACCCCTTTCTGCCATGAGTGACGACCGCACGAAAATCGCACGGAATTTCATCGACAACCTGCCGCATTGCCGCGCGCTCGGGATCGTGCTCGACACGATCGGGGAGGGAGAGGCGGAGCTGTTCATGCCCTATTCCACGGAGCTGATCGGGGATCCCGAAACCGGGGTCATCCACGGGGGCGCGGTTTCCGCGCTCATGGATACCTGCGCGGGGGCGGCGGTGATGAGCCATCCGAACGCGGGCATCGCCACCGCGACGCTGGATCTGCGCATCGACTACATGCGCAGCGCCCGTCCCGGCGCGACCGTCACCGCGCATGGCATCTGTTTCCACATGACCCGTTCCGTCGCCTTCGTGCGCGTCTCCGCCACGGACGGCACCTCCGACGTGCCCGTGGCCGCCGCCACCGGGGCCTTCACCGTGGAGCGCAAGCGATGAGCCGGCGCACGCCCGAACCCGTCCAGGTCGTCAAGGAACGGCGCGATGCCGCGCTTGCGGCGCTGGTGGAGCGCGTGCCCTATATCCGGTTCATGGGCTTCGCCTTCGAACGGCGGGGCGACGAGCTGACCTGCGTGATGCCCTACAGGCCGGACATGATCGGCAACCCGTTGCTGCCCGCGCTTCACGGCGGCGCGCTCGCGGCCTTTCTCGAGGTCACGGCGATCATCTCGCTCGGCTGGTCGGTCATCTGGCCGCGGATCGAGGCGGGGGAGGTGCTCGAGACGCAGCCGGCCCTGCCGAAGACGATCGACCTCACGGTGGATTACCTGCGCTCCGGCCTGCCGCGCGATGCCTATGCGCGGGCGGAGATCACCCGCGCCGGCCGCCGTTATGCCTCCGTCCGGGTCGAGGCCTGGCAGGACAACCGGGCGCGGCCGACGGTGCAGGCGACGGGGCATTTCCTGATGCCCGACCAGCTCCCTGCCGATGACTGAAGCACGCCCGCTGTCCCATCGGCGCGTCCTCTCCATCGCCGTGCCGATCGTGCTGTCGAACGCGACCGTCCCGATCCTCGGCGCGGTCGATACCGGCGTCGTCGGCCAGTTGGGCGAGGCTGCGCCCATCGGTGCGGTGGGGCTCGGCTCGGTGATCCTGGCCTCGATCTACTGGATCTTCGGCTTCCTGCGGATGGGCACGACCGGGCTCGTGTCGCAGGCGCGCGGCGCGGGCGACGAGGCGGAGGTCTCCGCCTTCCTGACCCGCGTATTGCTCGCCGCCGTCGCGGGCGGACTCCTGCTCATCCTGTTCCAGGTGCCGGTGCTCTGGGCCGCCTTCCGGCTGGCGCCGGCCTCGGAGGAGGTCGAAGCGCTCGCGCGCAGCTATATCGCGATCCGTATCTGGTCGGCGCCGTTCAACATCGCCGTCTTCGGCCTCACCGGCTGGCTCATCGCGCAGGAGCGCACGCGGGGGGTGCTGGCGCTCCAGCTCTGGATGAACGGGTTCAACATCCTGCTGGATCTCTGGTTCGTCCTCGGCCTCGGCTGGGGCGTGCAGGGCGTCGCCGTCGCCACGGTGATCGCGGAGAGCTCGGGTGCCGCCTTCGGGCTCTGGCTCTGCCGCGACGCCTTTGTCCACCCCGCCTGGCGCGACAGCGCGCTCGTCCTTTCGGCGGCACGGCTCCTTCACATGGCGCGAGTCAACACGGACATCCTCATCCGGTCGGTCATGCTGCTGGGGATCATGGTGAGCTTCACCTTCTTCAGCGCCGGGTTCGACGACGTGACCCTCGCGGCGAACAACATCCTGATGCAGTTCGTCTCCATCACCGCCTATGCGCTCGACGGCTTCGCCTTTGCCGCCGAGGCGATCGTGGGCCAGGCGTTCGGCGCGCGGTCGGTGGCGGGGCTGAGGCGCGGGGCGCTCCTGGCTTCCTTCTGGGGGCTGGTGAGCGCGGGCGTGATGACGCTGGCCTTCTGGGGCTTCGGCGGTGCGATCATCGACACGATGACCACCGCGCCCGGCGTGCGCGAGGTGGCCCGCGACTACCTGCCGTGGATGGTGGCCGTGCCGCTCGTGGGGCTCGGTCCCTGGATGCTCGACGGCGTCTTCATCGGCGCGACGCGCACGCGCGACATGCGCAACATGGCGGCGCTGTCGCTTCTGGCCTATCTCGCCGCGGTCTGGGCGCTTGTCCCGCTCTGGGGCAATCACGGGCTCTGGGCCGCGCTCATGGTGAGTTACGTGGCGCGCGGGGGCACGCTCCTGTGGAAATATCCCGGCCTCGAACGCGATGCGGCGGTCTGAGGCGCGCGCCTCAGAGCCAGTCGCCGCGCCTGGTGCCGACCGCTTCCGCGACGGTGTCGTAGCCGTCGCGGGCGAGCAGGTCGTCGAGGCCCTGCGCGATGCGAGGGGCGAGCGAGAGGCCGTGATAGACCATCGCGGAATAGAGCTGCACCGCCGCGGCGCCCGCGCGGATCTTCGTATAGGCATCGAGCGGGGAGGAGATCCCGCCGACCCCGATGAGCGGCAGCTCCCCCTCCAGGACGCGGGACAGTTGCGCCAGCACGCGCGTGGATTTCTCGAACAGGGGATCGCCCGAAAGTCCGCCGGCCTCGGACCTGTGCGGGGATTTCAATCCGTCGCGCGCCAGGGTCGTGTTGGTGGCGATCACGCCGTCGATGCCGGACTTGCGCGCGACCTCCGCGATCTCCGCGATCTCCGCACCGCCGAGATCGGGCGCGATCTTGAGGAAGACGGGGATCTCCCGGTTGAGCGCCGCGCGCGCGTCGAGCACGCCCGCGAGCAGCGCCTCGAGCGCCTCCGGCCCCTGGAGATCGCGCAGCTTCTCCGTGTTGGGCGAGGAGACGTTCACCGTCGCGAAATCGACGAAATTGCCGCAATGGGCCAGCACGCGCGCGAAATCGGCGGCGCGGTCGGAGCTGTCCTTGTTCGCGCCCAGATTGAGGCCGACGGGGATCTCGAGCCGGTGTCCCGAGCTGCGCGTGCGCGCGAGGCGGCTGGCGATTTCTTCCATTCCGTCATTGTTGAAGCCGAAGCGGTTGATCACCGCGCGGTCCTCGCCGAGCCGGAAGAGGCGCGGTTTCGGGTTGCCGGCCTGCGGGCGCGGCGTGGCTGCCCCGATCTCGAGAAAGCCGAAGCCCGCGCGGGCGAGCTGTGGCAGCGCCTGGGCGTTCTTGTCGAACCCCGCGGCAAGACCGACGGGATTGGGCATGTCGATGCCCGCCACCGTCGTCTTCAGCCGCGGTGAGCTGACGGGGCCGGGAAGCGGGGCGAGACCTGCCCGCAGCGCGGCCAGAGCGAGCGCGTGGCTGCGTTCGGGATCGACCCGGCGCAGGAGCGTCATGCCGATCTGTTCGAACAGGCTCATGCGATCTCCTCGGGAAAGACATGGCCCTCGGGGCCGAGGGGCAGGGGTTTCACCCATTCGACATCCCCGATCCGCAACGGCCGGTAGAGATGCGGAAACAGCGCCCCGCCGCGCGACGGCTCCCATTTGAGATGGGGGCCGAGCCGGTCGCTTTCGACGGCGAGGAGATGGAGGTTCCCTTCCTCCGCGAACCATTTCGCGGCGGTCTCGCGCAGCTGCGCGGCGGTGGAGAAATGGACATAGCCATCGGCGCGGTCCACGGGGGCGCCGAGGGTTTCGCCGCCCGCCTGCATCGCCGCCCATTCGGGGGCGCGGAAGATTTTGTAGATCAGCATGGGATCGGGATGCCCTGTCGCGCAGGCGCGGTCAATGGGGCATGTGGGCGCGCGCCCTCAGATCCAGCGACGGCAGCGGGTGTGGATGAAGGGGATGATCGCGAAATTCATCACGAGCACGATCAGCGGCACCATGATGAGGTTGCGCTGCCAGATCGCCCAGCCGGAGGTGAAGGGCGCGAGCACATAGATGAGGAAGGTGACGAGCGGATACACCCCGGCGAACACGAAAAGCGCAAAGCGGAGGCGGGAGGGTTTTCGGGACGGGCTGGCGGCGGTCGCGGACATGTGGTACTCCAAACGGAACGGCGCGTTTCGTTGGCACATATGAACGATGCGTTCCGATATGTAAAGGGAGGAAAGCTGTGTCAAACAACACAGGGCTCTGTGCAAAGCCGCAGAGGCGTTCGATCGGTGCGCGGCGCAATCCGGCGACCGAAGCCGCGATCCTGGACGCCGCGGCGGCGCTGGTCGCGGAAAAGGGCGCCCGTGGCCTCACGATGGAGGCGGTGGCGAAACGCGCGCGCGCGGGGAAGGCGACGCTCTACAAATGGTGGCCGAACCGGGGCGCGCTGATCGTGGCGGTCTACGAGCGGGCGAAGGGCGGCTACGTCTACGAGGAGGGGGGCAGCCTGATCGACACCGTCGCAGCCTTCTACCGCCACCTCTTTTCGCTCTGGGCGCGGCCGGAAGGCGGGCTTTTCGCCCTGATCATCGCGGAGGCGCAATATGACGCGGACGTGGCCGAGGCGCTCGAGGGGTACCGGCTCGAGCGGCTCGCGGCGACGACGGCGGTGATCGAACGGGCACGGGCGCGCGGGGAGCTCGCCCCCGGCGTCGACTCCCGCCGTCTCGCGGAGACGGTCGTGGCAATGGCCTGGATGCGCCTGCTGACGCGCCGTTTCGACCCGGCGGAGGCGGACGATCTCGCGCATGCGGTGGTCGGCGGATGGATTGCCGCCCCGGCGTGACCTGCCCGGTGGGCCGGCACCGGTCGCCGGCACGCGACGATTGCGCGCCGGGGCGGGTCAGAGGCTTTGACTCCGCGATCAACTCTCGTCAGGGTTGGAGCATCAGTCAACAGGGGCCAGACATGTTCAAGACCATTCTTCTTATGACCTCCGCCTCCATGGCGCTTTTCGCCGGCGCGGCGCATGCGGAATACACGCTGCATGTCCTGCATACGAACGACCTGCACAGCCGGATCGAGCCGATCAGCGCATATGACAACACCTGCACGGCGGAGGAGGACGCGGCGGGGGAATGTTTCGGCGGCTACGCCCGTCTCGCGACGAAGGTCTCCGAACTGCGCGACGAGCTCGACGGGGAGAACGTGATCCTGCTCGACGCGGGCGACCAGTACCAGGGCTCGCTCATGTATACGACCTACAAGGGCGATGTCGAAGCCGAGATGATGGAGAAGATCGGCTATGACGTGATGGCGCTCGGCAACCACGAATTCGACGACGGTCCGGAAGGCACGCTCAAGCTGATCGACACGGTGGGGTTCCCGGTGATCTCCGGCAATCTCGATGTGAGCCAGTCGAACGTGCTCAAGGACAAGGTGGAGGATTACACGATCCTCGAAGTGGGGGGCGAGAAGATCGGCATCATCTCCGCGCTCGCCGTGGACACGCCCGAGACCTCGAGCCCCGGTCCGAACGTGATCTTCCAGAACGAGGCCGACAGCCTCGCCGCCGATGTCGCCGCGCTCGAGGAGCAGGGCGTCAACAAGATCATCGCGCTCACCCATGTGGGCGTGACCAAGGACCTTGCGATCGCGGAGAGCGTCGCTGGGATCGACGCGGTCGTCGGCGGGCATTCGCATACGCTCTTCTCCAACGAGATCGAGGGCGCGATGGCCTATCCGACCATGGTCGGCGAGGTGCCGGTGGTTTCCGCCTATGCCTATTCGAAATATCTCGGCCATCTCGTGCTGACCTTCGACGATGTCGGCACGCTGATCTCGGTCAATGGTGAGCCGATCCTGCTTGATGCCTCCGTCGCCGAGGACGAGGAGATCAAGGCGCGCGTGGCCGAACTGGCCGGTCCGATCAACGAGCTGAAGGAAAAGGTGGTGGCGGAAGCTGCCGCCGAGATCGACGGCTCGCGGGAAAGCTGCCGTGCGGTCGAATGCGAGATGGGGACGCTCGTCGCCGATGCGATGCTCGAGCGGGTGAAGGACCAGGGGATCCAGATCGCGATCGAGAACGGCGGCGGTCTGCGCGCGTCCATTCCCGCGGGTGAGGTGACGATGGGCGCCATCCTCTCCGTGCTGCCCTTCCAAAACACGCTCTCGACCTTCGAGGTGAGCGGTGCGACCGTCGTCGAGGCGCTCGAGAACGGTGCGTCGCAGATGGAGGAGGGCGCAGGCCGCTTCGCGCAGGTGGCGGGGCTGTCCTATACCGTCGATCCCTCCGCCGAGGCGGGCAGCCGGATCTCCGAGGTGACGGTCGGCGGCGAGCCGATCGACCCCGAAGCCACCTATGGCGTGGTCTCGAACAACTACGTGCGCAACGGCGGCGACGGCTATTCCATGTTCATCGACGCCGCGAATGCCTATGACTTCGGTCCCGACCTCGCGGATGTCCTGGCGGATTATCTTATCGAGAACGCGCCCTACGAACCCTATACGGACGGCCGCATCACCGTGCGATGAGCGCCGCTCTCTGGACAATTCCCCGCGCCCCCGCGATCATCGGGGGCGTTTTCCATGGGAGGCCTGACATGCGCGGGAGCTGCACCTGCGGAGAGATCGTGTTCGAGGTGACGGCGCCGCCGCTGATCGTGCATTGTTGCCATTGCACCTGGTGCCAGAGGGAGACGGGATCGGCCTTTGCGGTGAACTGTTACGTGGAAAGCTCGGAAATCTCCATGGTCTCCGGCGCGCCGGAAATGGTCGTGACGCCGTCCAATTCCGGCAAGGGCCAGAGGGTCGCGCGCTGTCCGACCTGCCATGTCGCGCTCTGGTCGCATTACGCGGGCTCGGGCGCGGCCTTCGCCTTCGTCCGCGCGGGCGTGCTGGACGAGCGGGCCGGGATCGTGCCGGACGTGCACATCTTCACGGAAACGAAGCTGCCCTGGGTCGTGCTGCCCGAAGGCGCGCGCGTCTTCGAGGGCTTCTATTCCCCGAAGGAGGTCTGGCCGCCCGAAAGCCTCGCCCGGTTCCGGGCGGCGCGGGAGGCGTGATGGACCATCCGCTGATCGACCTCATCAACCAGAAGATCGCCGAGGCGGAGGCGCGGGGCGAGTTCGACAACCTGCCGGGCGCGGGCAAGCCGCTGCCGCGTGAGGAGGATCCCGAGAATGCGCTGCTGAGCCGGGTGATCCGGGAAAACGGCGGCGTGCCGGAATTCGTGTCGCTCAAGCGCGAGCTCGACAGGCTGCGTGCGGAGTTGCGCGAAACCGGGGACCGCACGCAGCGCCATGAGATCCTGAAGGCCATGTCGATGATGGAGGCGCGGATCGACATCGCGCGGAAGGCGCAGCGGTGAGCGTCGCGCCATTTTGAGGCTGCCCGCTTGCAGATCGCGGGGCCACGCGGCAAGTTGCCGCCGATGGTCCGCCATTTGCGTGGCAAGGTCCGAGAGGGCTTCCGCGGCAGAAGATCTGTCCGCCGGAGAACCGCAGGCGATGAATTTGCGTAGGAGCGACACATATGAACGACAGGGATGACCGGATCGAAGAGCCTTCCGCCGTCCTGCGGCATCTCGGCATCCGTCAGACCGCCTGGACGGAGGATTTCGCGCAGGTCGAGGCGGAGATCACCCCCGTCCTGCTGAATCGCTCCGGCATTCCGCATGGCGGCATCTACGCCACGATGCTCGACACCGCCATGGGATATTCGGGCGCTTATACCGGACGGCTCGAGGATCGGCAGATGACGCTCACCCTGTCGATGACCGTCAACTATCTCTCACGGCCGAAGGGACAGCGGCTCATCGCGGAGGGACGGCGCACCGGAGGCGGGGCGCGCACCTTCTTCACCGAGGGGCGGCTCACCGACGAGACGGGCGAGCTGATCGCGACGGCGGTGGGCACCTTCCGCAAGCGCGGCGTCTGACGCATTCATGATGTTGGATTCGGTGCGGCCGCAGGCTGTATCGGTGATCTGTTCAATCGTCACCGGGAAACAGACCATCTCGGCTGACCATGCGGCACCACGCGAAGCTCCTTTTCAAGGATAACCGCCCATTTTCGGTGTCCCGGTATTCGGCCCGGAGGACATGAGCACGCGCGGGCGCGGTGGGGTCGGGACGGCGGATGTCCGGGGAGAGGGAAGGGGAAGGGACCGTGGAGCGGGTAGCGGGAATCGAACCCGCACCAAGAGCTTGGAAGGCTCGTGTGATACCATTTCACCATACCCGCGCTCGGTCGTCGTCGTTGGTATGTCAGCGCGCGCGGAGGGTCAAGCCGAAACCGCGTGACGGATATGTCCCTCTCGCGCGGGAAAACCGGGCTGCCGGCCGTTTCGCGCTTTGCGGGACGGTGCGGGTTGTGCATTCTCGCGCCAAAGACGGGCGCGCCGGGAAACGGTGCGCGGGGAAGCGAGGACGACGACGTGAGCGATGCAGGCCTGCCCCGCCCGGTTCTGGCGGTGGATCTCGACGGGACGCTGGTCCGGTCGGATATGCTCCATGAAAGCTTCTGGTCCGCCGCTTCGAAGGACTGGCCGTCCGCCCTCGGCACGCTGCGCGCGCTGGCGCATGGGAAGGCGGCGCTCAAGCGCGCGCTCGCCGAGGCCTCCGCGGTCGAGGTCGCGAGCCTGCCCTATGACGAGGAGGTGCTCGCCTGCCTCCGCGCCGCAAGGGCCGAGGGCTGTCCGACCGCGCTCGTCACCGCGTCGGATCGGGGGATCGCGGACCGGATCGCGGCCCATCTCGGCCTGTTCGACGAAGTCCATGCCTCCGACGGCCGACATAACCTGAAGGGCGCGGACAAGGCGGCCTTTCTCGTGGAACGCTACGGCGCGGGCGGCTATGTCTACCTCGGCGATCACGCGGCGGATCTCCCTGTCTGGGCCGGCGCGGCACGGGCGGTGACGGTGAACGCGCCGGCCGCGCTGCGGAGGCGGGTGGAGGCGCTGCCGGTCGAGGTCGGGCACATCGGCACCGCACGGCGCGATCCGGCCGCCTATGCGAAGGCGCTGCGCCCGCATCAGTGGATGAAGAACCTGCTCGTCTTCCTTCCGATGCTGCTCGGCCACCAGCTCACCGTCGGTGCCTTTTTCGCTTCGCTCATGGCTTTCGCGGCCTTCTCGCTCGTGGCCTCCTCCGTCTATGTGCTCAACGACCTGCTCGACCTCGCCGCCGACCGCGCCCATCCGCGCAAGCGCAACCGGCCCTTCGCCTCGGGTCGCCTGCCGCTTGCGCACGGAACATGGCTTGCCGGCGGATTGTTCGCGGCGGGTGTCCTGCTGTCGCTCGCGCTCGGGCCGCTGTTCCTGTTCGTGATGCTGAGCTATTACGCGATGACCACCGGCTATTCGCTCTATTTCAAGCGCCGCATGGTGATCGACATCTGTGTCCTCGCCGGGCTCTACACGATGCGCCTCATCGCGGGCGGGGTGGCCGCCGCCGTGCCGCTTTCGGTGTGGCTCCTTGCCTTCTCGATCTTCCTGTTCTTCTCGCTCGCCGCGGTCAAGCGGCAGGCGGAACTCGTGGACAGTGCGAAAGCCGGGAAGCTCGGCGCGAGCGGGCGCGGCTATCATGTGGAGGACCTTTCGATCATCTCGCAGATGGCGCTGGCCGCGGGCTATATCTCCGTGCTCGTTCTCGCGCTCTACATGAATTCTCCCGCTGTTGCCGTGCTTTATGCCAATCCCGCAGCGCTCTGGGGCATCTGTCTCGTGCTCCTGTTCTGGGTGAGCTGGATCGTCATGACGACCCATCGCGGGGAGATGGATGACGATCCGATCGTCTTCGCCGTCAGGGACCGGATCTCGCGGATCTGCGGGCTGCTGGTCATCGGCTTCACCTTCGGCGGGGCGCTGGGCTGACAATCTGTCGCGGGCGGGGCGATCACGTTTTGCCCCGGTGCCATTGACGCCGGGCCCAAGTCTGAGCGAAACAGTCGGTTATGGTGGCTTGCCAAAGTCCCGCATAAGGCCCCCCGCGACGATGACGATGAAGACCCTCGCCCTCCTGTTCCCGCTTTCGCTTGCGGCGCTGCCGGTCGCGGCGGAGGAGCTTGCGACGCTGGAGGATCTGGGCGAGGCGCTGTTCTTCGACGTCAACCTGTCGAAGAACCGGACCCAGTCCTGCGCCACCTGCCACGATCCCGAAAGCGCCTTTGCCGACCCGCGCGGGCCCGCGTCCTTTGGCGATGACGGCCTGTCCATGGGCGACCGCAACGCGCCCACCGCCACCTATGCGCATTTCGCGCCGGTCTTCTCCGAGGTCTCCGAAGGTGTCTTTGCCGGCGGGCAGTTCCTCGACGGGCGCGCGGCGACGCTCGAGGAGCAGGCGGGCGGCCCGCCGCTCAACCCGATCGAGATGGGCATGGCCTCCTCCGCCGATGTGGTCGACCGGCTCGAGGAGAACCCGGCCTATGTCGTGGCCTTCCGGGATCTGTTCGGCGAGGAGATCTTCGACGACGACGACGAAGCCTATGCGGCGATGACGAAGGCGATCGCCGCCTTCGAGCGCACCGACCTGTTTTCGCCCTTCGACAGCAAGTATGACCGCTACCTGCGCGGCGAGGCGGAGCTGACGCGCGAGGAGCTTTTGGGCGAGACGCTGTTCTTTTCCCAGCAGTTCACCAATTGCAACCTCTGCCATCAGCTCAACCCGCGCGCGGGGATGGAGGGGGAGACCTTCACCAATTACGAATACCACAATATCGGCGTGCCGGAGAACACGGGGCTGCGCGAGATGAACGGCGGGGTCGGGCTCGTGGATCTCGGCCTCGGCCAGAACGCGGCGGTGGAGGGGCGGCCGGGCCTTTCCGGGCGCTACAAGGTGCCGACGCTGCGCAATGTGGCGGTGACGGCGCCCTACATGCATAACGGCGTGTTCGAGGATCTGCGCACGGTCGTGCTGTTCTACAACACCTACAACACGAAATCGGAGGCGCGGAAGATCAATCCCGAGACCGGCGAGCCCTTCCTTCCGCCGGAAGTGCCGGAGAACCTGTCGCTCGAGGAGCTCGAGACCGGGCCGGCTTTCGAAGACCGGGACATCGACGCGCTCGTGGCCTTCATGAAGACGCTGACGGATGCGCGCTACGAGCACCTGCTCGAGGATTAGGCGCGCTCAGCCCTTGCCCGCCGCGGCGTGCAGAGCATCGGTCCGTAGCTCGCCGCGAAGCCGAGGAATGCAAGGCACCAGAATCCGCCCGACAGATGGGTGAGCAGCATCAGCGGCACGATTCCGGCCGCGACGCGCAGGAGGGTTGCGAGCAGGATCGCCAGGTAGATCGCCGAGGTCATGCGCGAGGCTGTCAGCGGGCGCCCGGTATGGCCGAGCGAGGCGCGGGTCATGACTGCGAGCGTCATGCCGCCGGCCGCGCCCGCCGTCCACAGATGCAGCGCGGCGGTGGGTTGGATGACGGCGGGCGCGAGGATCGCCGCCGCGACCGCGAAGGCGCCGAGCGGGAGGAAGAGATAGGCGACATGCAGCACGGCGAGCAGCGGCTCGCTGCGCGTATGCGGGCCCTTCCAGCGGGCGAGGCGCAGCAGATGCAGCACGCCGATCGCGATCAGCGCCAGCGCGGTGAGCGGCGCGTCCGACCGCACCACCCAGAGCGCCAGCGCGGGCAGGGTCGAGAGCAGCACCGCCTTGTCGAACCGCTGCATCGGCGGTGCGGGCCGGGCCGGATCCTGTGTCTTCGCAAGCCAGTTGCGGGTGAAGGACGGGATGATCCGTCCGCCGATCATCGCGATCATCATCAGGACGGCGGCGAGGCCGAGCCGCATACCGGCGCCGTCGGCGGGAACCCCGCCGCGTGCCGCCTCGAGCAGGAACAGGAGGTCGGCAAGGGCGAAGGTCGCGAGCAGTCCGAGGACCGGCAGGTTGTGCCAGTTCTTTCCCGCCGCGATCTCGCGCAGGATCAGCGCGCCGAGCACGAGCGGAAAGGCGAGATCGAGCGCGACGACGGTGCCGAAGGGGACAAGGCCCGAGAAGAGGATGCCGAACCGTCCCGCCGCCCAGAGCGCGAAGAGTGCGGCCAGCGCACCGCCGGTGACGGGCAGCCGGCCGGTCCAGTTCGGCACGGCGGTCAGCAGGAAGCCCGCGACCACCGCGCCGAGATAGCCGAAGAGGAAGGCATGGGCATGCCAGCTCACCGGATCGAGCCGGGAGGGCAGGTCGAGCGCGCCCGACAGCGCAGGGATCCAGAGCAGCATCGCGACCCCCGCCCAGAGCGCGCCAAACAGGAAGAAGGGCCGGAAGCCGAAGGACAGGATCGCGGGGCCTTGCCAGCGGCGCATGCGTTCGGCGGAGGTGAGAGCGGGCATGGGAATTCCTTTCAGGCCTCTGCGGCGTCCATGAGGCGCCGGATGTGACAGGCGAATATATAGGTCGCGGGCAGGGCGACGAGCGCGCCGAACCCGATCGCGACGGGGGCCGTGGCCACCGGCGTGCCGAGCCAGGAGCCGATGAGCGAGGCGAAGAAGAGGTTGATCGCCGCCGCGCCCCAGCCGAACGGATAGAGGACGAGCGCGATCAGCAGGGGTGACCAGGGGCGGGTCATCGGCGGGCGACCAGAAGGGCGACGGCCACGAGCGCGGCGAAAAGCGCGAGCGAGGCCAGCGCGAACCAGAGTTCCGCCGTGGCCGATTGCGCCTGCGGGATCGGCCGGTCGAAGGACGCGGCGAGGACGGGGGCGGGTGCGAGGAGGGCGAGGAAGATGAAAAGCCGCATGTCAGGTCTCCTGTGTGAGGCTGCGATAGATGTCGGGGAGGGCGCGGGTGAGGCGTCCGGGATGGGGCAGGAGGGTGAAGCCGCCGCGCCCGAAGATGCGCGCGAACCAGTCCTGCCCGTCCTCGTCCACGATGACGCCATGGAGCGTGAGACCGGCGCGGCGCGCCTCGCGCACGGCCATGTGGCTGTCCTCGATCCCGTGCCGGCCTTCGTAATGATCCAGATCGTTGGGCTTGCCGTCGGTCAGCACGATGAGAAGCCGGCGCGCGGCCGTCTCCCTGGCCAGTTCCGCGCCCACATGGCGGATCGCCGCGCCGAGGCGGGTGTAGTGGCCGGGGCGCAGCGCGGCGATGTTGTCGAGCACCGGCGCCCCCATCGGATCCGCGAAATCCTTCACCCGCGTCAGGAACACCCGGTCGCGGCGCAGGGAGGAAAACCCCCAGATCGCGAAGCGGTCGCCCGCCGCATCGAGGCCGGAGGCGAGTGCCGACATCGCCGCGCGCGCCACGTCGATCACCGATGTGTCGCCGATGGCGGCCTCCGTTGAGCGCGAGGTGTCGAGGAGGAAGGCGACGGCGAGGTCGCGCTCCACCTGCCGTGCCTCCTGCCAGATCCGGTCGCTGCCGCGTCCCGTGGCCAGGAGATCGGCGCGGGTGCAGATCAGCGCGTCGAGGTCGATCTCGCTGCCGTCGACCTGGCGCGGGCGCAGCAGGCGACGCGGGCGCAGGGTTTCGAACTGGCGCCGCACGGCGCGGATCTGACGGGGATCGGCGCGAAAGCTCCCGGTGCCGTCCGGGCGGGCAGGCGCGTCGAGGACACGCACATGGCCCTCCATGTAGCTGCGCGTGCGGTGGTTCCATTCGGGATAGACATGGGAGCCCGCCAGCGCCTCGTGCAGCGCGTCGGCGGGCGAGAGGTCGAGATGCAGCTTCAGCCGGCTCGCGGCCTTGCGGTCGTGGCGGGTGAGCGCGATCTCCTCCTGGTCCTCCGCAGCCTTGGCCGCGTTGTCGTCCTCGTCGTCGTCGACGGAGCGATTGAGGTTCATTGCCTCGACCCAGGACAGGATCGCTTCGAAACGGTGGATGATGAAGCCGTCGTTGCGGCGCGTCTGGTCGAGGTCCCGGCGCGTCGCCCGCTTGCGCGAGGTGGTCGCGATTGCCGGGGGTGGCGTCATGGCCTCCTCCTCGGTCCCGTCGGCGGCCGGTCCCGCATCGCGGCGGAGAAAGCGCAGCCAGATCGGCACGGGCGCGAGGGGCATGTAGCGACCGGCCGTCTCCGCCGCGGGCTGCGTTGCTCCGGGACGGGTCGCCAATTGGTCGCGCAGGGCCTGTTCCATCGCCGCTTCCGCTGCGGGGCGGGGCAGGTCGGTGCGCAGGGCGAGCGACAGCCTGGCGAGATCGCGATAGGAGGTCCGCAGCCCCGGACAGAGACGATAGGCGCGGTCGCATGCGAACGCATTGGCCCGGATCTGCGCGCAATCCATCGCAGGGCCGTCGCTCTCGGGCAGGTCGGGAAAAGCCTCCGCGCTCACCGCCGCAAGGGCCGTGAGCCAGAAATAGGCGGCGCGGTTGAGCCGTGCCTCGGGAAAGAGGTCGAGACATGGGGGAAGACGCAACCGCTCCCCGTCGAAAGCCGCCACATGTTCGCTCTCGCGCCCCGATCCGATCCTGCGGCGCAATGCGGTGCGATGGCGGACGGGGGTGGCGGGCGCCTCGACGATCTCCACGCCCGCACGCGCCCCGAGGGCCCGCAGGAGCAGCGCGAGCGACGGGCGCAGATCCGCGAGCCGCATGGCGGCCTCGGGGTGAGTCGGCTGCGCGCCCATCCCCTCGATCAGCCCGTGCCAGAGATTGCCGACCGTCTCCTCCGGTTCCATCAGGTCCATCAGACGCATGGCACTCTCCTATCCATAGACTGCGGCGATGAGGTCGCGCAGCGCCTGCTGCACGTCCGGCTCGTCGCTGAGCGGTTCGACGATCGCGACGTCGAGGGCCTCGTCCACACCCATGCCCGCGGCCATGAGGCGCGCGGCATAGGTCAGCAGACGGGTGGAGACCCCTTCCTCGAGATCCATCCCCGACAGCGCCCGGATGTGCCCGGCGAGGCGGACGAGCGGCGCGACGCGGGCGGCGGGCAGGCCGCTTTCCTCCACGATGACGGAAACCTCCGTCTCCGCGGCCGGGAAGTCGAAGGAGAGCGACAGGAAGCGCTGCCGCGTCGAGGGCTTCAGCCGCTTGAGCACGTTCTGATAGCCGGGGTTGTAGGAGGCCACGAGCATGAAGCCCGGCGGCGCGGCGAGTTCCTCGCCGGTGCGGTCGATCATGAGCGTCCGGCGTGAATCGGTGAGCGGGTGGAGCACCACGGTCACGTCCTTGCGCGCCTCCACCACCTCGTCGAGGTAGCAGATCGCGCCCTCGCGCACAGCGCGGGTGAGCGGACCGTCGACCCATTCCGTCGCGCCGCCCTTGAGCAGGTGGCGCCCGATCAGGTCGGCGGCGGACAGATCGTCGTGGCAGGCGACCGTGTAGAGCGGCTTGCCGAGGCGCGCGGCCATGTATTCGACGAACCGGGTCTTGCCGCAGCCGGTCGGCCCCTTCAGCAGAAGGGGCAGGCCGTGATCATGGGCGGTTTCGAACAGCTCGCATTCGCGGCCGGTCGGGCGGTAGAAGGGCAGGGGCCGGGACAGATCGAAGCTCATCTCTCACTCTCCCGCCAGCGGTGTCGCGGTGCCCGGCGCGATGATTTCGCGCTTGCGGACGACGAGGAGGGAATAGATGAACAGCAGGGCGCCGATCACCACCGCGGCCCCCGCGCCGAACCGCATCAGGTAGAAGACCGACAGGCTGTCCTGCACCTCCATGTAATAGGCGCCGACGATGCGCTGCATATGCGTCTGGATCGTGCCCGCGAAGGTCAGGACGAAGGTCATGAAGGCCATGCCGCCGGTCATCAGCCAGAAGGACGCCATGTTGAGCACCTGGTTGTAGGGCGCGCGGTTCCTGAGCATCGGCATGGCGTAGGTGAAGACCGCGAGGTTCAGCGCGACATAGGCCCCGTAGAAGGCGAGGTGGCCGTGCGCGGCGGTGATCTGCGTGCCGTGGGAGTAGAAGTTGACGCCGTGCAGCGTGTGCAGGAACCCCCAGACGCCCGCGCCGAAGAAGGCGACCGTCGAGGCGCCGAGCGACCACAGCAGCGCGGCCTTGTTCGGGTGGTTGCGCCGTCCCTTCCAGACCATGATGAAGGCGAAGGACATCATCAGGAAGAAGGGCACGACCTCGAAGCAGGAGAAGACCGAGCCGAGCCATTGCCAGTAGCCGGGCGTGCCGATCCAGTAGAAATGGTGGCCGGTGCCGAGAATGCCGGAGAAAAGCGCGGTGGCGACGATGACGTAGAGCCATTTCTCGACCACCTCGCGGTCCACGCCCGTGAGTTTCAGCATCAGGTAGCCGAGAATCGCGGCCATCACGAGTTCCCATGTGGCCTCCACCCAGAGGTGCACGACCATCCACCAGTACATCTTGTCGAGCGACAGGTTCTCGGGATTGATGAAGGCGAAGATCCACAGGAGCGACAGGAGCCACAGCCCCATCAGCAGCACGTTGGTGATCGCCGTCTTGCGCCCGGCGAGGACGGTGAGGGAAATGTTCACGAGGAAGATCACCGCGGCGACGAGGATGCCGAATTTCACCCAGAGCGGTTGCTCGAGGAATTCGCGCCCGCCATGGATGCCCATGAGGTAGGAGAGGACCGCACCGAGCGTGCCGACCACCAGGATGATGAGCTGGAGATAGGCGAGCCTGACGGAGAAGAGTTCGCGTTCGGCCTCCTCCGGGACAAGGAAATAGGCCGCGCCGAAGAAGCCCAGCAGGAGCCAGACGATCAGCGCGTTGGTGTGGATCATGCGGATCACGTTGAAGGGCAGGATTTCGGAAAGCGTGTTGGGCGAAACGTAGATCCAGCCGGCGAGGAGCCCGCCGAGCACCTGGATGCCGAACAGCGCCATCGCACAGTAGAAATAGGCTTTCGCCACGGATTGAGACTGGTATTTCATCGGGATCTCCTCAGCCTGCCTCGTTCGGCGGCCAGCCTTGCGTGTCGGTGTGGTCGGCCCAGCGCAGGAATTCCGCGAGGGCGCGGATCTCTTCTTCGGTGAGCTCGAAATGTGGCATCTGGCGGCGGCCCTCGATGCCGGAGGGCTGCGACTCCATCCATCCCTGAAGGATTTCGAAGGCGCCTTCGGGGTCGTCGGCGACGCCCCAGCGGGTCATCACATTGCCGACTTCGGGCGCGAAATAGGCGCCCTCGCCGTGCAGCGTGTGACAGTTGATGCAGGAATTGCGTTCCCAGACCGCCTTGCCGAGCGCGACCTGCTCGGTCAGCGGAAGTCCGGCGGTGGACGTGTCCACGATGTATTTGTGGCTCTGTGCGGTGAGCGCGATGAACACCACGACGAAGAACACGGAGCCTCCGTAGAAGATGTTGCGCGCGCGCGCCTTGGTCAGAATCTCAGCCATGTCGGGCCTCTCTTGGTCTTCGGATGACCCGAGCCCTACCGTGCGGGGCGGAGAGGAAGTTTGCGCCAGCACAACGTTCCGGCGCTTTCGCGGTGGCAGGGTGTGCGAAGAGAGGAGGTCCCATGCCGCATGACGCCCTGACCGCACCCGACCTCACGCTTGCCGAACTGATGGCGCGCCATCCCGCGACCGTGGAGGTATTCCTGCGTCACAGGATGCTGTGCGTCGGATGCCTGGTGAGCCCGTTTCACACGATCGACGACGCCTGTGCCGAATATCGCCTTGGGCGGGAGACCTTCACCGCCGCGCTGGCCGCCGCGATCACCGCGGCGCGTGCCCCTGCGAGACGAGCACGAGACGGTGCGGATCCGTGACCGTGATCCGCTTGCGCCGGCTCGCGACGATCCCGTCCTTTTCCCACCCGCTCAGCAGGCGCGACACGGTGTGCAGCGTCGTGCCGGTCATTTCCGACAGGTCCTGGCGGGTGATCGGAAAGTCGATCTCGATCCCGCCTTCGACCTTGCGACCGGTCTGGTTGATGAGCCGCAGGAGCGCGTTCGCGACCCGCTGCTCCACCTGTTGCGTCGCCATTTCCACGATCCGGGTGTTCATCTCGCCGAGCCGCTGGCCGACGGTCTTGTAAGTCTCCGTCGCGAAGCCCTCGTAGCGGGCGACGAAGTCGTCCCAGACCCGCATCGGCCAGCTCAGCACGAGCGCCTCCGAGGCGGTGACGGAGGTCGCGGGATAGGTGTCGCGCCCGATCGCCTTCGCGATGCCGAACAACTGCCCGGCGGGAATATGCAGCGCGATCACCTGCTCGCCGGTCGGGGTGATCCGCATCACGCGGATATAGCCGTCGAGCAGCATGTAGAATCGCTCCGCCGGCGCGCCCTCCTCGAACACGGCGACACCTTCGTCGAGGCGGCGGACGCTTGCGAGATCGAGGATTTCGCGCACCTGCCGCCGATCCAGCCGCGAAAAGGGCGGCAGGTGGCTCAGGAGGCTCTCGTCGAGGCGAGGCAGGGTCTTGCGGGCGCTGGTCGGGTTCATGGCTCCCTCTAAGCACAGCCAGGTCCGCCCGTCCAACGCCTCCTTGCGCCGCCGGGCGCGAAAATACTGCACGAAGTTTGTGCCAACGCAAATTCGCGATATGCCGCAGGTCTATACAGGGCGCGAACGGATAGGAAGAAAAGGATACAAAACATGTTCCGCCCCGTGATTTCCACCCTCGTCGCCGTACTCCTGGGAAGTGCCGCCAGCGCCGGCGTCGTCGAAGTGCATATGCTCAACAGGAGCGGCGAGGACCGCATGGTCTTCGAGCCCGCCTTCGTTCAGGCCGCGCCGGGTGACACGATCCGCTTCGTGCCGAGTGACAAGGGCCACAATGCCGAAAGCCTCGACGGAATGATCCCGGAGGGCGCCAGCGCCTTCGGCGGGAAGATCAACGAAGCTTTCGACGTCACGCTCGACACCGAAGGCGTCTATGCCGTGATGTGCAAGCCGCATTATGCCATGGGCATGGTGATGACCATCGCCGTGGGCGATGCCGCCGCCGCGCCCGAGGGATTGCTCGAAGGCTGCGTTCCGAAGAAGGCAAAGGAACGCTTCGAGGCGCAGCTTTCCCATCTCTGACCACATTCCGACAACCACAACGAAAACGACCCTACGCACAAGACAAAAACAACTCTGAATATCTTGGAGGGTCACATGACCAGTTACATCAATCCCGGTCTCGTCAGGACAAACCGCCGCAATGTGCTGCGCGGTTCGCTGCTCGCCGGTGCCGCCGCCGCGGTCGGCGCGCATTCGGCCATGGCCGCGCCGGTGCGCAAATCCGCGCCGCTCGCCGCGTCCCGTGCCGTCGCCCCGCGATTCATTCAGGCCGAGGCACAGGCGCAGGCCGCCGCACCGCAGGTCGACCTGTCGGGTTATACCCGCGTGAAACAGGAACTCGTCGCTCCGCCCTTTGCCCCGGTCCATGACCAGGTGGCGCAGGGCGGACCGAAGATCGTCGAGATCACCATGGAAACGAAGGAGGTGCTCCTGACCGTCGACGAGGACACCGGCGCGGAAATCTGGGCGCTCACCTACAACGGCTCCGTGCCCGGTCCGCTCGTCATCGTGCATGAGGGCGATTATGTCGAGCTGACGCTGCGCAACCCCGACGCCTCGATGATGGAGCACAATATCGACTTCCACGCCTCGACCGGGGCGCTGGGCGGCGGCGGGCTGACCCATGTCTTTCCCGGCGAGGAAACCGTGTTGCGCTGGAAGGCGACGAAACCCGGCGTCTTCACCTATCACTGCGCGCCGGGCGGGGCGATGATCCCCTATCACGTCACCCATGGCATGAACGGCGCGTTGATGGTGCTGCCCCGCGACGGGCTGAAGGACCGCGACGGCAATCGGCTCGTCTACGACAGCATCGCCTATATCGGGGAGCAGGATTTCTACCTGCCGGTCGACGAAACCGGCGCGTTCAGGACCTATGAGCTCGCGGGCGACGACTATGCCGACAGCCTCGATGCGATGCGCACGCTGACGCCGACGCATTCGGTCTTCAACGGATCGGTGGGCGCGCTGACCGGCGAGAACGCCCTGCGCGCGAAGGTGGGCGACATGGTGCTGATGATCCATAACCAGGCCAATCGCGACACCCGTCCGCACCTGATCGGCGGTCACGGCGATTACGTCTGGGAGGCGGGGTCGTTCTCGGATGCGCCGCAGACCGGGCTCGAAAGCTGGTTCATCCGCGGCGGCTCCGCCGGGGCGTCGATGTACCGGTTCCGCCAGCCGGGGGTCTATGCCTATGTGAACCACAATCTCATCGAGGCCTCGCTGCTTGGCGCGACTGCCCATTTCGTCGTCGAGGGCGAATGGGACAACTCCCTGATGGAACAGGTTGCCGCGCCGCGGAGCATGGACACCTGAGCCGGGGGCATGCGCCATGTCCGCCTTCAGCAAGAGAGCCGTTCGGTTGTCCCTCGCCGGTCTGGTGCTCTGCGTGGCGGCGGCTGCCCTCCTCGGGGTCGCGCGGGAGTTCCTGCGCGGCCCCGACCCGCGTTATGTGCCGGCGATGGCGGAACATGCGGTGGTGCTGCCTGACGGGCGCCGGATCTTCGTCCAGAAATACGAGGTCACGGTCGCCGAATGGAGCGCCTGCCACGACAGCGGGGCCTGCGCGCTCGCCATCCGCGCACCGGCGGGCGCCGATCCCGCGCTCACGCCCGCGACCGGGGTGAGCCATGTGGACGCGATGCAGTACCTGGAGTGGATCAATGGCCGCAGCCGCCATGCGTTTCGCCTGCCGACGCTTTCGGAATGGGAGCACATGGCGAGGGAGGTTCTCCCCGAGGCGCCGGAGCCGATCTTCACCGATCCGGCGCTCAGCTGGGCCTCGGCCTATCTGACCGAAGGCCTGGCGCCCCGGCGGCTGCGGTCGAGCGGCAGTTTCGCCGTAAGTCCGGAAGGGGTCGCCGATCTCGACGGGTCGGTGTGGGAATGGACGTCGGAATGTTTTGCCGGCGACGGGGGCGTGGTGCCCGGTCCGGACCGGTGCCCGGCCTTTTTCGTCGGCGGGGAGCATGTCGCGGCGATCCCGTTTCTTGTGCGCGATCCCGCGCGCGGGGGCTGTGCCGTCGGCAGCCCGCCCGCCCATCTCGGCCTGCGCCTCGTCACCGACGCCGCCGTGAGCGACTGAGGCAGGGGGAGCCGTGGGCGCGGGGTAGCGGGTCCGGCAGCGCGGACTCACATGGGCGGGCCGAAGGCTGCGAGCTTCTCCCCCCGCAGCCTTGCATAGCAGCCTGTCACGAGCAGCGTCAGCGTGGCGGCGCCCACCAGCGGATAGGCCAGGGCTGCGACCTGGAACGGCATGCCGATGGCGCCGCCCGCGATGGAGAAGGCGGCTGCGAAGAGGACGGAAATGAGTGTCTGACCAAGGACCATGAGCCTTTTCCTGTCTTTCTGTCGGAGCGATGTCGGTATCGGGACGCCAGGTGCCGATCACAGGGCGAATATGGCCGCCAAAGGTTGAGACCGGGTTAATCGCGGCGGAAATCGAGAAAATGACGTTACGGCACATGATGCCAGAGGGGAGGGGAAAGGGGCGCCGGGACCTTGGGAGACCGCTCTTGCGGAGCGAAACGGTCAGGAGCGGCGCGATTCGGGATGGCCGGACCGGGTGCCGGACGCCTCGGCGTCCGAGGACGTGTCGCGGGGCCGGGATTTGCGTCTGCCCAGCCGCGCCACGGCGAGCACCACCGCCAGCGTCGTGCCGGCGAGGAAGGTGCTCACAGCGTAAATCAAGAGGATAGCCCACCAGGAATAACCGAGGAACACGGCGACCAGCGCAGCAATCGCGCCTACGCAGATCGAGAAGATAATGAGACCAAGCAGCATAACGTCACCAGATTTACGCCTGAATCGTTTAACAGGCGTCAAATATATGCGATTTTCACATCCTTTCTTATGTCGTCGATCTCCATTTGTTAACCATATTTAACATCCGCTTATCCGCCGGAGCATCAGACCCCGTCGGAAGGAAGGGTTACTCCGGGCGCGGCTCCCAGGGCGTCGTGAACTGCCCGAGCACCTGTTCCACGCGATCGGCCTGCGTCAGCGTCTGCGGATCGAGCTGTGCCACGAGGCCGCGTTTCTTGTCGTCGATGACGGAGACGACACGCGTGGAAAGTCCCGCCTTCTCGAGCGCATCGTCGTAGACCCGCGTGATCGCCCGCTTGCGCAGGTCGGGCTTGAAGACCTTGCCCACCGCCGTCTTCGGCAACTCGTCGAGGATCTCGATATGTTTCGGGATCGCGGCGCGTTCGTGGATGTGGATCTTGGCGTAGGCCATGAGCTCCTCGGCGGTCACGGAGGCGCCGTCGACGAGTTCCACATAGGCGCAGGGCAATTCGCCGGCATGGGCGTCAGGCTGTCCGATCGCGCCGGCGAAGGCGACGGCGTCGTGGCCGGAGAGCGCCTCCTCGATCTCCGCCGGGTCGATATTGTGCCCGCCGCGGATGATCAGATCCTTGGCACGTCCGGTGATCCAGAGATAACCGTCCGCGTCGATCCGCCCGAGATCGCCGGTCCGCAGGTAGACGTCGTGGTGGAACAGGTCGTGATTCTTGTCGCGCTCGGTATAGGTCGAGCCTTCGAAGACGCCGGGGCTGTCGATGCAGATCTCGCCGACCTCGTCCACGCCGCATTCGACCGGCCCCTCGGGTGTCTTGCGCAGGATCTTGACGTCGGTATGCGGGAAGGGAATGCCGACGGAGCCGATCTTCTTCCGTCCGCCGACCGGGTTGACGGAGACGAGACAGGTCGCCTCGGTCAGTCCGTAGCCCTCCACGATCTCGACGCCCGCGGCTGCCTCGAACCGCTTGTAGAGCTCGACGGGCAGGGGGGCGGAACCGGAGAAGGCCATGCGCACGGTGGAGATGTCCGCGTCCACCTTGCGCTGCATCATCGCGGAAATGGCGGTGGGCACGGTGATGATGAAGGAGATCTTCCACCGCTCGCAGAGTTTCCAGAAATTGTCGAACACGCCCTCGCCACGGTAGCCCGCCGGGGTCGGATAGACGCCGTGTGCACCGGAGGCGAGCTGGCTCATCACGATCACCTGGCAGGCGAAGACGTGGAAGAGCGGCAGGGGGCACATGATATTGTCCCGCTCGGTGAACAGGAGCGTGCCGCCCAGCCAGCCGTTGTAGATCATGCCGGAATACTTGTGCTGCGCCACCTTCGGCATGCCGGTCGTGCCGCCGGTGTGGAAGTAGGCCGCCACGCGGTCCTGCTGCACGTCCTCGAAGGTCAGCCGGTCGCCCGGATGTTTCGCAAGCTCGGCGTTGAAGTCGAGCAGATCGGCGTGATGGGCGAGGGCTGTCGGGTTCTTCGGCCGGATGAGGGGCACGATCCAGCGTTTCGGCGGTGTGAGGTAGCGCAGGAGATCGACCTCGAGCACCGTCCCCACGTTCGGCGCGTGGCGGACCGCCTCGGCGACCTTCTGGGCGACGTCGCTTTTCGGGAAGCTCTTCAGCGTGACGACGATCTTCGCATTCGTTTCCCGCAGGATCGCCGCGATCTGCTCGGGTTCCAGAAGCGGGTTGATCGGGTTGGCGATCCCCGCGACCATGGCGCCGAGGAAGGTGAGCAGCGTCTCGTTGGCGTTCGGCATGATATAGGCGACGACATCGGTCTCGCCGATGCCGAGGGCACGGAACATGTTGGCGGCCTGCGTCGTCCTGAACAGCGTCTCGCGCCAGCTCAGCGTCTCTGCCCTGTCTCTGGGGCCGGAGGTGATCTGGTAGGAAAAGGCGGGGCGGTCGGGAAAGGCCTCGGCCGTCTTCTTCAGCCGCGCATAGATCGTTCTGGGAACGTCGCGCGCCTCCCACGGCATCTCTGCGTCGATGGCATTGCGCGCCTCGAGCGAACTGAAATCCTGTGGCATCTGCTCTTCTCCTCCCCTTGCCGCGTCAAGGCCTTGCGGCCCGGCGCGTCTCCTGCGGGATATCTTCCCCGCAATCCGGGGCCGGTTCAAGACTGCGCAGAGGGCCCCGAACGCAGCGTCACCGCGCGCCGCCGCGCGGCCGACGCCACGTCAGCCGAAAGGGCGGTCTCCTGCGCGCTGTGGACGCGGAGGCCCTGCCGGACTAGGGTTTGCCTACCCTTGGACGACCGAAGGAGGAGCGGGGCGATGCGCGAAGTGGTGATCAGCGGGACGGGTGTCTTCACGCCGCCGCATGCGATCTCGAACGAGGAGCTCGTGGCCGCATTCAATGCCCATGTCGATCTGTTCAACGCGGAACACGCGGAGGAGATCGCGGCGGGAACGATCCGGGCCAAAGGGCATTCCTCCGCCGATTTCATCGTCTCCGCCTCGGGGATCGAAAGCCGCTACGTGATGGACAAGGCCGGCATCCTCGATCCGGCGCGGATGTGTCCGACCTATCCGCCGCGCCCGGACGAGGCGCCGTCGATGATGGCGGAGATGGCGCAGGACGCGGTGTCACAGGCGCTCGCGATGGCGGGCGTGGCGGCCGGGGAGGTCGATCTGGTGATCTGCGCGGCCTCCAACATGGAACGCGCCTATCCGGCGATGGCGGTGGAGATCCAGAACCTGATCGGCGCGGGGGGCTTTGCCTTCGACATGAACGTGGCCTGTTCTTCGGCGACCTTCGGCATCCAGGCCGCGACGGACATGATCCGCACCGGCTCGGTCACCCGTGCGCTCGTCGTCTGTCCTGAGATCACCTCGGGCCATCTCGAATGGCGGGACCGGGATTGCCATTTCATCTTCGGTGACGTCTGCACAGCCGTACTGCTCGAGGCGGGGGAGGTCGCGGCACGGCCCGCCTTCCGGGTGCTCTCGACCCGCTGCGCCACGCAGTTCTCCAACAACATCCGCAACAACAACGGCTTCCTGCGCCGCGCGCACGATCAGATGGAGGACCGGCGCGACATGCAGTTCATGCAGAACGGGCGCAAGGTGTTCAAGGAGGTGCTGCCGCTGGTGTCCGCCCATATCGCGCGGCATATGGAGGAGGAGGGGATAGCGCCCGAGGATCTCAAACGGCTCTGGCTGCATCAGGCCAACAAGTCGATGAACGACTATATCGGGAAGAAGGTGCTTGGACGGACGCCGGAGGCAGGGGAGCAGCCGAATATCCTCCAGGACTACGCCAACACCTCCTCGGCAGGCTCGATCATCGCCTTCGCGCAGCATTCCGACGGGCTTGCGCCGGGAGACAAGGCGCTGATCTGTTCCTTCGGCGCGGGCTATTCGGTCGGGTCGGTGGTGGTGGAAGCCTGCTGAGCGGGCTCCGTTTCCGCCCAAAGCTCGAGAAGTGCCGCCCGCGCGGCGCCCGGCGCGCCGCTGAGATCGAAGCCGAGCGCCCAGCTCTCGCACATCAGGAGCGCCGCCGCCTCGAACGCCTCTCCGGCCAGGCGCCGGTATTCGGGGCCCGGCCAGCCGTGCAGGTCGGAGGCCACGGTGGTCATCAGGAAACCGAGTGTGAGCGGATCGAGATCGGCGCGCTCGCGCAGAAGGCCGCGCAGAACCACACCCGGCGCCTCGCCGTCCACCAGAAGACGCTGTGCAAGGGTTTCCTCGACGCGTTCGAGATCGGAACTCGTGACCACCACTGCGACCCGTTTCTGCACCCTCGTTCCTGGCGGGCGAGGCCGACGCCCGTCGCGTGGAATCGTAACGGTTTCCGGTGGCGGGCCAAACAAAAAATACGTTGAAATGTCCCGGATCGGGAGGCGCGACGGTCGTGTTGCGGGCGCGGGACGGGAGACGGCCTGCGCGTCGGCAATGACAAGGGGCCTTCGCAGGCGAGGGCCCCTTTTCCGGCGGTCTGGCCGCTCAGGCGGTGGTATCTTGCGGAATGCGCAGGACCTGGCCGGGGTAGATCTTGTCCGGATGGCTCAGCATCGGCTTGTTCGCCTCGAAGATCTCGGTGTAGCGCGCGCCATTGCCCAGCGTCTTCTCCGCGATCGCCCAGAGCGTGTCGCCCTTCCTGACCTCGTGGAAACGTGGTTCCGTGCCCGGAACGCTGTCCTCGACCGCGGCGATTCCCTCGACGTTGCCGACGGCGAGGATGATCTTTTCCTTTTCCTCCTGGGAGGCCGCATCGCCCGACAGCTTCACCGTGTCGCCGTCCACGTCGAGTTTCAGCCCGTCGGCCTTCAGGCCGAGCGCCCTGATTTCGGCAAGCAGGTCATCCTCGCTCGGCTTTGCCGCCTCGCCCTTGGCGACCTTCTTTCCCGCGCCCTTGAGAAAACTGAAAATGCCCATCTCCCGGTTCCTTTCGTCTGGAGGGTCCGGGAGAGAGTATCCGAGGTTTGCGGCGCGAAAGATACGGCGAAAACGCTGCGCTCACTCCCCGTTGGTGAATTGCAACCTGGCAAGGCGTGCGTAGAGCCCGCCCTCCGCGACGAGGCTTTCATGCGTGCCGGTCGCGACGATCTTGCCGTCCTCGAAGACGAGGATGCGGTCGGCCTTCTTCACCGTGGCGAGGCGGTGGGCGACGATCAGAGTGGTGCGGCTGCGCGCCATGTCCTCGACCGCGTGCTGGACCGCGCGTTCGCTTTCGGAATCCAGCGCGGAGGTCGCCTCGTCCAGGAGCAGGATCGGTGCATCGCGCAGGATCGCACGGGCGATGGCGATGCGCTGTTTCTGACCGCCCGAGAGCATGATCCCGCGCTCGCCCACATAGGAGGCGTAGCCGTCGGGGAGTTTCGCCAGGAATTCGTCGGCCGCGGCGGCCTTCGCGGCGGCGATCACCTCCTCGTCGGTGGCGTCGGGGCGGCCGAAGCGGATGTTGTCGGCGGCGGAGGCGGCGAAGATCACCGGGTCCTGCGGCACGAGCGCCATCTGGCGGCGGAAATCGGCGCGCGCCATGGCGGAGACGGGAATGCCGTCGATCTCGACCACGCCTTCCTGCGGGTCGTAGAAGCGTTGCAGGAGCTGGATGATCGTCGACTTGCCCGCGCCGGAGGGGCCGACGAGCGCAACGGTCTCTCCCGGCGCGACATCGAAGGACACGCCGTCGAGCGCGGCATGGGCCGGGCGGGAGGGATAGAAGAAGCGCACGTCGCGGAAGCGGATCTCGCCCTTGGCCGGCAGGGGCAGCGGCACCGGGTCGGCGGGGTCCTTCACCGGGTCCTCGGAAGAGAGCAGTTCGACGAGCCGTTCGGTGGCGCCGGCGGCGCGTTGCAGCTCGCCCCAGATCTCGGACAGCGCGCCCGACGCGCCCGCGACCATGATCGCGTAGATCACGAACTGGACGAGCTCGCCGATGGTCATCGCGCCGGTGCGCACGTCGCGCGCGCCGATCCAGAGCACGCCGACCACGCCGGAGAAGATCAGCGCGATCACGATCACCGTCATCGCGGCGCGGGTCCGGATCCGGGTATGGGCGGAGGTGAAGCTCTTTTCCGTCACGGTGTCGAAGCGCGCGGACTGCGGCGCCTCGGCAGTGAAGGCCTGGACGGTCTGCGCGGACAGGAGCGCCTCCGAGGCGGTGCCGGAGGAGGAGGCGATCCATTCCTGGTTCTCGCGCGAAAGGCTGCGCAGGCGGCGGCCGAGCACGATGATCGGCACGATCACGACGGGGACGATCAGCAGGACGAGGCCGGTCAGCTTCGCCGAGGTGACGAGCATGAGGACGAGACCGCCGAGCATGATGAGCGCGTTGCGCAGCGCCACCGAGATCGAGGAGCCGATCACCGACAGGATCAGCGTGGTGTCGGTGGTGATGCGCGACAGGACCTCGCCGGTCATGATGCGTTCGTAAAAGGCGGGCGACATGCGGATCATCCGTCCGAAAACCGCCTTGCGGATATCGGCGACCACGCGTTCGCCCAGCCGGGTGACGAGGTAGTAGCGCAGCCCGGTGCCGAGGGCGAGCAGCCCGGCGATCAGGAGGGCGGCGCCGAAATACTGATCGAGCAGCACCACGCCCGCTCCCTGGAAGCCGTCGACGACGCGCCGCACGGCGATCGGCAGGACGAGGGAGATGCAGGCGGTGAGCACGAGCGCGGCAAAGGCCGCGACCATCAGCTGTCGATAGGGGCGGACGAACGGCCAGAGCTTCCCGAGGGCCCCGATGCGTTTCGATTTCTCGCGCTCGGCGGCGTCTTGAAGCGTGCGGTCTGCGGCCATGTCCCTCGTGTCCTCGTGCCCTGGGTCGCAAGACTGATAGACGCCGCACCCGTTTCATGCAACCGCCGCGGGGCGCGGCGTTTCGGCCCGCCTGCGTGATCTATCTGGTTGCATCACGAACCGTGATATGTTGCATTGTGAACATGCTCTGCCGGAGCCCGTCCCTCACGCCCTCGCGGCACCCCACGGAAACAGAGATGCCATGGATGCGGAGGGGCGCCCGATCCTGCTGTTGCGGGCGTTGCGGGCCAGCGTGGAGAAATCGCCCAATTCGGGGTGGTGACCGGTTTCGGGGTAGGGAGCTGCGGACCGGAGTACTCACACGAAGTAAGCGGGGGTCCCCCTCATGAACTCACTGAAACTCGCTGCGGCCAGCACCATCGCCATCGCAGCACTCGCCGGCGGCGCATCGGCTCAGGACGCGTGTGGCGACCTGAAGGTCGCGGAATTCAACTGGGCATCGGGCGAGCTGATGGCCAATGTCGATGCGATCATCCTCGAGGAAGGGTTCGACTGCGACGTCGAACTCGTGAACGGCGGCACGAACACGCTGTTTGCGTCGATGGACGAGAAGGGCGAGCCGCAGATCGCGCCGGAACTCTGGGCCAATGCGGTGCGCGAGCCGCTGGCGAAAGCCGAGGAGGAAGGCCGCCTCGTGACGCTGCTCGACGGGCCGATCACGGGTCTCGGCGAGGGATGGTGGGTCTCCCCTGCCTTTGCTGAGGCGCATCCTGAGCTCGACACGGTCGAGAAGGTGCTCGAGCATCCCGAGTATTTCCCCTATGCCGAGGACCAGAGCAAGGGCGCCTTCATGGGATGCCCGTCCGGCTGGGGCTGTCAGCCCGCGAACGAGAACATGTTCCGCGCCTACGATATGGAAGACAAGGGCTGGGTGCTGGTCGATCCGGGCTCCGCGGCAGGCCTCGAGGGCGCCATCGCCAAGGCGGCCGAGCGCGACGAGTTCTGGTTTGGCTATTACTGGAACCCGACCGCCGTCATCGGCAAATACAAGCTCGTGCCGCTCGAGTTCGAGGCGGAATGGGCCGGCGAGGAAAACTGGGACGGCTGCATCGTGAAGTCGCCTTCCGAATGCGCCGATCCGCAGCCCTCGAGCTGGACCCAGTCCGAGGTGAAGACGGTGGTGACCGCCGACGTCGAGGAGATCGCGCCGGAAGGCGTGCTCGACTACCTCACCGCGCGGGTCTTTCCGGGCGAGGTGATGAACGAGATGCTCGTCTACATGACCGAGAACCAGGCAACCGGTGAGGATGCCGCCTTCGAATTCCTGGCGAATTACGAAGACGTCTGGACCGGCTGGGTGAGCCCTGAAGTCGCGGAAAAGGTCAAGGACGCGCTCTGACCGCGCCGCTGACCTGAACTGACAGGGGCCTGCAATGACCTGTTGCAGGCCCTTCGTGCATGTGAAAGGACCATCCAATGCTGGAGTTTTTCACCGAATTCCCTGAACTGGGGCGGAGCGACCTCTCCGCTTTCCGGCAGGGGATCGACGAAGGGTTTCGCGCCTTCTCGCGCAATTACGGCGCGGCGCTCGAGGCCTTCTTCAATCCCCTTCTGAAATTCCTCGTCTGGTTCGAGGACGTTCTGATCGACGCGCCCTGGCCGCTCGTCATCCTCGTGATCGCCGCGCTCGCCTGGTTCGGGTCGCGCAGCTGGAAGATCACCGCGGGCGCAATCGTCTCGCTGCTGCTGATCGGCGTCTTCGGGATGTGGGAAGACACCATGTCCACGCTGGCGATGATCACCGTGGCAACGATCCTCTGTATCGCCATCGGCATTCCCATCGGGATCTTCATGTCGCGGTCCAATCGTGCGCAGTCGATCATCACCCCGGTGCTCGACGTGATGCAGACGATCCCCTCCTTCGTCTATCTCATCCCCGTCGTCATGCTCCTGGGCATCGGCAAGGTGCCGGGTCTCATCGCCGTGTGCATCTACGCCATTCCGCCCATCGTGCGCCTGACCAATCTCGGCATCCGCCTCGTCGACCGCGACGTGATGGAGGCCGCCGACAGTTTCGGTGCCTCCTCGCGGGAGAAACTCTTTGGCGTGCAGATCCCGCTGGCGCTCCCGAATATCTTCGCGGGCGTGAACCAGACGATCATGATGGCGCTGTCCATGGTGGTCATCGCCTCGATGATCGGGGTGAGGGGGCTCGGGACCCAGGTGCTGCGCGCCATCGGCAACCAGTATCTCGCCCTCGGCCTGATGAACGGCCTCGCGATCGTCGCCCTCGCCATCATCTTCGACCGCGTGAGCCAGACCTACGGCAAGCGTTTGCAAAGCTACCGGGAGGCCCGCCATGACTGATGCGACCCAGTCCGGGGAGGAGGTGAAGGTCTCCATCCGCAACCTCTACAAGATCTTCGGCAGCGATCCGATGCGTGCGCTCGAAGAGGTGAAGGCCGGCATGACCAAGGCCGAGCTGATGGAGCACAGCACCCATGCGCTCGGGCTCAGGGATATCAATCTCGATATCCACGCCCGCAAGCTCCAGGTCATCATGGGTCTGTCGGGCTCCGGCAAGTCGACGCTGATCCGCCACCTCAACCGGCTGATCGAGCCCACCGCGGGAGAGATCTGGGTCGACGGCGAGGATGTGCTGGCGATGGACGACAAGGCGCTGCGCGACCTGCGGCGTTTCAAAATGTCGATGGTGTTCCAGAAATTCGGCCTCCTGCCGCACCGCACCGTGCTCGAGAATGCGAAATACGGGCTCGAGATCCAGGGCGTTGAAAAGGCCGAGGCGGAGACGCGGGCGCGCAAGTGGCTCGACCGCGTCGGGCTTTCGGGATTCGAGGGGCAATATCCCAACCAGCTTTCCGGCGGCCAGCAGCAGCGCGTCGGTCTCGCCCGCGCGCTCGCGACGGATGCGGAGATCCTGCTGATGGACGAAGCCTTCTCCGCGCTCGATCCGCTCATCCGGACGGACATGCAGTCGATCCTGCTCGAACTCCAGGAGGAGCTGCACAAGACGATCATCTTCATCACCCACGATCTCGACGAGGCACTGCGCATCGCCGACCGGATC